>NZ_JAUXYO010000094.1 GCF_030694325.1 Allobosea sp. | reverse complement strand
GCCTGGACATCAAGAGCAGCATCAAGGCCGCGCGGTTTGTGCGCTTTTGTGATGCCTTCAATATCCCGGTCATCACCTTTGTCGACGTGCCCGGTTTCATGCCCGGCACCAGCCAGGAGTTCGGCGGCATCATCAAACACGGCGCCAAGCTGCTCTACGCCTACAGCGAATGCACCGTGCCGCTGGTCACCGTGATCACCCGCAAGGCGTTCGGCGGCGCCTATGACGTGATGGCCTCCAAGCATATCGGCGCCGACGTCAACTACGCCTGGCCGACCGCACAGATCGCGGTGATGGGCGCCAAGGGCGCGGTCGAGATCATCTTCCGCGGCGGCGACGCCGAGACCATCGCGCGCCAGACCAAGGAATACGAGGACCGCTTCATGTCCCCCTTCGTCGCCGCCGAGCGCGGCTATGTCGACGAGGTCATCATGCCGCATTCGACCCGCCGCCGCATCGCCCGTGCCCTCGCCATGCTCAGGACCAAGAGCGTCGAGCGGCCCTGGCGCAAGCACGACAACATCCCGTTGTGAGGGCGCCTTGGATCGCGCTACTCAGTATGGTCGCAGTTGGAAATTCAGTTAGGGTTCGTCGGGGGACAAACTGCGCAACAGATAGCTTGTTCATGCCGAGCATGAAATGAACTTTCATGCTCGGCATCAGGCATCCACTTTATTTCACTACGCGAAGCGAAGGGCCCTGCCTTGTGCCGCCGCCAGTGCCGCCGCCAACCATATGCGGGCCATACATCCGGTCGAACTCAGCCTCGCCCAAATGCAAAGCTTTTGCCAGCTCGCTCCTCGAATAACCCAAGACATTGAGATGATGATCGATAAGTTTTCGAATCTTTTTCGGGTACTCTTTGGGAGGCTCATACGGCTCTGATCTACGATATCCAAGTTTGTTCATTTGTATAAAAAACATTTTCTTTTGGTATGGCGTAATCATATTCAATCTATCTGCGCGCATAACGATAGCGGACATTGATGATTTCCAATATTTCTTCATATTTACTACTTGGCGGAAATCGAATCTTGCTAATTGAGCCCCAACCGCGCGCGGAGGGAGTAAAAATGCACCCGCAAAATGGTCGGCCTCCTGCTCCATAGTATCATCGTCTAAGAACGTCGTAGTATGCAAAATCATATGCCCAAGTTCATGGCACAAGGTATGCCTGATCCTGTCGCTTGGAGCATTCATGTTAACAAAAAACAGGACAGGAAGCCCGTCAATCCGCTGGCTGACGGCGTCAATAAGATCGCTATCGAAATTGCAAGGGATCACAACGCCACCGTGATCTTCGATGAGATCGGTCACGTTCTCAATCGGCCCATCCGGTATGAGCCAGCTTTCGCGAAGCTGTCTTGCAACATCTTCAACGTTGAAATGTCGACCGTTAGAGCCTTGATATTCGTCCCGATCAACCTCTGGAATAAAGCTGTTACTTGTCTTGGCTGACTTAAGAAGAATATTGAGCTGGATGCGCCGGATATTCATCTCGGCGATCATTTTATCCAAGGGCTTTTGACCGAGCTTTTTGCGCCTGCGATAATGGAACGGCGGCATCCCATACGGTCGACCGGTCTCAAAAAACAAATCAGGCTCGTAACCAAGCGTTTCGGCGAGTTTGCCGATAAAATCGGACGGAACCGCCATCAAGCCGGCCTCCACCTTTGAGATAGTGCCCTGCGCGATGTCCATTCGTTCCGCGAGGTGGGACTGAGTCCACCCTCTCGAATCGCGGGCGACCGCCATCATGTGGCGGTTGAAAGTCTCGATCTGCTTCATCAGTTTTCTACAGGCGGAAACGGGACTGCTTGGTGACTTCGTACCAAGCGCGGTCTTCAGCGGCCCGCATGTCAGCAGGAATGATTGCAGCGCACCATAACGCCCCGCGCCGCGTGGGTAGGGAGACTTGAGAGCGTTTGAAGCCCATCCCCGTTTCGTCGAGCAGGTAGCCAACGGTCAACCTCGTCGGCGCTGCCGGCAGCCCTGGGAGTTCTTCGCCCACATCAAATGCCAGCGCCTGAGGGGTCGGATAATTGCTCGACGCTCCGTTTTCGTCGGTCTTCTTCAAACGAAGCACAACGTTGGCGTCCTTAAACAACCAGACATTCTGACCTCGGATGTCCATGTGCTCGACGTGAGGCAGCGCATCGAGGGCGAGGTGGGCTTCCTTCAAGATGTGGCGATAGGTGCAGTGGGCTTGGGTGCTCGCGTCATGGTCAATTGCTACCTCCGGCGGATAGCTTTCGTAGACCGCATGCCCGCGCCGCAACACGCCGTCAAACACGTCCAGATAAGGCTCGATGCGCGGCAACAACACGTCGATGTCGGTTTCCATCCGCAGCCCCTCATGTCGATGGGAATCAACCTATCAGACGTCGCGACAAAAATGAAGAAAAATATTCCACAGATTATTCCTTAGTCCAGCGCCTAGCCGCTGCCGCCCAACCTCGGCGCGCCGCTCAGGGCTCATCCTCTCGGCGCGCATGCGGCTGCCCTTCGCCCCGAGCGCTTGAGCGGCCTTGTCCTTGCCGTCGCCGGGCATACTGTCCTCAATCGAGCCCGTCGCGATCTGCATTAAGCACATAGGAAGGGAGCCGGGGAGGCGACTGGCGCGTCAACGGCGCAAGATTTCAGACTGAAAGATCGTCCGCCCCCCCCGGACATGACAGCCACTTCATAATCGGTTAACCGGGCGCGTCCCTCCTTGCGCCCGGCCCGATGCTCTTCAACTCCTTCGCCTTCCTCCTCGCCTTCCTGCCGCTGGCGCTCGGTCTGCACTGGCTGGTCGAGCGTTACGCACCGGTTGGGCGGTTGCCGCTGCTGCTGGTGCTGTCGCTGGCATTCTACGCCTATTGGGACTGGCGCTTCCTGCCGCTGCTGATGGCCTCGATCCTGGTCAACTGGCTGGTCGCAGAAGGCTTCCAGAAGACGCGCTCGGGCGCACTGATCACGGCCGCCATCGTCGCCAACCTGCTCGTGCTGGCGCTGTTCAAATACTTCAACTTCTTCGGCGATCTCGCTGCGATGATTCCGGGTCTGCCGGCGCCGAAGCTCGATCTCGCTTTGCCGCTCGGCATCTCTTTCTTCACCTTCCACCACGTCATGTACCTGACCGATCTGCGCCGCGGCCAGGCGCCGCGCTACGATCTCGTCCGCTACGGGCTCTACATCGCCTTCTTCCCGCAGGTGCTGGCGGGGCCGCTGGTGCGCTGGCGCGAGATCATGCACCAGTTCGACGAGCGCCCCTATCACCGGCCCGACGCCGCCGAACGCTTCGGCCGGGGCCTTCTGCTGCTCACCGCCGGCCTCGCCAAGAAGGTGCTGATCGGCGATCCGCTGGCCGAATACGCCAATCCGGTCTTCGCCGCGGCCGCGGCGGGTCAGGTCGTGACCGTGGCGGAAGCCTGGCAGGCGACGCTGGCCTTCACCTTCCAGATCTATTTCGACTTCTCCGGCTACACCGACATGGCGCTGGGGCTGGCCCTGCTGCTGGGCATCGTGCTGCCACCGAACTTCGAGACGCCCTATCGCTCGACCAGCATCCAGGATTTCTGGCGCCGCTGGCACATGACGCTGTCGCGCTTCCTGCGCGACTATCTCTACATCGGGCTCGGCGGCTCGCGGCACGGCCTGCCCCGCCAGGTCTGGGCGCTGTTTGCGACCATGGCGCTGGGCGGGCTCTGGCACGGCGCGGGGCTGACCTTCGTCGCCTGGGGGGCGGCGCATGGCCTCGCCTTGATCGTCGCGCTGTTCTGGCGCCGCGCCGGCTGGCCGATGCCGCCGCTGCTCGGCTGGCTTCTGACCTTCCTGTTCGTCGCCCTGTGCTGGGTGCTGTTCCGCGCTACCAGCTTCGAGGCGGCGATGACGATCTACAAGGGGCTCTTCGGCTTCGCCCCGCTCGGCACCGGCTTCAAATGGCGGGCCCTCGTTCCGGCCGCCGCCTTCGCGATCATCGGGCCGACCGCCTGGGCGCTGGTGCACCGGCTTGCGCCGTCGCGCTGGCTCGCTGTGGCGGCCGCCGTGCTGTTCGTCCTCATCCTGTTCAAGATCGGCGAAGACGCCAATTATGAGTTCATCTACTTCCAGTTCTGACGCGGCAGCCGTGCCGGCCGGCACAGCGGCGAGCGAAGCCCGCTGGGCCGGTTTCGCGCGCGCCTTTGCCGCCACAGCGCTGGTGGCGCTGCTCGGCACGCTGGCGCTGGCTTGGCTGATCGACCCCTATGGCACCGGCAACACCCCACTCTCGCTGCGCGAGGGCGTACGTCCGCAGGGGCCGCGCACCGCCGCCGCCAGCCGCGGCCGCGACCCCGCCTTCCAGGGCGCGATCTTCGGCAACTCCCATGTCCAGCTGCTTTCGCCCGAGCGGCTGCAGGCGCAGACCGGGATCCCCTTCGTCTCGCTGATCGCACCGGCCTCGGGCCCCAAGGAAGGTCTGGTCCTGATCGACTGGTATCTGCGCCACCGCCGCGAGCCGGCGCGCGCCGTCGTCGTCGGCATCGATGATCTCTGGTGCACGGCAGATCCGGCGATGCCCAACGCGAAGCCCTTCCCCTTCTGGCTCTACAGCCGCGACCGCGCCGAATATCTCGTCGGCCTGCTGCGCTTCGACGTGCTGGAGGAGTTCCAGCGCCGCATCGTCTATCTCCTGCCCGGCCGCGGCGAACGCGCGCGGCCCGACGGGTACTGGGATTACGTGCGGTATTCCATCGGCATGGGCTTTTACCGCGACCCGGCCAAGCGCGCTGAACTGGAGCGGCCAGGTCCGGGCGGCGGCGGCAATGCGAGCGGCCCGTGGCCGGCCGTGCAGGCACTCGAAACGCTGATGCAGGCGGCGCCCGGCACGCCTTTGATTCTCGTGCGCCCGCCCGTCTATCGCAGCCTGCTGCCGGTGCCGGGCAGCACGGAGGCCGCCGCCGAGGCCGGCTGCCGCGGCGCCTTCGCCGGGCTCGCGGCGCGCCGTCCGCTCACCGCCCTGATCGACGGACGCCGCGACCGCCCCGAACTGCACGATCCGAATCAGTTCTTCGACCGCTCGCATTACCGCCAGCCGCTCGCCCGGCTGGTCGAGGCCGAGATCGCCGCGGCGTTGAAGGCGATGCGCTGATGCGGCCCCGATCACCGGCACAACGCGCGCAAACGCCTGTTCCACCGTGCAAAACACGGCCCCGTGAAGAAGCGCTCGGAGCCCTGCAATCCGATTGTGAGCGCCCCCCGGCATCGCTATAAGGGCGCCAAATCGGCGGCCCTCCCACGGCAAGGTCGGTGGGCGCCGGGGGACGACAACCAGAGAGTGCGCCTATGTCGAAGCAGATCATCCTCGACGCGGACTACAAGCCCAGCGACGACGAACCGTTCATGAACGACCGGCAGCGCGAGTATTTCCGGGGCAAGCTGCTGGCCTGGAAGGAAGAGATTCTGAAGGAGGCCCGCGAGACCCTGGTGACGCTGCAGAGCGAGAGCGAGAACCACCCCGACATCGCCGACAGGGCCTCCTCCGAAACCGACCGCGCAATCGAGCTTCGCGCCCGCGACCGCCAGCGCAAGCTGATCGCCAAGATCGAAGCCGCCATCGCCCGCATCGACGACAACACCTATGGCTATTGCGAGGAAACGGGCGAGCCGATCTCGCTCAAGCGCCTCGAGGCCCGGCCGATCGCGACGCTGTCGCTCGAAGCCCAGGAGCGCCACGAGCGCAACGAGCGCGTCTTCCGCGACGATTGACGTAGCCGCCGGCGGGCGCCTGCGACCGAGCCCCGCCCCTTGGGAGCGGGGCTTTTTGCTGACCGGCCGCGCGCTAGCCGAGTTCGGTGAAGGACCACCGGGTCTCGGCCACCGCCATGTCGACGAAGGCCCGGACCTTGGCCGAGAGCAGGCGCTGCGTCGGATAGACGATCTGGATCGGCGAAGGCGGCCGCTCATGCTCCGGCAGGAGGATCGTCAACGCGCCGCGGCGGATGGCGTCGGCCGCCTGATAGGCCAGCACCAGCGTCATCCCGCCGCCGTCGATCGCGTGCTGGACGGCGCTCTCGGCCGCGTTGGTGACGAAGCTCGGCGTGAAGCCGACCCTCTGCCGCCGCCCGTCCCGCTCGAACACCCACTCATGCGCCGCGTTGAAGCCGGAGAAATGGATGCAGCGATGGCCGGCGATGGCGGCTGGCGAAAGCGGCGAGCCATGCCGCTCCAGATAGGCAGGCGCCGCCACCAGGACCCGCCGGGTCTCGCCGAGGCGGCGTGACCGGAGCGCCGAATCGCCGAGATGGCCGATGCGGATGGCGAGGTCGACCCCGTCCTCCACCAGGTTGACGAGGCGGTCGCCCAGCCGCAATTCACCCTGCACAGCCGGGTAGCGCGACAGATAGGCCGAGAGCAGCGGCCCGACATGGAAGCGCCCGAAGGCGAGCGGCGCTGCCACCACCAGCCGGCCGGACGGCGCCACGCGCGCCGCCTGCAGGGAGGCGTCGGCCTCGTCGAGATCCGCCAGGATGCGCCGGGCCAGGGGCAGATAGCGCTCGCCCTCGTCCGTCAGCGTGACCGAGCGCGTCGTGCGCTGCAGCAGGCGGGTGCCTAGCCGCTCCTCCAGCGCCGCAACCAGCCGCGTCACGGCCGAGGGCGAGAGCGCAAGAGGGCGGGCCGCCGCGGCGAAGCCCTTCGCCTCGGCCACCTTCACGAAGGCCTGCAGGGTCGCGAAGCGGTCCACGGCATTGCTCCCATCTGCGCAACAATGAACTGTCGATCGGACGGATTATCGTACGCCACCATTATTGTCATCTTCAGGGCCGCGGCGGGCCACACCGGCTCGCCCGGGGGAGTCAGAACCATGACCGACAGGAGCCCATCCAGTGACATCGCCTTCACCCCGGCGGTGAAGGCGCTGCAGCAGCGCAAGGGATCACGGGGCGGCTACCGCAGGATGGAGGAGAACGGCGGCTGGGAGACGACGGTGACACCACAGCTCGCCGCCTTCCTTGCCGAGCGCGACAGCTTCTTCCTGGCCACCGCCAGCGCCGACGGGCAGCCCTATATCCAGCACCGCGGCGGCGCGGCCGGTTTTCTGCGCGTGATCGACGAGCGCACGCTGGGCTTCGCCGATTTCCGCGGCAACCGGCAATATGTCAGCCTCGGCAATCTCTCCGAGAACCCCAAGGCCCATCTCTTCCTGATCGATTACGCCCGCCGGCAGCGCATCAAGATCTGGGGCACGGCCCGCGTCGTCGAGGACGATCCGGCGCTGATCGAGGCGCTGAGGCCCGACGGCCATGCCGGCACGCCCGAGCAGGCGATCCTGTTCGACATCGCGGCCTGGGACGCCAACTGCCCCCAGCACATCCCGCAGCTGATCGCCGCCAAGGACGTCGCGGCGGCGCTGGCCGAACGCGACCGGCGGATCCTCGCCCTCGAGGCCGAGCTGGCCAGGGTCCGCGCCGAGGCCTGACCCGGCGCTGGCGCCCCGCGCCCGCACTGGTCTATGCTGCCCTTGGGGAAGACTGGAGAACCGGCGGCTGCGGCCGCCGGCCGGCGGGGGAAAAGCGTCATGTTGCGTCGGATCATGCGGCCATCGCGCGCCGGTCTGCTCGCGGCCCTCCTGGCCACGGCACTCGCCGGCTGTGCCGGCGATGTCCGCGGCGTGCTGGTGCCGGTGATCAACCCCTCCGCCGAGGCCAGCCGCGTCACCATGCTGGTCGCCACCACCCGCGCGCCCGACCCCGATGCCGGGCTGCTCTTCTCCGGCGAGCGCGGCACGCCGAATTTCGCCGAGATCACCGTCTCCCTGCCCGCCGAGGGCCGCCGCAAGGTCGGCGAGGTGCAGTGGCCCAAGGCCCTGCCCGGTGATCCGCAGACCGATTTCGTCACGCTCAAGGTCGAGAAGCTCGACCAGAAAGGCGTCGTCGCCCGCTTCAACACGGCGGTGAAGAAGGTGCCCAAGCGCCGCGTCCTGGTCTTCATCCACGGCTTCAACAACCGCTTCGAGGACGCCGTCTACCGCTTCGCCCAGATCGTCCACGATTCGAAGGCGCAGGTCGTGCCGATCCTGTTCACCTGGCCCTCGCGCGGCTCGGTCTTCGCCTATGGCTACGACCGCGAGAGCGGCAACTATTCCCGCCGTGCGCTGGAGAACCTGTTCCAGGCGCTGGCGCGCGATCCCGCCGTGGGCGAGGTCTCGGTGCTCGCCCATTCGATGGGCAACTGGGTGACGCTGGAGGCGCTGCGTGAGATGTCGATCCGCAACGGCACGATCTCGCCCAAGATCGCCAATGTCATGCTCGCCGCGCCCGACGTCGATGTCGACGTCTTCCGCAGCCAGATCGCCGACATGGAAGGCCGCCGCCCGAAATTCACCCTCTTCGTCTCGCTGGACGACCGGGCGCTGGCCGTCTCGCGCCGGGTCTGGGGCAGCACGGCGCGCCTCGGCGCGATCGATCCCGACAGCGAACCCTATCGCAGCCAGCTCGAAAAGGCCGGCATCACCGTCCTCAACCTGACCTCGCTACGCTCGGGCGACCGCCTGAACCACGGCAAATTCGCCGAGAGCCCCGAGGTGGTGAAGCTGATCGGCTCCCGCCTGATCGAGGGCCAGCCGATCACCGACACCCGGATCGGGCTGGGCGAGAAGGTGATGCAGGTCACCGCCGGCACCGCGGCTGCGGTCGGCTCCGTCGCGGGGCTGGCGATCGCGGCGCCGGTCGCGGTCGTCGATCCCCACACCCGCCGCAACTTCGCCGACAAGACGGATGCCGTCGGCCAGGCCCTGCGCGACGTCGGCGAGCACGCCACCAGCGAATGAGCCCCGCAGCAGGCGCGGCGCCCCCTCCACCTGACAGGAAGCGGCCCCGCCCGGAGGCGAGGCCGCGAAAGCCGTGCAGAGACCTGACGGCCGACCGCTTACGGCTTGGCCGGGACGCTGGTCGAGCCGCCACCGGCCGGGTTCGGGGCGGTGCCGGTCGGAGGCGTCGAGGGCATCGTGCCCGAAGGCGCCATCGGCGGGTTGGAGGGCGCGCCCAGCACGCCGCCGCCGGCGGGATTGGCGGTCACGCCCGGCTGGGGGGTCGGCGCCACGGTGGCGTCGCCCGGCACGGGCACGGGGGCGGCGGTGGTCGGGCGGTTGTTGGTGGGCGAGTTGACGGGCGGCTGCGTCGACTGCGCGGTGGCGACCATCGGGGCCAGGGCGAGAGCGCCGGCGAGCGTCAAAGTCTTCAGACTCATGGATTTTTCTCCGTTGTTGCGGTGTCCCCGAACCAACGGCAGGCACCGCGGAGGGTTCCCCGAAAACGCCCTGTGCCCCCTGCGACCTTTCCGCCCCCTCCCGAACGAAACGCCGCTCCGGCCGCGCCAAATCCCCGCCAGCGCTCCGCACGCCGGCGTCAACAACGAGGGGCAGCGGAGCGCCGCGAGGCGCGTGGGGTAACAAGCCGCATCCGTTGAGCCAGGATGCGGCGCGGATGGATTGAGCCACCATCCGCACGCCCCGTGGCGCTCCGCTTGCCGGCGATTTCGGACCTCGGGCCGCGCTTATCGGGTCGAAGGCTATCCTTCGCCGCGAGCCCTGGACGCCAGTTCCCCTCATCGGGTTGTCGCGCCGTCAGGCATGGGACGAAGGCGTGATGCCAACCACCGTTCCAGCGAGCTCCTCGCACAGGGGCCGTAGTACCCCCAGGGCGGTGCCCCGAAGCCTCCCGGGAGTGGATCGTGACTCCACCCGCAGGCGCCGCACCCACCCCCACCAACGGCACACCTCCGGATGGCTGCCCCTCGGGGATGAGGTGGTGTCAGGATAGGGGTGTTGGGGGGAACCGGGGATAAGCGTCGCCCTTAGCGTCTCACTGTCCCGCCGCGTGGTGCGACCGGAAGACCTCTATGCTAGCATCCCTCAGCCCGCTTCCAGGTTGGTTGATGTCGGCAGAATGACTTTCGTTGCTGGGGCATTGAATTGATCGAGGGGCGGCTCTTCACACGCGACTTTCTGCTCGAAGGCATCCGCGATACGGCCGACTGGATTTCGCTCGAAGATGTCACGGTCGATCAGCTCGAAGACTGCCTGAAGACCCTTCTGTCGAAGATCGCCGCGCGCAAGAGCACCAACGAAGCGCAGACCGAGGACGACCTCGTCTATCCCATCCTTGAACATCTCGGCTGGGCGGAGCGCGAGGTGCAACCCAATGCCTCCGTAAAGGCGCGCCTCGATGTTCCCGACGCGCTGCTGTACCCGGATGTGTCGGCCAAGGCGCGCGCCGGTGCTCTCGATCCCTGGCAGCGGTTCCAGCATGGGCTCGCGATCGTCGAGGCCAAGCGCTGGGGCCGGCCGCTCGACCGCGAGGAGCGTGGGCGCAAGGGCGAGGAAGGCACGCCATCCTCGCAGATGCTGCGTTATCTCCGACGCATCGAGGAACGCACGAAGGGCAGGCTGCGCTGGGGCATCCTGACCAATGGCCGGCTCTGGCGGCTCTATTTCCATGGCGCGACGTCGATCGCGGAGGATTTTCTGGAGATCGATCTTGGCCGCGTCGTCGAGATCGAAGGCATCGAATCACCCGGCCTGTTCGACAGGCGCCCGGAGATTTTCGGGGATGACGCAGCCTGGCGCCGGCATGTCCTGAAACTCTTCTGCCTGCTGTTCGGTCGCACGGCCTTTCTTGCCGGCGATCAGGGCGAGACCTTTCACCAGCTGGCCCTTCGCGAGGGCAAACGCTGGGAGGAAAAGGTCCGGGATACGCTCTCGGGGAAGGTCTTCGACGAAATCCTGCCGGAACTGGCGAACGCGCTGGCAACGCGCGATCCGCAGCGCCCATCCGTGCTCGGCCCGGCCTATCTCGACGAAGTCAGGCAGGGCGCGCTGATCCTGCTCTACCGGCTGCTTTTCGTGCTCTACGCGGAGGATCGCAACCTCTTGCCCGACGAGCGCGGGGCCTACGCTCCCTACTGCCTGACGAAGCTGAGACAGGAGATCGCCGAGAAGGGGCCGGACCGTTATCCGAAGGGCATTTGCCTGCTCTGGTCGCGGCTCATCACGATCTTTACGGCGATCGCCGAGGGCAACGACGAACTTGGCATCCCGCCCTATAATGGCGGCCTGTTTGACCCCGCCACCGCGCCCATCCTCGGCCGCTTGCAACTGACCGACGACATCGTGGCGCGGATGGTGTTCGGCTTGAGCCATGAGGCCGATGCCGGCGACGGGCGCGGCCCGCGTTACATCAATTATCGCGACCTCTCAGTCCAGCAGCTTGGCGCCGTCTATGAGAGCATCCTCGAACACGGGCTCAGGGTCAGCGCCGAGGGCCGCGTCGAGATCGACGCCGACGACGATGCACGCCACACCTCCGGCAGCTATTATACCCCCGAAGAACTCGTCGGATTGATCATCGACAAGGCGGTCGGACCGGCGGTGGCGGCGAAGCTGGACGCTTTCCGCGCGGCGGCGCTCGCGCTCGCGACGGATCGGCGCCCCGTCGCCGACCGGCTGGCCGAACTGGCGGAAATCGATCCCGCGAGCGCGATCCTGACGCTCAAGGTCTGCGACCCGGCGATGGGCTCGGGGCATTTCCTCGTCAGCCTCGTCGATTGGGTGGCCGATGCCGTGCTCGATGCGCAGGAGGAAGCCGCCACGCTGGTCCCTTGGGGCGACTACATCTCCCCGCTGGCCGCCCGCGTCGCCGCCGTCAGAACCAAGATTGTCGGCGAGGCGCGGGCGCGCAACTGGGCAATCGCAGAAGGGCAGCTCGACGACCGCCACATCGTGCGACGCATGGTGCTGAAGCGCGTCGTCTATGGCGTCGACAAGAACCCGATGGCGGTGGAACTCGCCAAGGTCGCCCTCTGGCTGCATTCCTTCACCGTCGGCGCCCCCCTCTCCTTCCTGGACCACCATCTGCGCGCCGGCGACAGCGTGGTCGGGGCCTGGGTGCGCCCGACGGTGGACGCGCTGCAGCAGCGCGGCGCTCTCTTCAATCTCAGCCAGATCGCACGGGTCGAGCAGGTCGCCGGGCTGATGGCCGAGATCGAGGAGACGACCGACAACGACATCGCCGAGGTGACGGCGTCCAAGACCAAGTTCGGCACCGTGGGCGAGGTCACGGCGCCGATCGCAGAGCTGTTCTCGCTTTTGACGGCCGAGCGGATGCTGGGCGTCTTCGAGGCGGCGCCCAAATCCGCCCCCGATTTCCGCAAGCTCGCCGGCAAGCCGGAGAAGCAGCAGGAGAAGGCCCGGCGTGATCTCGTCGCCTTCGAGCGCGCGGCGGCGTTCCAGCTCGTGCTGGAGGGCACCTTCGGCGACCCGATCCGGATCGCCTCGGGTGCGGCGCGTATTGCCACCCCCGAACTCAAGCAGCAGCTCGCCCTCCTGCCGCCGGACCAGCCCGAGCAGTCCAGCCTGTTTCCCGGCATCAGCGTCGACGATCGCCGCCGCGTGACAGCCGATGGGCTGGTCGAGGAAGCCCGCGCGCTCGGCAGGCGCCACGACTTCTTCCATTGGGAGATCGGCTTTCCCAATGTCTGGCGCAATCTGGCCTCGGCCGAGCCGGTCGGCGGCTTCGACGCCGTCATCGGCAACCCACCCTATGTCCGGCAAGAGCTGCTCGGCGCCGAGATCAAGCGCGTCCTCAAGGGGTCCTACGCCGCCTTCGACGGCATGGCTGACCTGTATGTCTATTTCTACGAGCAGGGGCTGAAGCTGCTGAAGCCCGGCGGACGCATGGCCTATGTCGTCACCAACAAATGGCTGAAAGCCGGCTATGCGGAAGAGCTGCGCGCTGTCTTCGCCGGGGTGGGCTGGCTCGAATTCATCGCCGATTTCGGCCACGCCAAGCATTTCTTCCCGGATGCCGACGTCTTCCCCAGCGTTGTGACGGTCCGCAAGCCGACCCGCGACGAGGCCCCGCCGGAGGAAGCCGCAATCTGCGTCATTCCGCGCGACAGCGTGCCGCGGAAGGGGCTGGCCGGGGCCGTGGCGGAGGCGACCTTCCCGCTGCCGCGCACCTTGTTCACCCGGGAGCCCTGGGTGCTGGAGCCCAAGCCGGTGATGGATCTGCTCGACAAGATCCGGCGAAACGGCGTGCCGCTGGCGGAGTATGCGGGCCGCGCGCCGATCAATGGTATTAAGACCGGCCTGAACGAGGCCTTTGTAGTAGACAATGCAACAGCCGATAATCTCCTGAGAGAAGACCCAAACAGTGCTAATGTTATTCAACCATTCCGGAGAGGACAAGATCTTCAGCGCTGGTTGAATGATCCTCCATCTCTTCAATTGATCGCGCTCGCGTCTCGCGGCGAAAACATGTGGCCTTGGTCATCCAAATCGGAGGGCGACGGCGAAATAATATTTAAAGATTCTTTCCCGGCAATTTATCGTCACCTTAAAAGGTTTGAATCTGGGCTTAGAGGCCGCGAAAGTCGAGGTAAATTCTGGTGGGAACCACAAACCGCTGCAAATCCGGCAGCTTATGGCAGAACCGGTATTATCTATCAAGAGATTCAATTTTATCCATGCTACGCTTTCAATCAATCGAGCGAACTTAGTAATAACAAAACTTTCATTATTACTTCAGATTGTCATTTTTTACTTTCAATACTAAATTCACCGCTCATGTGGTGGCACAATTGGCGTTTCCTACCCCATATGAAAGACGAGGCGTTAAGCCCCATGTCGTTCAGGATGGAAGCTTTACCGATCGCGCCTGGTGATGACGCGTATCGGCAGGCTGCCCAAATTGACGTGGATGAAGTCATTGCCGCAACCCGCGTCGTATCTGCTGCTAATCGCACCATACACGATTGGCTCCATCACGAGTTCGGCCTCGACAAGCCTGGCGCGGCGCTCGCCCAGCCCCACCGGCTCGATGCCGACGGCTTCGCGGCCGCCGTGCGCAAGGCCCTGCCTAAGGCGCGCCGGCTCACCGCCGCCGACATCCAGCGCCTGAAGGACGAGCACCGCGAGACGGTCGAGCCCGCCCGCCGCGCCGCCGACGAGGCGCTGGTTTTGGAACGCCGGCTCTCCGACCTCGTCAACGCCGCCTATGGGCTGACGCCCGAGGAGGTGGAGCTGATGTGGCGGACCGCGCCACCGCGCATGCCCTTCCGGCCGTAACGCCCCACAAAAAACCCCGCCTCGGGAGAAGGCGGGGTTTTCTGTCGGCCGCTCGCCCTGAAGGCCGGGGAGCGTGGCTTTGCGGCCGGTGGGGTGGCGGCTCGGGAGAGACCGCCTTCCGGCTGGCGCGGGGAATTGCGGGGAGCGTTCCGCGCCGGCCGGGATGGGGGACGTGTGGGGGCTGAGATCCTTCGTGAAGGGACTTGGGAAACGCGCCGTCATCCTGGGCAAGCCGCGAAGCGGCGCCGGCCGGGATCCATCATCGGGCGCCGCCGCGCCCTTCGATGGATCCCGGGACGGCCTGCGGCCGCCCAGGATGACGTCGTGTCTGTGTGAGGGTCAGAACGGCAGCAGGATGTCCATCACCTGCTGGCCGTAGCGCGGCTGCTGGACGTCGGTGATCTGGCCGCGGCCGCCATAGGCGATGCGGGCCTGGGCGATCTTGGTCGACTCGATGGTGTTGTCGCTCTCGATGTCCTCGGGCCGGATCACGCCGGCGACGATCAGCTCGCGCACCTCGAAATTCACCCGGATCTCCTGCTTGCCCTCGATCACGAGGTTGCCGTTGGGCAGGGTCTGGGTAACGACGGCGGCGACGTTCGTCGCCAGCGTCTCGGAGCGGTTGACCGAGCCCGCGCCCTCGCTCGAGGCGGCGGAGTCGAGTTTCAAAAGCGAGCCGGCGCTGGCGCCGTCCGGCAGGAACTTGTCGAGCTTGTTCTCGAAGCCGAAGGCGTTGTCGGCGCCCACATCCTCGCCGTTCTTGCGGCTGCGCTTGGTCGTGTTGTTGAGCTGCGCCTTGTCTGTGACCTTGACCTTGACGGTGACGAGATCGCCGACGAGCCGCGCCCGCTGGTCCTTGAAGAAGGCGCGCGAGCCGGTGCGCCAGAGCGAGTTCGGCGCGTAGGAGGCGTGCTCCATCGCCGGCATCGGCATCTGCACGGGCTTGTAGCCCTTGCTCGCCGTCGGGTCCTCGATCGGCGAGAGCGCGGGTGCGGCCCCGACATTGGCGAGCCGGTCGGCGGCGCCGCAGGCGCTGAGGCACACGCCCAGCAGCAGCAGGCCGGCGAGGCGGGCCGCGGCGCGGGCGTGGCTGCGGGTGGCGGGGTTCGACAGGGTGATCATGGCACTCATCCGGTTTCCGGAGGACATCAGGGCGCGCTGGCGACGCGGCCGGAGGCGGCGGACTGGATCGAGATCCGGCCGGGCCCGCTCACCGTGCCGTGCAGCACGCGCTTCGACTGGGGGTTGGTGACGCTGACGACGTCGCCCATCGCGCCCGCCTCTCCGGCCCGGCCGCGCATGGTGATGGTCAGCCCGCGGGATTCGTAGACCAGCGTGACGAGGTCGCCCTTGGCGACGATCTCCTCCCGGCGCAGATCGCCGGCGCGCAGCGGGGCGCCGGCCATCAAGGCGCGGGTCGCGACCTTGTCGATCGCGGCGCGCGGATCGCCGATCAGGTCGGCCATCTGGCCGTCGCGCGGGCGGCGCTCGACCAGGACGTCGGCCTGGCCCAGCGTCTCGCCGCGGGCGACGGCGCGCCGGGGCACCACGACCTCGACGGTCTCGACGAGCTGGCCGGCGATGCGGACCGGCTTGAGGCGCAGCGCCATGCTGCCGGGCACCGAGACCCGCGCCTGCAGGCGCCGCGTGCGGGAATCATAGGCGAGATCGCTCACGACCGCCTCGCCGGTCAGCTCGGGCTCGACCGCGATCGAGGGCGCGCCGCCGTCGATGGTCAGGGCGAAGGCGCGGGCATCGACGCCGTAGCGCTCCTGCAGCCCGGTCTTCACGGCCTCCTCGATGTCCGAGGCCATGACGCGGCGTGCCGCGCGGGTGACGACGACCTGCGCCTGGCCGGCGCCCTCGAGCTCGGCGGCCGATGTGATGATGCCGGCCCCGCGCGCCGCCTCGACGATGCGCGCGACCTGGATCGTGCCGGTCTCGCCCAGCGCCGGCGCCCGGAAGGCGGGGATCGCCGCCGCCTCCTGCGA
>NZ_JAUXYO010000093.1 GCF_030694325.1 Allobosea sp. | reverse complement strand
TCTCGTCGATCAGCAGCACGGGCCGTTCAGGCGCGACGAAGGCCTCCCAGAGCTTGCCGCGCCGGATGTAGTTGGAAATCTCGGAGACGCGGGGGTCGCCGAGCTGGCTGTCGCGCAGGCGGCTGACCGCGTCGTATTCGTAGAGGCCCTGCTGCGCCTTGGTCGTCGACTTGACGTGCCAGGTGATCAGCGGCGCGCCCAGCGCGGCCGCGATCTCCTCGGCGAGCACCGTCTTGCCGGTGCCGGGTTCGCCCTTCACCAGCAGCGGGCGTTCCAGCCGGATCGCGGCATTGACCGCCACTGTCAGGTCCTCGGTGGCGACATAGTTCTCGGTGCCGGTGAAACGCATGCGCAAGCCTTCTGAACGGGAGCGCCGGACGCTAGCCCGGAAGCGCGCGGCAGGAAACCGCCCGTGGACGGCGCCGCGCAAGGCGGCAGCGCTAAGACTCAAGCAGCAAAAGCAAATATCGCCGCGATGCTGCGCCGCAACGGTTGTGTCGCCGCCTCTGAAACCGCACAGTCGGCCCGCCCTCCTCCAGTTCGAATCGCAAGGCGTTCTCCTTGGCCGCGACCGTCGATCCGTCCGTCTACAAGGACGCTGCCGTGGTGCTCGCCACGGCGGGCGTGATCGTGCCCTTCGCCAAGAGCTTCAAGATCAACTCGGTCGTCGCTTTCATGGCCTGCGGCGCGCTGCTCGGCCCCTTCGGCCTCGGCGGTCTGGTCTCCTCGATCCCGCTGCTCAGCACGATCACCGTCTCGAGCCCGGAGGCGCTGGCCGGCCCCGCCGAGCTCGGCGTCGCCTTCCTGCTCTTCGTGATCGGACTCGAACTCTCCTTCGAGCGTCTCAAGACCATGCGCCGGCTCGTCTTCGGGCTCGGCATCGGCCAGATCGTGCTGTCGGCGGCGGCGATCGGCGGCGTCGCCTATGCGCTCGGCCAGCCGACGACGGCGGCCCTGATCATCGGCTTCGGCCTCGCTTTGTCGTCGACGGCGATGGTGGTGGAACTGCTCTCGGCCAAGAAGCGGATGACCTCCTCGGCCGGCCGGGCCAGCTTTGCCGTGCTGATCAGCCAGGACATTGCGGTCGTGCCCCTGCTCTTCCTGGTCAGCGTGCTCGGCGCGCAGGGCGGCGGCGGCTCGCTGGTGGCGGGCCTCGTCCAGGCCCTGCTGCAGGCTTTCGCCGCCATCGCGGTGATCGTGCTCGTCGGCG
>NZ_JAUXYO010000090.1 GCF_030694325.1 Allobosea sp. | reverse complement strand
GGCGGCGGCACGGCGGGTGGCTCGACCAGTTCCGGCACGCGGTTCTGGGCCTGGGCCGGGTTCGGGGTCTGGGCCGGAGGCTCGCTGCGGGCCTCGTTGAGGGCCGGTGGCGGGGTGTCGCCGCGGGGCGGCTCGTCGTTCAGCAGGGTCCAGCCGTAGAATCCGCCGCCGGCGAGCAGGGCGAGTGCGGCGATGCCGGCGACGGCGCGCAGCGGGGACTTGCCGGCCGCGACCTTGGCGGCCGGCGCCTGCGGTTGCCACGCCGCGACCTCCGACATGTCGGCGAAGCGCTCGGCCGGGTCGGCCGCGAGCATGCGGGCCAGGAGCGGGCGGATGCGGGCGTCGATGCCCGAGAGATCGGGCAGGCGACGGCGCTTCTCGAGGATCTGGACCTGGCTGCCACCCATGTCGAGCGGCTTGCCGGTCAGCGCCTCGGCGAGGACGAGGCCGAAGCTGTACATGTCGGAGCGGCCGGTGACGTCGCCGCCATAGAGGCCGAGCTGCTCGGGGGAGACATAGTTGTATTTGCCGGCGAAGCCCGAGCCGATCACCGTGCCTTCGCCCAGGATACTTGAGCGCGCGATGCCGAAGTCGATGATCTTGGCCCGCGCGACGCTGCCGCCGGGCAGGATGATGTTGTCCGGCGAGACGTCACGGTGGACGATGCCGAGGAGATGGGCGGCGTGGAGGCCCGGTCCGATGCGCCGGCGCAGCACGTCGACCTCGTCGAGGCTCAGCGGCGCCTCCTTGATGCGCTCCGAGAGCGGCTGGCCGTCGACGAATTCCATCGCCAGATAGGGCGACTGCGTCCCCGGATCGATCGTGAAGACGTAGTACCGGACGATGGCCTCGTTGTAGAGATTGTGCAGGGCGGCGGCCTCGCGCCGGAACAGGGCGAGCGCCGCCTCGTCGCGCGCGAGCTCCGGGCGGATCATCTTGATCGCCACCGCATCGCCGGTCTGGATGGCGCGGCCCTGGTAGACCTCGCCCATGCCGCCGACGGCGATCAGCCGCTCGATCTCGTAGATGCCGTTCAGGGTGGTCCCGACGGAGACGGCGCCGGCGCGGGGCGCGAAGACGGTGCGCTCGGAGTCGCTCATGGCGTTTCGGTCTCCTGCATGCGCCTGTTCGGCAGCCACCGGGTCGTCCGGTCGTCCCTGCGGGTATAGCGCATGATGATCACCGTAACGTTGTCGCGCGCCCCGCGCTGCAGGGTCAGCGCCAGCAGGGCGTTGCAGGCCTGCTGGGCGCCGGCCTCCTCGGCCGCTTCGAGGATCTCGGCCTCCCCGACATGCTCCGTCAGCCCGTCGGAGCAGAGGACGAAGACGTCGCCATCCTCGATCTCGCCGCTGTCGAGATCGAGCTCCGGTACGTCGTGGACGCCGATCGCGCGGGTGATGACGTGGCGGCGCGGCGAGAGCCTGGCTTCCGCGGCGGTCATCACGCCGCGCTCGACCAGATCCTGAACCTCGGTGTGGTCGCGCGAGATCTGCAGGATCTGGCCGGCGCGGATGAGGTAGATCCGGCTGTCGCCGCACCAGACGCAGGCGAAGTGGCGCTCGTGGACGAGCAGGACCGCCAGCGTCGAGCCCATCGGCGCGCCGTTGCCCTCCGCGATGTGGCGGCGCAGCTCGGCATTGGCCTGCAGCACGCCATCCTCCAGCCGGGCCAGAAGATCGGGCGCCGACTGGGTCTGACCGATGCGTTCGATGGCGGCGGCGACGGTTGCGCTGGCGAGCGCGCCGTTCTCGTGGCCGCCCATCCCGTCGGCGACCGCCCAGATGCCGAATTCGGGCCGGACGACCAGATTGTCCTCGTTGGCGCTGCGGATGCGCCCGACATGGCTGACGGCGCCGGTCTCGAAGCCCGAGGCGGTCTGGCTGGGATCCTGGCTGAGATCGCTCATGACACGGCCCGCCCCGGTTCGAGGAACGCATCGAAATGGCCGGTCAGCAGGCCGGCGAAGAGATAGGGGTCGGGCAAGCCGTGCCCGACCAGGGCGAGCGGCTCGAAATTCGCGCCGCCGACGGTCCAGAAGCAGGTCGCATGGGCATAGGCGCGGGCGTGGTCCTCGACCCGCAACGCGGCGAGCCGGGCGGGGAAGCCCGCGGCGTCCAGAGCGGTGACGATGGTGCCGTCCGAGAGGCGCACCATGTCCGGTGGCGGCGGCGCGAGCAGCGCGTCATTGGGCATGGCAAGCCGCGACAGGCGATCCGAGACGGCTTCGAAGCTGGTCTCCGGATCGAGGGCCTGCAGCAGGAAATCCTCGACCCCGGCATACCATGTGTCCTGCGGGTCGAGTTCCGGATGCGGAATCGCGCCGCCGGGCTGCGCCAGGGCGAAGACCGTCAGCGGAAAATAGCGGCCGACGCCGTCGACAGAGGGCATGAAGGCGCCCGCGACGGCCTGCCCGCACAGACCCTGGCCGAGCCAGAAGCGCCAGATCGGGGCGTTGAGGAAGGCCTGCTGCCATCCGCCCGCAAGCGTCAGGCGGCTCGCGGTCAGCCCGCCCTGGAGCCAGGTCTCGTAAACCTTGAGGAAGGCCGCCGGCGCATTGACCGCTATGAAATCGCGCTTGGCCGGCAGCTTCCCGAACAGGCCGCAGCTCATCGCCTCAGATCCCCGACGGGCAGCGGATCTCCCGCAATGCGGGCAGGATCAGCGGGTTCTTCAGCGAGCCGACGCCGAACTGGTAGCCGACCTGTCGTCCACCCGCCGCCAGCGTCAGCCCGATATTGTCGCCCTGGCGCAGCACCGAGCCGGTGTCGAGCAGGCGGAAGAAGGACCAGACACCGTCCCTTTCGAAGAGCTTGACCTCGCCGGAGGGCGCGCTCGGCCCGGAGGAGAAGAAGCCGCCGCCGAAGACGCCGCCGCCGCTCGCCCCGCCGAGCGTCAGCGTGATCGCGGTGCGGCCGATGCCAGCGCCGGGCCACATCACCGGGGCGGGCGTGTTGACGCCCTGCTGGCTGGTCACGGTGAAGCCGTTGATCTCGAGCTTTGCATTGGCGGCGTCGGCGGAGAGGGCGGTCGGCACGACGATCATCTGGAAGGAGGGCAGATTGCCGCCGGTCGGGAAGAAGGCCTCTCGGATTTCGCTGGCGCGCTGGAACTCTCGCAGCGTCGTCGCCGAGAGCGAGCGGGCGACGCGGCTGTCGACGCGCCAGTTCCATTGCGCCTTGGAGCTGTCGACATAGGGTTCGAGCCGCTCCTTGTAGAACTTGTCCATGATGCCGCCGGGCGCGAAGAGCCGGGCGAAATCGGCCAGCGGCACATCGCGCGCGCTGCCCTTCACGAAGGGGTAGCGGTTGGTTAGGATCTCCGTGCAGACGCGGCTGACCTGGTCGCCCAGTGCCTGGCGCAGCAGGGCTACGGTGGCGCCCGTGGCGTCGCCCTCGAAATCGTTGACCGCCGAGACGACCATGGCGCCGAAGGGGGCGGGATAGCGCGAGGAATTGGCCCGCAGCGTCGCGATCAGCGGCACGAGTGCTGCGTTTGCCGCCGCCGCCTGCGCCGGGTTGGTCGCGGCGGTGGCGAGGTTCTGGCTGATCTCCGACAGCACCTGCAGGAGCTGATCGACCGGGCGACGGCCGAGATCGCCTTCGACGAGGACATGGAAAGGCTTGAACTGCGCCTCGATGTCGGCGCCGAGCGCCTCGTTGCCGCCACCGCCGAGCACACGTTCGACACCGGGCGCGCTGAGCGGAAGATTGGTCCCGAGCCGGCTCAGCGCGTCGCTCGCGCGCTTCTCCAGAACGTCGGTCGCAGCCGCCGCGGCCGCCTTGCGGGGCGAGGCGCGCTCCTTGGTGAGCTGCGTCTCGTCGCGCACGGATTCGAGGATCTGCTTGAAGGGCGAAGTCGGTGCCGCCATCGCACTGAGCGCGACGTATTGCGGCTTGTCGGCGTTGAGCGGGCGCAGCTTCAGCCTTGCCAGCGTGCGCTGCCAGGAGGCGACGAAATCGCGGCTGTAGAGCTTGAGCAGGTCCTGGTAGAGCGTGGCGTATTGGGAGATGATCGCCTGCTGGTCGGCATTCTCGCCCAGCACCCAGCGTTCCTTCTCGATCCGGTCGCCGATGTCGCCGAGGCGGTCGACGAAGGCGTTCTGGAAGCCGTCATAGGTGTAGAAATAGGGCACGCGGATCGCATCGAGATCCTCGCCGCCGACGCCTTCGAAGGCCAGACGCACGTCGGAGCCGCCGCGCCGAGCCGCAACCCAATCCTTCTGGCTCTGCGAGCGGGCCTGGGTGCGCAAGAGCTCATAGGCGCGTTCGGCGATGCTGAGGCGTCGCAGCGTGCGCTGGCTGTTCTCGATCAGCGACTGGTTGAGCTTGACCAGCGGCTCGGCCTCGCCGTCGTCGAGATCGAGCATCGCGACCAGATGCTCCTCCAGCGCCTCGCGGCCCTTGGCGTTGGCGGCGCCGGGGAAGAGGTTCTCGGCCCAGTCCAGCCGCATCCAGGCGATGACGAGGTCGCGGTCGAGCTTCGCCTGGCCGCCGACCATCATGTAGACCTTGAGGGCCTCATAGACGAAGCCGGGATTGGTCTGGTTGGCCTCGAGCTGCTCCTCCAGCCGGAAGATGATGCGCGAGCGCAGCATCCGCTCCAGTGCCTGCTGGTAGGTGAGTTCGGCCGCGTTCTGCAGGCGGGCGCGCTGACTGAGCCCGAAGGTGGCGGCGGTCGGTGTCGGCTCGTCGCGGGTGGCATAGCCCGCCGGCAGATGCCGCAGCTTGTGCAGCAGCGGCAGGACACGGCTGAAATTGCGCTCGGAGATCGTCGTCTCCTGCAGCACCGGGGCTGCGCTGGCGCGGTAGTCGGAGGTTCCGTAGTTGGTCGCGGTGATCAGGTCGCTGTTGCGCGAGAAGCTCGTCCACCAAAGGCCGAGCGCGGCGAGCGAGACGAGCGCCACCGTTGCGAAGCCGGCGGCCCGCAGCAGGGTGGCGCGGCGAGCGGCGCCGAGGTCTGTCGAGACCCAGCCGGCCTCGCCGATGATGACCTTCTGGATCAGGTCGGTCAGAAAATAGCTCTTGCCGCGGCCGGAATAGGCGCCGGCGCTGGCGTGGCTGCTACCGAAATTGCGCGAGAGCGCCCCGATCAGCTGGTCGATCGGGGTTCCTTCCTGCGTGCCGGAGGTGAAATAGAAGCCGCGCAGCGTCGCGTTGGCATGATAGCGCGTCGGCTCGAAGACGCGGCCGAGGAAATCGGTGATCGAGCGCTTCAGCGTCGCCATCTGGCTCGGGAAGCCGAAGATCTGGGCGCGCGCGGTCGGGTTGGCCTCGTCCTGCAGCCGGTCGGGAAGGCGCTCGTTCAGCCGCTCGATCAGCGCGTCGTATTCGGGCGCGACGTCGGCGATCATGTTGCGGGTCTTGTCGCCGGTCTGGAAGGTGTGGCCCCAGACCATCCGCCGCTGCGGCTCCGACAGGCCGCCGAAATATTCGTTGAAGCCGGCGATCAGGTCGGCCTTGGTGAAGACGGCATAGACGGGGAAGTCGACCTTGAGCCGCTCGTTCAGCTCCAGCAGTCGGTTTCTTATCGCGTCGGCATGGGCGGCGATCTCCTCGGGCGAAGAGGTCAGCAGATCCTCGACGCTGATCGCCACCATGACGCCGTTGATCGGCTGGCGCGGGCGGTGGGTCTTGAGCAGATCGAGGAAGGAGAGCCAGCTCGCCTTCTCGGCCTTCGCGTCGGTATCCTGCGTGGTGTAGCGGCCGGCCGTGTCGATCAGCACGGCCTCCTCGGCGAACCACCAGTCGCAATAGCGGGTGCCGCCGACGCCGGCGATCGCGGCGGGTGCGGCGCCGCCGCGGGCGAGCGGGAATTTCAGGCCGGAATTGACCAGAGCGGTGGTCTTGCCGGCGCCGGGCGGGCCGATGATGACGTACCAGGGCAGATCGTAGAGGTAGTCGCCGCCATCCTTGCCACGGGCGCGGCGCAGCGTCGCGAGCGCGTCGCGCATCGAGGCGGAGAGTGCGGCGCCGTCGCCGGTCGCCTCCTGCTGCTGTTCCAGCGCCTCGGTGAGCGCGGCGGTGGCGCGGCGCCGACGGATCACGGTCAGCGCGATCCAGGCCAGCGCACCGAGCGCCAGCAGCACAACGATCGGCAGCCGCACCCAGACGGAGTCGAAGGGCCTGCTCTCGCCGATAGCGACGAAGGGGGCGCCGAACCAGACGAGAAGGCCGAACGCCAGCGTCCCGACGGCGATGGCGGCGATTTTGAGCCAGGTGGCGAGGTTCATGGGTCCGCCTCCCTCAGCCCTGCCGCTGGATCACGATTTCGACGCGCCGGTTCTTCGCCCGCCCCTCGCGGCTGGCATTGTCGGCGATCGGCGCATCGGCGCCCTTGCCCTCGACGCTGATGCGGTCGGGCTTGCTCAGCTTCGTCTGCAGCAGGTCGCCGACCGCCTTGGCGCGGGCCTGGGAGAGCTGCAGGTTGGAGGCGAAGCGCGCGGTGCGGATCGGCACATTGTCGGTATGGCCGATGACCTTGACGGCGCCGCCCTCGGTTTCCAGCACGCTCGCGATGCGCTCGATCAGCGGCCTGAACTCGTCGCGCACGGCGGCCTGGCCGGGTTCGAACAGAGTGATGTCGACGAGCCGGACGATGATGACGTTGGGCGTGACCTGGCAGACGATCGGCGGCTGGACGGCGCCGCAGACCTTCGGCGGCACGGGCGGTGGCGGAAGCGGCGGGGGCGGGGCCGAGAAGACCCTGCGGACGATGCCGAGCTCGCCCTTGGGGTGGACCGAGAGCATGGCGGTGGCCGCCGCTTCCGCATTGCCCGAGAGCAGGAAGCGGAACACGAAATAAAGGCCGAGCACGGCGACGCCGGCGAGCGCCGCCACCGACCAGACCGGAACCTTGAAGCGCGCCACCTGCGAGGCGACGGCCTGGCCGCGCCAACGCGGCGAGAGTTCGGGGTCGGGCTGCTTCACCCGGCGCAGCGTCTCGAACAGGTTGCGCTGGATCATCTGGAGATTGGCGGCGCCGCCTGCGGAGGTGCGGTGGATGCCCTGGAAGCCCAGCGCCAGGCAGGCATGCATCAGTTCGAGCAGGTCGTAATTGACGGACGGATCGGCCTTGGCGCGGTCGAGTTCCTCGAAGAAGCGCACGCCGCCGACCCGCTCTCCGAAGAACTTCGAGAGCATGCTGTACTGCGTCCAGACATGCCGGTCCTCGCCGGGGATGTTCTGGACGATGTCGTCGGCGGCCGCGCAGAGGACGTATTTGGCGGTCCGCGTCTGCTCGGCCGAGGCGCCGGCGGCGCGGACCTCGTGCTCGAAGGCCTCGATCGTCTCGGTGACCTGGCCGAGCAGTTGCGCGGGCGGCGCACTGCTGAGCTGCGAGCGAAGCCGGCCGAGCAGGAGCAGCAGCGGTCCGGCCGCACGCAGCAGCGGGTTGGCGTTGGGCGTCAGG
>NZ_JAUXYO010000074.1 GCF_030694325.1 Allobosea sp. | reverse complement strand
GCCGTCGCCGGCTGGCGCTGCTCGCCGGCGGGGCGCTGACGCTGGGCTGCCTCCTGCTGGCGCTCGTGGCGATCGGGCAGGGGGCCATTGCGATCCCGCCGGCACGGGTGGCGGAAATTCTCTGGGCCCGGTTCACCGGCGACGCCGCGGCGCTGGAAGGCCGCGACGTTCTGGTGGTGATGAACATCCGCGTCCCTCGCGTGTTGCTCGGCCTCCTGGTTGGGGCCGGTCTGGCGGTGTCGGGAGCGCTGATGCAGGGGCTGTTCCGCAATCCGCTGGCCGATCCCGGCCTCGTCGGCGTGTCTGCCGGTGCGGGGCTGGCCGCGGCGGCGACGATCGTGCTCGGCGACCGTTTCCTGACGGGGACGCTGATGAAGCTGCCCTTCGCGGTGCTGCCCTTCGGGGCCTTCTGCGGCGGCCTGATCTCGACGCTGGCGCTCTATCTCATCGCGACGCGGCAGGGGCGTACTTCGGTTGCGACCATGTTGCTCGCGGGCGTCGCGCTCGGTGCGCTGGCCGGGGCCATGACGGGGCTCCTCGCCTTCATCTCGGACGATCGCCAGCTGCGCGACTTGACCTTCTGGTCGATGGGCAGTCTCGGCGGGGCGAGCTGGACCAAGCTTTCGGCAATCGCGCCGATCATCATCCCGCTGCTGCTCGCCATGCCGCTGCTGGCGCGGGGGCTGAACGGGCTCATGCTGGGCGAGGCGGAAGCCTACCATCTCGGCATTCCGGTCCAGCGCATCAAGGCGCTGGCAATCCTGCTGGTGGCGCTGGCGGTCGGGGCGAGCGTTGCGGCCGCGGGGCTGATCGGTTTCGTGGGAATCGTGGTACCGCATCTGGTCCGCCTCGCCATCGGGCCGGACCATCGCCTGCTGCTGCCGCTCTCGGCCCTGGGCGGGGCCATCCTGCTGGTCGGCGCCGACATCGTCGCCCGGCTCGTCGTCGCTCCCGCCGAATTGCCGATCGGCATCGTCACGGCGGCGATCGGCGCGCCGTTCTTCCTCTGGCTGCTGCTGCGCCGTTCGGGACCGCTCGATGTCTGAGGCCGTTGCGAGTGAGACCTTTATCCAGGCCCGCGGCCTGAGCTTCCGGGCTGGGGGGCGGGACCTCGTGCGCGAGGCCTCGCTGGAGCTGGCGCCCGGGACGACGACAATCCTGATCGGACCCAACGGTGCCGGAAAGTCGACGCTGCTCAAGCTGATGACCGGCGAGGCGAAGCCGTCGGGCGGCGAGATCCGCATCGACGGAGAGGCGCTCACGGCGATCCCTGCCTGGCGGCTGGCCTGCCAGCGTGCCGTGATGGCCCAGCATGCGCGGCTGGTCTTTCCGTTCAGCGTCTATGAGGTCGCGAGCCTCGGCGTCGACGGCATCGGCCGGGCGATGACGCGCCTGCGGCGCGAGGCGCTGGTCGGCGAGAGCCTCGCGGCCGCAGGCGTGCTGGATCTGGCGGGGAGGGCCTATCAGACGCTCTCTGGCGGCGAGCAGCAGCGCGTCCAGTTCGCACGGGTGCTCTGCCAGATCGAGGCCGGGCGAAGCGTGGCGAGCCGGCAGGCGCTGTTCCTCGACGAGCCGATCGCCAGCCTCGACCTGTGCCATCAGCTCGCCCTGCTCGACATGGCGCGCGCCATCGCCGGACGCGGCGTCGCGGTGCTGATCGTGTTGCATGATCTCAACCTTGCGGTGACCTATGCCGACCATCTGGTGGTGATGGATCAGGGGCAGATCATCGCGCAGGGGGCTCCGGCGAAGACGCTCGACGATGCGCTGCTGCGCCAGGTCTTCAAGGTCGATCTCTCGCTCAGCCGGGCGCCGGCGCCCGGCCTGCCCTTCCTGCTGCCACAGCAGCACCGGATGAGTCCGGCTGCCTGAGGCGGGGTGGATTCAGCGGCGATTCATCCTGAATCCAGCCTTCACCATATCGTTCAACCGCCGATTCAGGGGTGCCGCCCCAGCTTCCACCCCGGACTGTTCCGGAGGAAGAGAGGCCATGGCCCCAAGGCGCACCGCGATGGAGATGGTTCTGGCTGCGGGGCTCGCCCTGCCACTCTGGGTGGCTGCTGCCGGCGAAGGCGCGGCGCGCGAGGTGGTGCAAGCGCCCGACCCGCGCTATCGCCCGGGCACCATCGTGATCCGCACGAACGAACGCCGGCTATACTTGGTGACCGCGCCCGGCGAGGCGATCCGCTACACCATCGCCGTCGGCAAGGCCGGCAAGCAGTGGCGGGGCGTCAAATATGTCGAGGAAATGCAGGTCGATCCGGCTTGGTCGCCGCCGGCCTCGGTGAGGCGCGACAATCCCCGACTGCCCGATGTCATTCCCGGCGGCTCGCCGCGCAACCCGATGGGCGCGCGCGTGATCGGGCTGGGGCCGGGCGGCGAATATGCAATCCACGGAACCAATATGCCGGGCACGATCGGAACGGCGGCGTCCTATGGCTGCTTCCGCATGCACAACCACGACGTTGCAGACCTCTATGACCGCGTTCGCATGGGCACGCCGGTCGTCGTGCTGCCCTGACCCAGAACGGCTAGAGCGGCACGCCGGAAGGCAGCGGCCCGCCTGAGAAGAAGGCCTCGAGATTGCGCAGCAGCAGCTCCTGCTGGGCCGCCTGGGCGCTGTCGGCCATCGCGGCGATATGCGGCGTGAGCACCGCGTTGTCGAGAGCCTTGAGCCGGTCGGGCACGTGGGGCTCCGCCTCGAAGACGTCGAGCCCTGCACCCGCGATCACGCCCTGCTCGAGCGCCGCGCAAAGCGCCTCCTCGTCGACGGCGATGCCGCGCGAGATGTTGACGAGATGGCCCTGCGGCCCCAGCGCCTTCAGGACGCCCGCATCGACGGCATGGCGGTTCTCCGCGCTGGCGCGCACGGCGACCATCAGCACGTCGGACCACTCCGCCAGCCCGACCAGGCTGTCCTCGTAGCGATAGGGCAGCTCCGCGCGCTGCGTCCGGTTGTGATAGGCGACCTCCATGCCGAGCGCCGCGGCGATGGTCGCGATGCGGCCGCCGATGGCGCCGAGCCCGTAGACGCCGAGACGACGGCCGCGCAATCCGGGCACGATCGGCATGCGCTCGATGGCGTTGCCCTGCCAGCGCCCGGCGCGAACGAAGCGGTCGCCCTTGCCGATCTGCCGGACGCTGGCCAGCATCAGTCCGATCGCGAACTCCGCCACCGCATCGGCATTGGCGTCGGCCGCGTTGCTGAGCAGGATGCCGCGCGCCTTGGCGTGGGCCTGGTCCACACCCTCGATGCCCGTGCCATAGCAGGCGATCAGGCCGAGACCGGGCAGGGCGTCGATCAGGGCTGCGTCGGTGCGCCAGCCACCGACCGTCAGAAGCACGCGCGCCGCATCCGCGCCCGGCGGCAGCGCCTCCGGCACCGGCCGCTCTATCGGCCCGAGCACGATGTAGTCCCGTTGCAGCCTCGCGACCAGGGCGGCGGGCATCTTCGGGGCCATCAGGATGGTCGGCTTCATCGCGTCGTCTCCGGTCGATGCTGCATCGCAGCATCTCAACGACGAGGGCTCAACCGTCGCGAGCGCGCAGGCGGCATCCGTTTCCTGCATCACGGCCGAGCCTTGCGATGGGTCAAAAATGCGCGGCGGCGGGCCGGCGCCTATCGACAGCGCGTAAATCCGCGTTAACGTTTGGTCGCGCGACAGCAACAACCGAGCGCGGCGCCGCTCGGAGCAAGAGGGGCTTACGATGGATCATCTGGCCGACGTGAAGAAATTCGCCAAGAAGCCGCTCAATGAAGCGGCCTTCGCCGGTATGGCGAAGTCCTATGCGCTCGTTATGAGCAAGCCCGACACCCGCTATGTCGCCTGTTCCGACGCCACCGAACTGGAGCGCGTCCGCGAAAACTTCCTGAAAAAGAAGCTCGGCCTCAAGACCGCAGACCTCGATGCCTCGATCAAGGCGATCTGCGAGCACATGAAGGCCGACAAGACCAAGTCGCGGCTGACCTTCTACTATCTGCTCGCCGAGCATTACGGGAAACTCGACGCCTTTGTGAAGAAGTAGGCTGAACGTCATTCTCGGGCGAAGCGAAGCGCAGGCCCGAGAATCTCGATCCGGAGAGGCTCGGGTCGAGCCCGAGCGTGACGCCCGCGACGCTTCTAGCGATACAGATCCGCCCGCGTCAGCGGCAGGCCCGAGGCGCCCTTGCGGCGCTTCGAGGCCAGTGTCTGGTTGACGAGCGCGCCGCCCCGCTCGAAGGCGAGCGAGCAGCCGGCCAGATACAACAGCCACATCCGCGTCCGCTCGGGGCCGATCTCGGCCTCGGCCTGCGCCCGGTTGGCCTCGAGCCGTTCCCACCAGAGCCGCGTCGTGCGCTGATAGTGTTCGCGCCAGCCCTCGACGTCGTGGACCTCGAAGCCGTGGCGCTCGAGATTGGTGATCGACATGCCGAGATGGTCGAGTTCGCCGCCGGGGAAGATGTAGCGCACCAGCGCGCGGTATTCGGCTGGCATCCTGTTGAAGGCCTTGTCGGTCTTCTTGGCGCGCCGCGAGATGGTGTGGTGCAGATAGAGGCCGCGCGGGCGCAGCAGCCGGTTCACCGCGCGGAAATAGTCCGGGTGGTTGCGGATGCCGACCTGCTCGAACATGCCGATCGACGAGATCTTGTCGAACTGCCCCTCCATCTGGGTGTAGTCGCGCAGATGCAGGGTGACGCGACCGGTGAGGCCGAGCCGCTCGACCTTCTCCTGGGCGAGCTTGAACTGTTCTTCCGCCAGCGTCACGCCATGGGCCTCGACGCCATAATGCTGCGCGGCGTGGCAGACCAGCGCGCCCCAGCCGCAGCCGATGTCCAGAAAGCGGTCGCCGGGCTTGAGCCGCAGCTTGCGGCAGATCATGTCGAGCTTGTCGCGCTGGGCACGGGCGATGTCGCCGTGGTCCTCGGTGAAGTAAGCGCAGGTGTAGACCATCTCCTCGTCGAGGAAGAGGCGATAGAAGGCATTCGAGACGTCGTAATGATAGGCGACGTTGGCCTTGTTGGTGGCGGGCGCGCCGTCGCGGGCGATCTCGTCACCCCGGCGATGGTCGACCGCGCTGGGCGCCGCGCCGGGCGCCAGGATGAAGCGGCGGAAAACGTCGAAGATCGCCGCCTTTGGGATGGTGCGGGCGAGCCGGCCGATCTTGCCCTCGGGCCGCGCCGTCGCGAGATCGAAGATCGAGCCGTTGAGCAGGGCGATGCGCTCGCTGATGTGCAGGTTCAGCAGCGTGTCGAGCTTCGGCTTGCGCATCAGCGCGGCGACGGCGCCGGAATCCCGGATGGCGATGGCGAGGCCGTCCGCCGGCCAGCCCTCCGGAACCCGGCTGCCGTCCCAGAGCCGGAAACCGAATTTCAGCCCCAGCTTGTCATGCGCCTGCGCAAGAAGATGCCGCAATGCGGCAAGACGCTTTCGCTCGATATCCATCCCGCACCCGCCGCCCCTGACCGCGCCCTGTTTGGCGGCGGCGGGCCCGATTGGCAACCCGCCGACCGCGCGGGCCGGGCGCGATCTCACTTTAGGTCTCGCTCCACACGGCGGGGGCCGCTCCCAAGTTTGATCTGGATCAATCTTGCGAGGGGTCTGACGCCATGCTGATATATGACGGATCGAGGCGGCGGGCCGCTGGTAGCCGACTGTCATTTCGATGAAGCTGGCGATGATGCCCAAGTTCAAGGGATGTCGCAGGCCGGTTGGCGCGATCCTTGCGTCAGCCGGCTCCGAAGCCGGAGCCTGTTTGTGCACGGCAATATATGAGCTGCTTCGCCGTCTGGCCCGTTCGGCCGGGGCGGTATGTCAGGCCGGCTGAGGAGGCGGCCGAAGAGAGGCGGGGCGCATGAGGGCGCCTGCCTGTGACGAAGACTGCGTTCTCGCGCCGGCACAGGCCATCAAGGCCGGTCGGCGCGGCGGGCCGAGTTGCCTGTGGATCGAAAAACATCGCAACAGAGGGAAAGGCAAAAACCATGACCGGATTCAAGACCGTCGTCGCCGCGCTCGCCACCGCCGCCGGCCTCGCACTCGGCGCGCAGGGCGCGCTGGCGCAGAACAAGATGGAACTCAACATGGCGACGCCCTGGGCGGGCGGCCACTGGCTCGACATCGGCGCCAAGAAATATGCCGAGAATGTCGAGCGCATGACCGAGGGTCGGATCAAGATCAACGTCTTCCCCGCCGGCGCGCTCGGCCCGGCGCTGAAGGTCACGGAAACCGTCCAGAAGGGCGTCGCCGATATGGGCCATAGCTGGCCGGGCTACGACTGGGCGGTCGATCGCACGGGCGCCATCTTCTCCGGCTGGTCGGCAGGGCCGAACCCGGAAGAGATGATGATGTGGCTCTACAATGGCGGCGGCGCCGATCTCTGGAAGCAGTGGCGCAAGGAGAAGTTCGACGTCGTCGCCTTCCCCTGCGGCGTGCTCGAGACCGAGTTCTTCATGCACTCCCACAAGCCGATCCGCACCGTCGAGGACATGAAGGGGCTGAAGCTGCGGACCTCGTCCTCCTGGGCCGAAATCGCGCCGATGCTCGGCGCCTCGACGGTCGTGCTGCCGGGCTCCGAGGTCTTCAGTGCGCTGGAGCGCAAGGTGGTCGACGCCATCGAATGGGGCGGCCCGGGCAGCAACCTGTCGGAGGGTTTCCACAAGGTCGCCAAGTACATCATCATGCCCGGCCTGCATGCGCCGTCGGGCGCGCATGACTGCATCTTCAACAACGCGACCTGGGCCAAGATCGGCGACAAGGACAAGCAGCTGCTCGAACTCGCCGGCCGCCTGACCGTGCTCGATACCTATCTCGGTTACGCCAAGAGCGACCTCGACGCCTACAAGCAGATCAAGGCGAGCAACATCGAGGTGATCCAGGTCGATCCGAAGCTGACCGCCGCCGTGGTCAAGGCCTCGGGCGAATGGGCCGACAAGCAGGCGGCCTCGAACGCCTGGTTCAAGAAGGCCTATGACAGCCAGAAGGCCTTCATGGCGAGCGTCAAGCCGCTCAGCGAATTCCGTTTCGCCGTCGGCTCGCGCTGATCCCTCGCCCGCGGGGGCGGCCTCGATGGTCGCTGCCGCGGGCCTCCCGGCGCGAGGTCGTCCATGCCCATCGTCCGTTTCATCAACATTCTCTCGCTCTGGTCGGGGCGCGTGGGCGCGCTCGTCGTTCTCCCGCTCGTGCTGGCAATGGTGTTCGAGGTGGTCAGCCGCTACGCCTTCGCGGCGCCGACACAATGGGCCTTCGAGCTCAGCTACATGATGATGGGCACGATCTTCCTGCTCGGCCTGTCCTATGCCGTGCTGATGGACCAGCATGTGAACGTCGATTTCATCCACCAGTTGCTGCCCCGCCGGGCGGTCGCGACGATCGATGCGATCGGCTACCTGATCATGGCCGGGATGCTGGCCTGGCTGACCAATGCGCTCGTCGGAAACGTCGCCAGTGTCTACCGCACCGGCGAGGGCACGGGGCTTTCGGCCTGGAACCCGCCGATCTGGCCCTATCGCGTGATCTACGTGATCGGCTTCGCGCTCTTCGGCCTGCAGTGCTTCGCCAAGGCCATCGAAAACCTGCTGGTCGTCTTCGGCCGCGCGACGGAGAGCCCGGCCCGATGACCGCCCAGACCGTCCTGTGGATGTTCCCGGCCCTGCTGGGGCTGATCTTCCTTGGCTTCCCCGTCGCCCTGTCGATGATGATCGCGGCGCTCGGTTTCGGCCTGATGCGCTTCGGCGGCACGCTCGTGCACCAGTTCGCGCAGCGTATCGACGATCTCTCGACCAACTACGTGCTGGGCGCGATCCCGCTCTTCATCTTCATGGGCTCGATCCTGGAGCGGGCCGGCATCGCGGAACGGCTGTTCGACGCGCTCTACATGTGGACGCGGCGCTTGCCCGGCGGGCTCGCCATCGCGGCCCTTCTGATGTGCACGATCTTTGCCGCCGCCAGCGGCGTCGTCGGCGCGACCGAGACGCTGGTCGGCATGCTCGCGATCCCGGCCATGGTGAAACGCCGTTACGACAACAAGCTGATCGCCGGCACGATCTGCGGTGGTGGATCGCTGGGCACGATCATCCCGCCCTCGGTTCCGGTCGTCGTTCTCGCGCCGATCGCGACCCTGCCGATCGGCGACCTGCTGGCCGGAATCCTGATTCCTGGCCTGACGATGTCAGCCCTGTTCATCCTCTACATCCTGATCGCGTGCGGGCTGAAGCCGTCCCTGGCGCCGCCGGAGCAGGACCCCGACCCGCGCAGCCTGGGCGAGAAGATCAGGTTCACGCTCGTGGCGCTCGTGCCGCCGGGCTTCCTCATCTTCACGGTGCTGGGCACGCTGTTCACGGGCATGGCGACGCCGACCGAGGCCGCCGCCTGCGGCTCGCTCGGCGTGCTGCTGCTGGCGATCGTCTACCGGCGCATGACCTGGCGCCTGCTGTTCCAGGCCTCTCTGCAGACCGTCGGGCTGACGGCGATGATCCTCGCCATCATCTTGGCGGGCGGCATGTTCTCGGGCGTGTTCTTCGCTTCCGGGGGCATGACGGCGACCAAGGGCATTCTCGACGCGCTCGGCCTCTCGCCCTGGTCGGTCGTCGCGGCGATCCTGTTCGTCGTCTTCATCCTCGGCTTCATCGTGGACTCGATTTCGATCATCCTGATCGTCACGCCGATCGCGATCCCGCTGGTGAAGAGCTTCGGGCTCGATCCGCTGTGGTTCTCGGTGGTGATGCTGGTGATGCTGCAGACGGCCTATCTGACGCCGCCGATGGCGCCGTCGATCTTCTACCTGAAGGCGATCGCGCCGCCGACGATGCGCCTGCAGGACATGTACTGGGGCGTGATCCCCTTCATCATCTGCCAGATCGTCGTGCTGCTGCTGCTGTTGTTCTTCCCGGGGATGGCGACCTGGATGCCGAAGGTCATGTATGGCTGACGGCGGCAGAGCCGTCCGTGTCCACGGGCCGGTGTCTGGCCTGCCCAGGGCGAAGCGAGAGCGAGACCAACGATGATCTATGAAGAGCGCGACTATCGCATCAAGGCGGGCAAGCTGGCCGAGTTCGTGAAGCTGTATGGCGAATACGGGCTGCCGCTGCAGAAGGAGCATCTGGGCAGCTTCATCGCCGATTTCACCACGGAGATCGGCGAGCTCAACCATGTCGTCGCGCTGTGGAGCTACAACAGCCTCGACGAACGGGCCGCCAAGCGCAAGGCGATGCTGGCCGACCCGCGCTGGCAGGACTATCTCAAGCGTGTCGACGGGCTGATCGACATCCAGAACTCGCGCATCCTGACGCCCGTCGCCTATTCGCCGCTGCAATGAGCGCCACTCCTGCAACCGGCCCTTCCGGGTCCTTCACCGTCACGACTGCGGACGGGGCGGAGCTGCAGGCCTTCGCCGAGGGCGAGGGGCCGGCGCTGCTGCTCGTCAGCGGGCTTGGCGGCACGGCGGGCTTCTGGAAGAGCAACACGGCGACGCTGGCGCGCTCCTTCCGCGTGATCCGCTTCGACCAGCGCGGCATCGGGGCGAGCACGAGGGGCAGTGCGCCCTGCACCATCGACCAGCTCGCGCGCGACTGCCTGAGCGTGCTCGACGGGGCCGGTGTCGAGCGGGCCGTGCTGCTGGGCCATTCGACCGGCGGCTGCATCGGGCAGGCGCTCGGGCGGATCGCGCCGGAACGGCTCGACGGGCTGATCCTGAGTGCCACCTGGCTGAAGCCGAGCCATTATATGGATGCGCTGTTCGGCGCGCGGCGGGCCATTCTCGCCGAGAACCCGCAGGCCTATGCGGCCACCGCCGTGCTGATCTCCTACCCGCCGGCCTGGCTAGAGGCGCATTGGAGCGTCTACGAGGCGGCCATCGCGGCGGCGCCCGTCTCGGCGGAAGCCCGCCAGATCGTACGCGAGCGGATCGATGCGCTGCTTTCCTTCGACGGCTCGGCCGACATCGCCGCGCTGCCGATGCCGACGCTGGTGCTGGGCGCGCGGGACGACATGATCGTGCCGGCGTTCCTGCAGGAGGATCTCGCTGCGGCCCTGCCCGGCGCCCGCAAGATCCTGCTCGATTCCGGCGGGCATTTCTTCCCCGTCTCGCGGCCCGATGCCTTCACGGCCAAGGTCGTCGAATGGATCGGTGAACTGGCATGAGCGCGCGTCGGGTTGTCCTGATCGGCTATGGCGCGATCGCCGGCGACGTCGCTGCGGCGCTGAGGACGGCGCCGGAACCGGGCTATGCGCTCGCGGTTCTGCTGCGGCCGGGTTCGTCGTCGGCCGGTCGCGTGCCGGAGGGCATGCCGATCCTGGACGGGTCCGACGCGGTTGCGGCCTTCGCTCCCGATCTGGTGATCGAGGCCGCCGGCCATGGCGCGGTGCGCGAGAGCGTGCCGGGCTGCCTGGCGCTCGGCCTGCCGGTGCTGATCTCGTCGATCGGTGCGCTGCATGACGAAGACCTCTTCGCCGATCTCGTCGCCACCGCGCGCCAGGGCCGCGGGCGGCTGCTGCTGGTCTCGGGCGCGCTCGGCGGGCTCGACTATGTCCGGGCCGTGCGCCACGCCCAGCAGCTCGACCTGCGCTACGAGTCACGCAAGCCGCCGGCTGCCTGGGCCGCCGAATTGCGCGCGCTCGGCCATGATCCGGCGGCATTGGCCGGGCCAGTGACGCTGTTCTCAGGCACGGCGCGCGAGGCGGCGGCGCTCTACCCGCAGAACCTCAACGTCGCGGCGGCGCTCGCACTGGCGGGGCCGGGCTTCGAGGCGACCGGCGTCGATGTCGTCTGCGATCCCGCCGCGAGCGGCAATACGCATGTGGTCAAAGCGAGCAGCGAATTCGGGACGCTGTCGCTCGAGATCGCGAACCAGCCGTCGCCGACCAACCCGAAATCGTCCTGGATCGTCGCACAGGCCATTCTGGCGGCGGTCGATCAACATTTCTCCCCTGTGGTGATGCTATGAGCGCAGAGCGCCGAGATCCTCACGGGGCCGTCCAAGGGAGTCCGAGGCCATGAGACTTGCAGGCAAGATCGCGATCATCACCGGTGGCGGCTCCGGCATCGGCCATGCGGCCTGTGTCCTCTTCGCCCGCGAGGGGGCGACCGTCATCGTCGCGGATCGCGATGCCGCGGCCGCTCAGCGCGTCGCCTCCGAGATCGCAGGGCAGGGCGGCCGGGCGGTGGCGCATCAGGTCGATGTGAGCCGGGATGCCGAGGTGGCGGGGATGATCGCGAAGGCGGTCGCCGATCACGGCCGGCTCGATATTCTCGTCAACAATGCCGGCTACGGCATCGCCGGAACCGTGGTGTCGACTTCGGAGGCCGACTGGAACGCGCTCATGGCGGTCAACGTCAACGGCGTCTTCCTCGGTTGCAAGCACGCGATCCCGGTGATGGCGCGACAGGGTGGCGGCGCCATCGTCAACACAGCGTCGGCGGTGGCGAATGTCGGCATCCATGACCGCGCGGCTTACGTCGCCTCGAAGGGGGCTGTGGCGGCGCTGACGCGGGCCATGGCGGTGGACCATGTCGATCAGAAGATCCGGATCAATGCGGTGGCGCCCGGCACGATCGAATCGCCTTATTTCACGCGGATCCTGAGCGGGCCCGACGGCGCGGAACTGCGTCGCGGCCTCGAGGAGCGCCAGGCGATGGAACGCCTCGGGCAGCCGATCGAGATCGCCCAGGCGATGCTCTGGCTCGCCAGCGACGACGCCTCCTTCTGCACCGGCACCGTTCTCGTCGTCGATGGCGGCTGGACGGCCCGTGGTGACCGCAAACCCAAGACACAAGGCTGACAGATGTATGGATTGAACGGCCGTAAGGCGATCGTCACCGGAGGCGCCCACGGCATCGGCCGGGCGATCGCGGCGCGGCTCGTGGCCGAGGGCTGCGAGGTCGGCATCTTCGACCTCGACCGCGCGGCGGCTCAGGCGACCGCCGACGCGCTCACCGCGGAGGGCGGCCGGGTCGTGGTGGCGGCGGGCGACGTCTCCTCGCTAGACGATGTCGCGGCGGGCATCGGCGCGCTGAAAGAGGCGCTCGGCCCCATCGACATCCTCGTCAACAATGCCGGCATCTGCAAGGTCGGCAAGCTGCTTGAGACGAGCGAGGCGGAGTGGAAGGCGACCTTCGGCATCAATGTCGACGGGCTGTTCCATGTCACGCGGCAGGTCGCGCCCGGCATGGTCGAGCGCCGCCGCGGCACGATCGTCAACATCGCCTCCTGGATGGGCAAGTCGGGCGTGGCGGCCTACGGCGCCTATTGCGCCTCGAAATTCGCGGTGGTCTCGCTGACGCAGTCGCTGGCGCTCGAGATCGGCGAATACGGCATCCGGGTGAACGCGATCGCGCCCGGCCTGATCGTGGAGACCAAGATGCGCGACGAATCCGAGATCCAGCGCGCGGCCGAGGGGCTGCCGACGGCCAAGGACCGGGCCAAGACGATTCCGCTGCGCCGCGCCGGCCTGCCTTCCGACATCGCCAAGACGGTGGCTTTTCTCGCCTCCGACGAGGCAGACTACATCACAGGCGAAACCATCAGCGTCACCGGCGGCATCTGGAACGACTGATCCGCCGCAACGACAGGAGACGGCCATGCCTCGCTTCAAGGACTTCCGGCCCGCCGGCGTGATCCCGGCGACGCTGCTCGCACTCCATGACGACATGACCATCGACGAGCGCCAGACGCGCCGCCATCTGCGCGATTGCGCGCTGGTCGACGGGGTCAGCGCGGTCACCGTCAACGGCCATGCCTCCGAGGTGCATGCCTGCTCCTTCGACGAGCAGCAGCAGATCCTGGCGGCCTCGCTGACCGAGGTCGGCGACCGGGTGCCGCTGATCAACGGCATCTATGCCGATGGCTCGATCGAGGCGGCCCGGCTGGCGGCGATGGCGGCGCGCGAGGGCGCCTCGGCCCTGCTGGTCTTCCCGCCCAACAGCATGGCGATGGGCGGGCAGTTGCGGCCGGAGATGGCGATCGCGCATTATCGGCGCATCGCCGACGCCACGGATCTGCCGATCATCGCCTTCCAGTATCCGATGGGCGGCGGGCTGGGCTATCCGTTCGAAACGCTGCTGGCGCTGTTCGACGCGGTGCCGACGATTGTCGCGATCAAGGACTGGTCGAACGATCCGATGCTGCATGAGAAGCATATCCGAACGTTCCAAACCCTGCCGCGCCCGGTGAACGTGCTCACCACCCATTCCTCCTGGCTGATGGCCTCGCTCACGCTGGGCTGCAACGGGCTGCTCTCGGGCTCGGGCAGCGTCATCGCCGATCTGCAGGTGGCGCTGTGGCGGGCGGTCCAGGCGGGCGATCTCAAGGCGGCGCAGGCGGTCAACGACCGCATCGTGCCGCTGTCGCAGGCCTTCTACGCGCCCCCCTTCCTCGACATGCACAACCGCATGAAGGAGGCTCTCGCCCTGCTCGGCC
>NZ_JAUXYO010000067.1 GCF_030694325.1 Allobosea sp. | reverse complement strand
GGAAGCGGCGCGACCCAGGCCGCGAAGGCGGCGCCGCCGCAGCCGATGAACAGGCCGAGATAGAGGGCGATGCGACTGGCCCAGAGCAGGACCCGCACCATCGCATCTGTCTGCGTCCCGGCGATCGGCGCCGTCGCGCTCGGATGACCAATCGAGAACAGCACCGAGCCGCCGACCGGGTGGCCGTCCGCCGAGACCACGCGCCAGCTGATCACATGCGTGCCGGGCGAAAGACCGGCGGGCGCCGCGATCACCAGGGTCCGGTCCCGGAGCTCGACGCGGTCGAGCGGCGTCGCCTGGCCGTCGGGGCCGATCAGCCGAAGCGCCAGCGGCGAGACCGGCTCGCTGAAGGCCAGCGTCATCTCCGAGGGCGCGACTGGAAGCACGCTGCCATCCGCCGGGCTCGCGCCGTTCAGCGCCGCATGCGCGAACGCGCTGCCGGCCGGCGCGAGTGCGACGGCGAGCAGTCCGATCAGGACGAGGAAGAGGCGCAGGCGAGCAGACATGATGGTTCCTGGCGACCGGGCGCTGAGGCCCGGCCGCGTGGTTCGGTTCACTTCTTGGGGGTGAGCTTCAGGCCCGGAGCCGGGAACTTGTAGTCGTCGGAGACCTTGCCGGCGGCGGGGATCTCGATCCAGCGCTCGACGCCGCCGCCCTCGCATTCCTGCACGATCGGGACATAGAGCGTCGTGTCGGGCTTCAGGTCGGTGGTGAGGTACCCGCGGAAGACGAACTCGTCATAGTGCTCGTCGAGCAGCTTGCCACCGCTCCAGACCACTTCCTTGACGCCTTCGGAGGTCGGCGTGCCGTAATAGTCATAGGCCTTGTCGTACTTGCCCTTGACGGTCTCCAGCGTCCAGCCGGCCTTCGGCATCGGCTTGATCGCGATCACCCCTTCCGGGATCTGCACGCGGACCTTGATGGTCGCGGCGCCCTTGCAGCCATGGGGCACGCGCGCCACGGCCTTGTAGGTCGAGCCGACGGGCGCGGTCTGCGTCTCCAGCGTGACATGGGCGATGGCGGGGCCGGCGACGAGCGCGGCGAGGGTGGCGAGCACGATACGGATCGACATGGGACTATCCTTCGAGTGACGAGGCCCTCAGCGGACCGTGCGATGGTGATGGTGAAAGCGAGGCAGCGGCGCGCGGGCGCCGCTGCGGATCAGCTGCGCAGCAGCGCGGGCAGGACGTGCGACAGCCCGATGGCGGCGTTGCCGCCCAGCCAGAGCCAGGCGACATTCAGCGCCGGGTCGAGCGGGACGGCGCGATCGGCCGCGATCAGAGCGACGGCTGCGATCAGCAGACCCGTCGCGAAACACGCACAAAGGCGTGTCAGCGGATGGAGGGACATGGAGGGTGTCCGTGCTGCTCGGCACGGCTGCAGATGATGATCGCCGGGATCAGCCTCTGGCGCCGGCCTTGGTCCGTGGGCGTGAGCGAACCTGCGGGCATCCTCATGGATGCGCGCGGGCGGGATCAGGCCTTGGTGGGCGGCGCGCGGGGGTTGGCCGGCGAGCGGCCGGCGACATAGCCCTGCGGCGCGTCGAGATGGCGCGCGAAGGCGACGAGATCGACCGGGCGGTGAACGACCGGCAGGAAGCTCGCGGCGGGTGCGGGCAGGCCGCTGCCCGACAGGGCGCAGCCGATCACGCAGCAGCTGGTCCGGTCATGCTGGGCCGTGCCCTGGTCGGACGCCGAGGGCGCCGGCATTTCCCCAGGCGCGCAGAGCGTCATCGCCAGCGACCGGTCGAGGCTCATGCTCGCGGCATGGGCCCCCGAGGCCAACCCTGTGAACACCGCCTGCAGCACGAGCAGATAGGCCGCGATGATCGCGACCCAACGGCGAGATGCTGCGCTCTGGCGGAATGCGGACAAGGACGGGTCTCCCGGATCGCTTCCTAGCACCGGGGCGGCGCCTGTCAAAGGGGTGGTGCTGTCGCGGCCTGTCGACCGGGATCATCGACGCCAACGACAATCGATCACGCCGCAGATCATGGGGGCCTTCGTGGCCGAGGCCCGCCAGGAGCGAAACCTTCAGCCCGCCTGATCGTAGCCGAGATAGGCGCCGAGCTTCATCATCGCCGTGTAGATCTGGCGGCCCGTGGCATCGTCCATGATCAGCGGCCGGCCATCGACGACGAGATAGATCAGGTTCTCGTCCTGCCAGTCGCTCGAGCGGCCGAATTCCAGTTCCAGCGGCGCGCTGCGATCGGTCTGGTCGATGACGACGCCATCGTAATAGGGGGTGGTCGACAAGGACGGCTCCTCTGAAGGCGACGCGGCTAGCGCTTGGTGAGTTCGATCTCGGGGATGGCCGGTCCGCCCGAGGCGCGCTCGCCATCCACGAAGACGGGGGACGGCTTCCGCGTGATGCGCAGGGCGATGTAGATCGCGACCAGGGCAGACAACGCCATCAGATAGACCAGCATCCCGCGCGCGCCCATGGCCTGCATCAGGCCGGTCGCGATCACGGGCCCGATCGCCGCGCCCGTGCCCCACAGGAACAGGAGCTGCGCCGAGAGCCCCACCGCCTGCTCGCGGCCGATCCGCAGATAGGCATGGGTGACGGCCACCGTGTAGAGCGGAATGCTGCACCCGCCGATCAGCGCGAACAGCGAAAACAGCCACAGCCTCGCCTGTGCCACCTCCGTCGCCTGGATCACCAGCAGCGCCGCAGCCGTCGCGGTGACGAGGCTGACCGCGCAGAGCATGATCAGACGGCTGGCGACGCGGTCGGCCAGCAGGCTCATCGGCCACTGCATCAGCAGCGCACCGACCTGGATTCCCGCCGTCAGCAGGATCGTGTTGCGTTGGTCGAGCCCGGCGAGGATGCCATAAGCCGGGATCACGCTCGTCAGCGGGCCGCTGACGAGTCCGACATAGAGGCAGCCCACGACGGCGGCCGGCGCCTGCCGCCAGAGCGCGCGCAGGCCCACCGAGACCACGTCGCTCGACTCTGGCCCGCGCGCCCGGGTCAGCGCCACCGGAATCAATGCGAACGAGAACACCATGCTGGCGAGCAGGAACACGTCCTGCGACTGGACGGCGACATAGCCGACGCCGATCTGCGAGCCGATCATCGCCACCCGGTTGAGCAGCTGATAGACGCCGAAGATGCGGCCGCGCTTCGCCCCGCTGGCCTGTCCGCTGATCCAGCTCTCGATGCAGATGCCGTGTCCGGCCGCGGCCAGCCCCATCAGCAGGCGCGGGCCGCCCCACCAGGGCTCGGGGATCAGCGCGAAGCTCAGTGTCGCCGCCGCTTGCAGTGCCGCGAACACGGCGAAGGCGCGGATATGCCCGATCCGGCGTACCAGCGACGGCATCGCGAAGCAGCCGGCGAGGAAGCCGACGGAATAGGCCGAGGCGACGAGGCCGATCAGCAGGGGCGGCTGGCCGGCGACGGCCATCCGCAGCGGCACCACCGTGTTGACGATGGTGCCGGCGAGCTGCAGCAGCAGGGCCCCCGAGACGATAGCGCCCAGCGCGGCGAAGGAACCCGTCGGTGCCTTCTGCGTCGTCATGGGGCAGTGCCCGGAGCCGGGCGACGAAACATGGAAGTGACCCTGGGAGAGCGGTCTTGCGCGGGACGACGCGCATCATATCTCGCTCTCTCAACGATGAAGGCTACGCCGATGCAGACGACCGATTTCCGCTTTCCGGGAGTGCTCAATTCGAAGGAGCTGCTCGTCGCAGAGGCCGTGCAGGCGCGCGCCTGGGCGGTCCTGTCCGGCAAGGGGCGTTTTCGCGACGATGACGAAGCCGCCAGGGCCAAGCTCGGCGGCATCGTCGTCCGTCTGATGGCGGACGGCTCGCAGTCGATCGGCGACCTCGCCAGCGCCGCGATCGACAGCTTCGAGAAGGCGGCGGTCTGATCGGGGCCGGAGGGCAGGGCGGGCTCCATTCACATTCTCTCGGATCCGGCTCGCGGCGCGAAGGCCCGAGTCGCCGCCATAACAGCACGATGCCCGCCGCGCAGCCATGGCGCCCGGCGCAAGCCGGACGCGTGGGGGCGCAGAGGGGGGCGATCCTGCGGCGGGCTATCCCTGCAGGATCTTGTCGATCGTGATCGGCAGGCTGCGGATGCGCTTGCCCGTGGCGTGATGGACCGCATTGGCGATGGCCGCCGCCGTGCCGACGATCCCGATCTCACCCAGCCCCTTCACGCCGATCGGGCTCGTCTTCTCGTCGCTCTCCTCGACGAAGATCACCTCGATGTCGTCGATGTCGGCGTTGACCGGCACGTGATATTCGGCGAGCGAGTGGTTCATGATCCGGCCCAGCCGATGGTCGGTCAGCGCCTCCTCGTGCAGAGCCATGCCGATCCCCCAGACCACGCCGCCGAGGATCTGGCTGCGGGCCGTCTTGGGATTGAGGATGCGCCCGGCCGCCACGGCGTTGACGATGCGCGTCACCCGCAGCACCCCGAGCTCCTCGTCGATCCGGACCTCGGCGAAGACCGCCGAATGCGTATAGGACGAATGGCTCTTCGGCAGCATCATGCCGATCAGCCCGGGGCCGGCGGATTCGGTCGCCGCGATCCCGTCCGGCCCGCTGGCGGCCACGATCTCCCCGAGAGCCAGGGAGCGCGCCGGGTCGGCGAGGCTGCGGATGTGCCCCCCCTCGAAGATCACGTCGTCGGCCTTGGCGCCGGCGAGCGGCGAGCCTTCGGCCGCCGCCCGGGTCAGCAGCGCGTCGCGCAGGCTGCTGCAGGCCGCCGCGACGGCACTGCCGGCCGAGGCCGCGGTCCAGGACCCGCCCTGGACCGGCGCCTCCGGCAGCGTCGAATCACCGAGCGCGACATCGACCGCCTCCATCGGCAGGCCTAGCGCATCAGCCGCGATCTGGGCGAGGATCGTGTAGGTCCCGGTGCCAATGTCGGAGGTGGCGCAGGCGATGGCGAGGCGGCCATCGGCGGTGAGTGTCGCCCGCGCCGAGGTCTTCATCATGCCGGCATCCCAGACGCCGCTGGCCATGCCCCAGCCGATCAACTCGCGCCCCTCGCGCATGGAGCCCGGCCGCGGGTCGCGCCGGCTCCAGCCGAAGCGCTCGGCGCCCGCGCGATAGCAGGCGCGCAGCTCCTTCGAGGTGAACGGCTTGTCCTCGTTCTCGTCCCGCTCGGCATAGTTGCGCAGGCGCAGCTCGACCGGGTCGACGCCGGTCGCCACCGCCAGCTCGTCCATCGCGCTTTCCAGGGCGAAGAGGCCGAGCGGCGCGCCGGGCGCGCGCATGTCGCCGGGCGAATAGGTGTCGAGCTTGGCCAGTTCGTAGCGCAGATCGACATGCTCGGCCGGGTAGAGCAGGCCCGACCAGTTCACCACCACCTCCTGGTGATCCTCGAAGCGCGACGTCGCCGCGATGGCCTGGTGCTGGATCGCGTGCAGCTTGCCGTCCTCGCCCGCGCCCAGAGAGACCAGATTGACCGTCTCCGGCCGGTGGACATGGCCGAACATCTGCTGGCGCGTCAGCTCGACGCGCACCGAGCGCTCGAGCGCGAGCGAGGCCATCACGGCGAGGAAGAGCTGGTGCTGCGGGCGCAGGCCCGAACCGAAGCCGCCGCCGACATAGGGCGAGACCACGCGCACATCGTCCCCGGAGAGACCGAAGACGTTGGTGACATAGGCCTGGCTGTTCTGCACGCCCTGCGTCTTGTCATGGACGGTGAGCTTGCCGCCGCCCTCCCAGACCACCGTCGTGGCATGGGGCTCCATCGGATTGTGGTGCTCGCTGGCGATGGCGTATTCGCCGGCGATCCGCACCGGCGCAGCGCCGAAGGCCTGCTGCGCGTCGCCGCGCGGCGCGGGAGGCGGCGCGATGCCGTTGCGCTTCTTCGGCGGCTCGTAGCTGTCGTGCCGGGCGCGGGCGAGATCGGTCTCGTGCGGCTGGCGGTCATAGGTCACGGCGACGAGCGCGGCGGCCTCGCGGGCGGCCTCGAAGCTCTCCGCCACGACCAGCGCGATCGGCTGCCCGCTATACTGGATCTCGTCGCTGTAGAGCGGCCGGAAGGGCGCGCCCGGCGGGGCGACCATGTCCCGGTACTTGTAGGTGAACCAGGCCGTCTTCGGCCGGTTCTCATGGGTGAAGACCCTGATGACGCCGGGCAGGGCCTCGGCTGCGGCGGTGTCGATCGACACGATCCGACCGCGCGCGATCGCGCTCTCGACGATGTAGCCATGGGCGAGATCGGCCGCCGTGAACTCGGCGGCATAGGTCGCCTGCCCTGTTACCTTGGCGGGGCCGTCGATGCGGCTGCGCGGCGAGCCGACGTGAAGGTCGTTCTTCAGCATGATCGAAAGCCTTTCAGGCGATGCGCTTGTCGGTCTGCGATTGCGGGGTGCCGGCGGCCGCCTGGCCGAGCGCGCGGAGGATGGCGCGTCGGGCGAGCTCGATCTTGAAGGTGTTGTGCTCATGGCCCTGCGCCCCCTCGAGCAGCTGTGTTGCGGCCGCCGCGAAGGCGGCCTCGTCGGCCGGCGAGCCGACCAGCGCCGCTTCCGCCTCCTCACGGCGCCAGGGCTTGTGCGCCACGCCACCGAGGGCCAGCCGGGCCGCCACGATGCGCCCCTCCCGGATGTCGAGGGCCGCCGCGACCGAGACCAGCGCGAAGGCGTAGGACAGGCGGTCCCGCAGCTTCAGATAGCTGTGATGGCCGGCGAAGGCCTCAGCCTCCGGAGGGAGCAGAACGGCTTCGATAATCTCGCCGGGCTGCAGCGTGTTGTCGCGCTCGGGCGCATCGCCCGGTAGGCGATGATAGTCGGCAAAGCGAATGCGGCGCGGCCCGTTCGGACCTTCGACGCGGATCTCCGCGCCGAGCGCCGCCAGTGCCACGCACATGTCCGAGGGGTGTGTCGCGATGCAGTGCTCGCTCGCGCCGAGGATGGCGTGGAGGCGGTTGACGCCGCCGATCGCGGGGCAGCCCGAGCCCGGCTCGCGCTTGTTGCAGGGCGTTTTCGTGTCGTAGAAATAATAGCAGCGGGTGCGCTGGTTCAGGTTGCCGCCCGTCGTCGCCGCATTGCGCAGTTGCGGCGTCGCGCCGGCCAGGATCGCGCTCGCCAGCAGCGGGAAGCGGGCGGCGACGCGCTCGTCCTCGGCGACGGTGCGGTTCGGCACCAGGGCACCGATCCGCAGGCCGCCCTCATCCGTGTCGTCGATGCCGTTCAGCGACGCGATCCGGGTGACGTCGACCAGGGCCGAGGGCGTCTCGACGCCATATTTCATCAGATCGACGAGATTGGTGCCGCCCGCCACGATCCGCGCATCCGGCGTGGCACAGAGCGCCTGCACGGCATCGGCAACGCTGTCGGCGCGGTGATAGGAAAAGCGCTTCATTCCGCGGCCTCCTGCACCGGCTGCCGCCGGCGGCCGACCACGTCCTCGATCGCATCGACGATGTTGGTGTAGGCGCCGCAGCGGCAGAGGTTGCCGCTCATGAACTCGCGGATCTCCTCGCGGCTCGTGGTGTGCCCTTCCTCGATCAGCGCCACCGCCGAGCAGATCTGCCCCGGCGTGCAATAGCCGCACTGGAAGGCGTCGTGCTCGATGAAGGCGGCCTGCAGCGGGTGCAGGCGCCCGTCCTGCGCCAGCCCCTCGATGGTGGTGATCGACTTGCCGTCCTGCATCACCGCGAGCTGCAGGCAGCTGTTGATGCGCTGGCCGTCGATCAGCACCGTGCAGGCGCCGCACTGGCCATGGTCGCAGCCCTTCTTGGTGCCGGTGAGGTCGAGATGGTTGCGCAGCAGATCCAGCAGCGTCGTGACGGGAGAGACCTCGAGCGAACGGCGCTTGCCGTTCAGCGTGATCTCGATGGGAACGGTCTGCGTCCCGACGATGGCATGGGCGGGCAAGGGCAACTCCTGTGTCGGCGGAATGTCGGGAAGGCGCAGCCATGGCAGGCTGGCATCGCCTTGCGACGCGCCCGCACTTCGTCCCGCCACAACAGGCTGTGCCCGACGGTTGTTCCACTGCGGTCCGTGAGGACGGCCGCCGTCGGGATCGGCTGCGGCGTCGTCGTTACGGAACCTCCGTGGGACACCCCGGTTGGGACTGTCGACCTCCAACAAGGATCTCTCGATGCCGATCTCCTCCTTCGCACCGGCGAAAACCGTCTGGCTTTCGTTGATGCTCGCGACCAGCGCGCTCACCCCCGCTATCGCCCAGACCGCCGCGCCGCCGGCCGCGACCATGCAGAGTCCGTCCAAGCCCGACGCCGACATGGCCGAGGTCCTGTCCGTGCTGGCCGGCCTCGGCGGCAAGCCGATCGAGAGCCTCGAGCCCGGCGACGCCCGCGACCAGCCGACGCCGACCGACGCGGTGATGAAGATCATCAAGGACAAGAAGATCGAGGCCGACCCTCATGCCGGCCTCAAGGTCTCCAACAGCCGGTTCGCCGACATGGGCAATCTGCGGCTGCGCTGGTATGTGCCGGAGAACGCGACGAAGGATTCGAACCTTCCGATCATCGTCTTCTTCCGCGGCGGCGGCTGGGTGATCGCGAGCCTCGACGTCTACGACGCCACCCCTTCGGCGCTGGCTCGCAAGACCGGCGCGGCGGTGGTTTCGGTCGACTATCCGATGGCGCCGGAGAACAAGTTCCCGGCCGCGCATGACGAGGCGATCGAGGCCTACAAATACGTGCTGAAGAACGCGCAGGGCTGGGGCTACGATCCCAACCGCATCGCGCTGGTCGGCGAGAGCGCCGGCGGCAACCTCGCCATCAACACCGCCATCGCCGCCCGCGACCAGAACCTGACGAAGCCGCTGGCGATCGTGTCGGTCTATCCGGTGGCGACGACCAGCCTCGACACGCCCTCCAAGAAGGAGCAGGCCAACGCCAAGCCGCTGAACACGCCGATGATGGCCTGGTTCGTGAAGCATGTCGTCAAGACCGAGGCCGATACGCAGGACCCGCGCCTCAACCTCGTCGCGGCCAATCTGAAGGGCCTGCCGCCGACCACGGTGATCAACGCCGAGATCGATCCGCTGAAGTCGGATGGCGACCTGATCGTCGCCAAGCTCAAGGAAGCGGGCGTCGAGACGACGCACCAGCTCTACACCGGCGTGACGCACGAGTTCTTCGGCATGGACGCGGTCGTCGCCAAGGCCCGCGAGGCGCAGGACTTCGCCGTCGCGCAGATCCGCAAGGGTTTCGAAGCCCCCAAGTGACGACCGGCGCGCGGCCTCGCCGCGCGCTCTCATCCCGACCGCCGCCGGCTCGCGCCGCGGCGGTCACCATTTCGCTGTCGATGGAGCCTTCATGGATCGCCGAACCGCCTTGCTCGGTCTCACCGGAGCCCTCATTGCCGGGTCAACTGCAGCGGCCTTGGCCCAAGCGCCCGTGACCATCGACCGTGTCGAGGGGGCAGGCCGCGGTCGCAGGCCCGCCATCCTGCTGCTGCACGGTGCCGACGGCATTACGAGGCGCGCGCAATACCAGTTCGCTGCCAATGCGCTGGCGGGCCAGGGCTACACGGTCCTGTTCCCGCACTACTTCGAGGCCACCGGCGAGCAGCGCGCCTCCTATGGCGAGATCGGCCGCAAATATCCGATCTGGCGCAGCGGTTTGGCGAAAGTGATCGAGAGCGTCCGCAAGGACCCGACGATCGACCCGTCGCGCCTCGCCATCGTCGGGATCTCGCTGGGCGGCGCGCTCGCTCTGTCGCTCGCCGCGCGCGACAGGCGCATCGGCGCCGTCGTCAGCTATTTCGGCTTCCTGCCTGAGGATCTCGACGAGGGCAGGCCGCGCGCGCCGACGCTGATCCTGCACGGCTCCGCCGACCGCATCGTGCCCGTGCGCAACGCCGAACGGATCGAGGCGCTGCTGCGCGGCCGCGGCGTGCCGGTCGAGACGCAGATCTATCCGGGCGAGGGCCACGGCTTCAGCCAGACCGCACAGCTCGATGCGGCGACCCGCAGCGTCGCCTTTCTGCGCCGCCATCTCGGCGCCTGAGCGGCGCCGAGCTTCGACCGACGGCTCAGCCGGTGACGGTCAGCATGATCTTGCCGAGATGAGCGCTCGATTCCATCAGCTCATGCCCCTGCCGCGCCTGGTCGAGCGGGAAGGTCGCATGGACGATCGGCTTCACGGCGCCGGCCTCCAGCAGCGGCCAGATTTCCTCGCGCAGTTTCGCGGCGATCTCCGCCTTGAGTGCGACCGAGCGCGGCCGCAGCGTCGAGCCGGTCAGCGTGAGCCTGCGGATCATCATCGCCGTCAGGTCGAGTTCGGCCTTGGGGCCCTGCAGGAAGGCGATCTGCACCAGCCGCCCTTCCACCGCCAGCGCCGCGATGTTGCGCTGGATATAGGGCCCGCCGACCATGTCGAGGATGACGTTGACGCCCCGGCCGTCGGTCAGGCGCTTGACCTCGGCCAGGAAATCCTGTGCGCGGTAATCGATCGCCTCATCGGCGCCGAGCGACCGGCAGAAGCCGCATTTGTCAGGCGAGCCGGCCGTCGCATAGACGGTCGCGCCCGCCTGCTTGGCGAGCTGGATCGCGGTCGAGCCGATGCCGCTGGAGCCGCCATGGATCAGGATGGTTTCGCCGGCGCGCAGCCGCCCGCGGGTGAAGACGTTGTCGTAGACGGTGAAATAGGTCTCGGGCAGGCCGGCGGCCGCCAGCAGCGAGAGCGGCTTTGGAACGGGCAGACAGAGTGCCTCGTCCGCGACCGCGTATTCGGCATAGCCGCCGCTGATCAAGAGCGCGCAGACCGCCTCGCCGATGCGGCTCGCGGCCACGCCCTCTCCGACGGCGACGATATGGCCGGAGACTTCGAGCCCCGGCACCGTGGTCGCGCCGGGCGGAGGCGGATAGCCGCCGGCCCGCTGCAGGCAATCCGGACGGTTGATCCCGGCGGCAGCCACCGCGATCAGGACCTGGCCCGCGCCCGGCTGCGGCACGGGGGCGGTCTCGATCTCGATCACCTCCGGCCCGCCGGGTCCGGAAAAACGCACCTGCTTCATCGTCTGCGGCAAAGCCATCATCGTCTCCGTGGGGCTGCGCCGGGAGGCGCCTTCGCCCCAACTTGTGGCGACGACGCGGGGTCGGTTCAAGGGCCGGGCCGCCCGGACGTCTACTGCAGCACGCGCGGCAGCCAGAGGCTGATCGCCGGGACATAGGTGATCAGCGCCAGGCTCAGCAGCAGCGGAACCAGCCAGGGCAGGATCGCCATCGTCGTCCGCTGGAAGCTGAGATTGGCGACACGCGCGAGCACGAAGAGCACGAGACCCATCGGCGGATGCAGCAGGCCGATCATCAGGTTCAGCACCATGACGAGCCCGAAATGCACCGGGTCGAT
>NZ_JAUXYO010000060.1 GCF_030694325.1 Allobosea sp. | reverse complement strand
CACGTTTCTCTTTCTGTCTTCAATTTTCAAACAGCAGCACTCAACCAAAGACAGGTCCGCAACCGATCTCTCGGCAACAAGGCCCAACGTCCTAGTGAAGCGCAGAAGAGGCGCCGCTCAGCGGCGGCGCCGTCTCGATGGCCGGGTTATAGGCGGCACCCCACCAAAGTGTCAACACGGTTTTTGAAAAAACTTCGCGCCCGACCGCCCGCATCGTCCGCGCGGCCTCCGTTCGGCAGCATATCCGCCCCGCAATCCAGCGGATTTGCGGATTTCGGACGCGATTTCCGCCGGAATTTCGAATTTCTCGAATCGAGCGGTCTCGACCTCTTATCCCTATCGCGCAGCGCGCGACGGTTTCATGACGCTCACACGCGGTTGAGCCTGCCGCCCGTCAACGGCCGGGGCACGCCGGTTGTTCCCGGCAGGCTGAGCGGCAGGCCCTTCACCGAGCGGATGGCGAGATAGGCGAAGAGTTGGGCCTCCAGCGCGTCTCCATCCCAGCCCGCCGCCTCGACCCGCTCGACGGGAACGCCGAGCCGGGTGCGCAGGCGCTGCATGAGATGGTGGTTGAGCCGGCCGCCCCCGCCGACCAGCCAGCGCCGCGGCGCGCGCGGCACATGGCGCAGGGCCGCGACCAGGCTTTCGACCGTGAAGGCCGCCAGCGTCGCGGCACCATCGGCATCGGAGAGCGGCTCGACGATTCCGGCACGGCGATGGAAATCGTTGCGGTCGAGCGATTTCGGCGCGGGCCTGTCGAAGAACGGGTTGTCCATGAAGGCTGCGACTAGATCCTCATGGATCAGGCCGCTCGCGGCGAGAGCGCCATCCGCATCATAGGGCCGCCCGAGCCGGCGCAGCACGAAGTCGTCGAGCAGCGCACTCGCGGGGCCGGTGTCGAAGGCGATGACCTCCTCGCCCTCGATCCAGGTGACATTGCCGACACCGCCGAGGTTCAGCACCATCACGGGCTGCTCCATCCCCTGTGCCAGCGCCCGGTGGTAGAGCGGCGCGAAGGGCGCCCCCTCCCCTCCCTCGGCAACATCGGCATGGCGGAAGCGGTCGACGGTCGCGATGCCCAGCGCCGTGGCGACGGCCGGGCCGTCGATCAACTGGCGCGTGAAGCGCTGCTGCGGCCGGTGATAGACGGTCTGGCCATGCAGGCCGACGAGATCGATGCCGGCGGGATCGATCTCGTGCTCGGCAATGAAGCACCGGATGGCAGCGAGATGGTCGGCGGTGACCTCGGCTTCGAGTTCGACCAGCGGCTCGGTCATCGCCCGCTCGGCCTGCGCGATCAGCGCCTGCAGAGCCGATCGCGTGCTGTCGCGATAGGGGTAGGAGGCGCCGGCGCCGAAGCTGACGACATCGCGCCCGTCACTGGTGACGATCGAGACGTCGATGCCGTCCATCGAGGTGCCGCTGATGACACCCAGCGCGGTCAGGCTCTCCTGCCGAAGTCGGTCCATCGCCTGCCGCCCGCGTGGTCGAGGGTTATTCGCCCGGCTGGGCCCCGTCATAGCCGCCGATGATGACGAGATCGACCTTGCCGACCAGCGCCAGATGCTTCACCGCCTCCTGGTATTCGGGCGAGGCGTAGCAGGCGCGGGCCGTCTCCTCGTCCTTGAATTCGAGGACGACGTTGTGCTTGCGCCCCTCGCCGCGGGCGAGCTTGTATTCGCCGCCGCGTACCAGGAATTTCGCACCGTATTTGGCGAAGGCCACCGCGTTGAGCGCGCGGTAGCGCGCATATTCTTCCTCGTTGTCGACGTCGAGCCGCGCGATCCAGTAGCCCTTGGCCATGTCAGACGCCCTCGACCACGACGATGTCGATCTCGCCGGCGCCCTCGCGCAGCTTGCGGGCCTCGGAATAGTCCTGCGACATCGCATAGGCCTTGGCGGCCTCGAAGCTCTCGAACTCGATGACGACGTTGCGGGCCCGGCCCTCGCCTTCCGCCACGGTCATCATGCCGCCGCGCACCAGAGGGGTGCCGCCATATTTGCGGATCGCCTCGGAGGCCTTCGCCGCATAGGCCGCCCATTGCGTCGCATTGGAGACCTTGGCGCGCGCCACGACATATCCCTTGGCCATGATCCGAATCCTTTGAGAGCTCGACTGGACCGCGAACTTAGGAGGCTGCTGCGATCTCGTCCATGATCGCCGCAGCCGCCCCACGCGGGTCGGCTGCGCGGATGATGGGACGCCCGACGACCAAATGGTCGACGCCGGCCCGGATCGCCTCGCGCGGGGTGAGCGTGCGCTTCTGGTCCCCGGCTGCGCTGCCGGCGGGCCTTATGCCCGGTGTCACGATCAGCATGTCGGCGCCGATGACATCGCGGACGATCTCGGTCTCGGCAGCCGAGCACACGATGCCGTCGATGCCGGCGGTGCGGGCCTGCTCGGCGCGCAAGCGCACGAGGTCGCGTACCGCCAGCCCGTAACCGGCATCGCGCAGATCGCCATCGTCATAGGAGGTCAGCGCCGTGACCGCGAGCAGCTTCAGATCCGCTCCGTCGCGCCCCTCGACGGCGCCGCGCATCGTCTGGGGGTAGGCGTGGACCGTCAGCAGGTCGACGCCGAGATTGCTGAGAGAGGCGACGCCCTCGGTCACGGTGTTGCCGATGTCGTGGAGCTTCAGGTCGAGGAAGACCTTCTTGCCTTCGGCCACCAGCTGCTGGGTGAGTTGCAGGCCGCCTGCGAAGGCGAGCGCATAGCCGATCTTGTAGAAGCTCGCGGCGTCGCCGAGTTGTGAGACGATGCGATAGGCGTCCCAGATCGTCGGCACGTCGAGCGCGACGATCATGCGGTCGCGCAGGTCGTTGATCTTCTGGGTCATGGGCCCGCTCCCGCTGTTTGCGGGGATGGGCCATGATTCGGGCGTCGGCGCAAGGCCACGCGCCTGTCGGGCCGCGTTCCCTCAGGCCGCGTCGCTCAGTACCTGCTTGAAGACCTGCGCCCAGACATCACCGGTCTGCGCGCCGGAGACCGCGAGCTTGCCGTCGATGATGAAGAAGGGAACGCCGGTGACGCCGACCTGCTGGGCGTGAGCCTCGAGCCCGACCACGGTCTCGCGCAGCTCCTCATTGGTCAGTTCGTCGCGCGCGGCCTGCTCATCGAAGCCCTGCTCGACCGCAATGGCGACGAGCGTGTCGAGATCGCCGATGTCGCGGCCATCCTGCCAATAGGCCTTGAACAGCGCCGCCTTCATCTCGGTGCCGCGCTGTACGGTCGAAGCGGCGGCGACCAGCATATGCGCCATGCGGGTGTTGACGCTCTTGGTGACGCGCGCCCAGTTGAAGGTGACGCCGCTTTCGAGCGCCGCCTCGGAAAGCCGGATCTCGATTTCCTTGCGCTTACCGGCGCCGAACTTGGCATCGAGATAGGCGGTTCGGTCCATGCCTTCGGCCGGCATGTCGGGGTTCAGCTCATAGGGCAGCCAGGTGATGGCGACACGCTCGGTCAGGCCATGGCGCGCCAGAGCCTTCTCCAGCTGCGCCTTGCCGATGAAACACCAGGGGCAGGCGAGATCGGAGACGATCGCGATGGGCAGTTTCTCTTTCATGGTGGCCGTCCTGCTCAAACCTTGTGTATCGACCCGCCGTAGCGGGCTATCGTGCTATCGGACGTCAACAGGGTGATCCCTTCGACCCTTGCCTGAGCGACCAGTATCCTGTCGAACGGATCTTTGTGGATTGGCTGCAAATCACCGATCGCAACCGCATGCTCGCCCGTGACCGGCACCTCGACAAAACCACGGTCGAGCAGACCGCGTCTCAGAAGTCTCGCGTCGACCGAGAAATCGCTCCGGCCGAGGCTGGTCTTGATGGCTATCTCCCACAGGCTCGCCGAGCTGAAATACAACTCGCTCTCGGGCGAATCGATAATGCGTCGCGCTTCTGCCGACAGCCGCTCGGGTCGACCCGCATTCCAGAGCAGGAGGTGCGTGTCGAGGAGCGCCTTCACGAGCGCCCGTTGAACATGGCTTCGATCTCTTCACGCCCCATCTCATCGAAATCATCGGGCACCGTCATGTGCCCGACCATAAAGCCGGTGCGTCGGAGCGGCTTGGCCTCGACCGGCTCCAGCGGAACGACCTTGACCATGGGCTTCCCCGCCTTGGCGATGATGAAGGCTTCGCCCTTCGCGGCGCGATCGACCAGACGCGACAGATGCGTCTTCGCGTCGTGGATGTTGACCTTCTCCATGGCCGACCTCGAGTTAGTTCAATCGAGCTAGTTTACCAGAGCAGCCGTCGTCTTCAAACCGGCGGGTAGGGGCGCCGCTCGCCATGGCGGTCTTCGGCGAAGGCCTCGGCGCCGGGCGTCTCGCAGGCCGACAGGAAGGCGGGGCCGACGGGGATCTTCCCCGCCCCGCCGGGGATGTCGAGGATATAGGTCGGCTGGCACAGGCCGGACAGATGGCCTCGCAGGCTTTTGACGAGGGCCTGGCCTTCCTCCAGCGTGAGCCGGAACGCCGCCGTGCCGGGCGCGAGATCCGGATGATGCAGGTAATAGGGCTTCACCCGGTTCTCGACGAAGGCGCGCATCAGGGCCGACAGGGTGGCCACGTCGGCATTGACGCCTCTGAGGAGCACGCTCTGGCTGATCAGGACATGGCCGGCATCGGCCAGCCGCGCCAACGCGGCCCGTGCCGCAGGGGTGAACTCGCGCGGATGATTGGCGTGGATGGCGATGTAGCTCGCCTTGCCCGGAATCCGCAGCGCCTCAGCATAGTCGGTCGTGACGCGCCCCGGATCGACCATCGGCACACGGGTATGCCAGCGCGCGACCTTGATATGCTCGATCGCGCCGAGCCGCCGCGCGACCTCCCGCACCCGCCGCTCCGAAAGGATCAGGGGGTCGCCGCCGGTCATGATGACCTCCCAGATTTCGGGATGCTCGGTGAGATAGGCCAGCGCCTTCTCCAGCCCCTCGCCGGTCAGCGCATCCCCACCGGGGCCGACCATCTCGCGACGGAAGCAGAAGCGGCAATAGACCGGGCAGGCATGCACGAGCTTGAGCAGCGCCCGGTCGGGATAGCGATGCACCACGCCCTCGACCGGCGAATGCGCCTCGTCGCCGATCGGATCGGCGCGCTCCTGCGGGAGCGTCACAAGCTCGGCCGGGTCCGGAATAAATTGGCGCGCGATCGGGTCGTCAGAATCGGCCGGGTCGATCAGCGCGGCCATGGCCGGCGTCAGCGAGACGGCGTAGCGCGCAGACACCGCCTCCAGCGCCCCGCGTGCCGCGGGCGCGACAAAGCCGGCCTCGACGAGGGCGTCGATGCTGCGCAGCGGCTGTCCGCCGGGAGGCTGGTGAAGGGTCATGCCGTTCCCCTGCCCGGTTCCGCCACCGGCGTCCAGAGGACATCCTCGATCCGGCGGGCGCCGGTGCAGAGCATGACCAGGCGATCGAAGCCGAGCGCAATGCCGCTGGCTTGTGGCATCGCGGCGAGCGCGCTCAGGAAATCCTCGTCGATGGGATAGCGCTCGCCATAGATGCGCGCCTTCTCGTCCATATCGGCTTCGAAGCGCCGGCGCTGCTCGGCCGGATCGGTCAGCTCCCCGAAGGCATTCGCCAGTTCGACGCCGCAGGCATAGAGCTCGAAGCGTTCGGAGACGCGCGGATCGCCGGGTTTGGGCCGGGCGAGCGCGGCTTCCGAAATCGGGTACTCACACAGGATCGTCGCCCGCCCCCGGCCCAGATGCGGCTCGACCCGCTCTGAGAGAATGCGGCTGAAGATGTCCGACCAGCTGTCGTCGTCGGCGACCCGGATACCGGCCTCGGCCGCATCGGCCGCGAGCCCGCCGCGATCGACGTCATTGTCGGCAGTGACAGTGCGCAGCAGGTCGATGCCGGCATGACGCCGGAAGGCCTCCTGGAGCGTCAGTCGCTCGGGCTCGGCGAACGGATCGGCCTCGATGCCGCGCCAATGCAGCGTGGTCACGCCGGCGGCGCGGGCCGCCTCGGCCAGCATTTCGGCGCAATCGGCCATCAGCGCCTCGTAGTCCTCGCCCGCTCGATACCATTCCAGCATCGTGAATTCGGGGTGGTGCAGCGCCGTGCGCTCGCGGTTGCGAAAGACGCGGGCGAAATCGAAGATGCGCGGCTCCCCGGCCGCCAGCAGCTTCTTGGCGGCGAATTCCGGCGAGGTGTGCAGATAGTAGGGATGCCGGGCCCCGGCATCGTCGATCAGCGTCGTGGCGAAGCCGTGCAGATGCGTCTCGTTGCCCGGCGAGACCTGCAGGATCGCGGCCTCGACCTCGACGAAGTCCCGAGCCTCGAACCAGCAGCGCAGCGCCGCCTTGATGCGACCGCGTGCCAGAAGCGCCGGGCGACGGTCGGCATGGATGTCGGGCCGCCAGAACGGTGGGAGAGGCTTTGTCATCGTTTCGGGTTCAGAATGTCGGCAAGCTTCCGTTTCGCCTGCGAATGCGGTAGTGGCGCGGCAAGGATTTCGCCAAGGGCGCCATGGCGCGGCGCAAGCTCAAGGACAAGTCACGTGGTCAAGGTCATCGCATCCTCCGTTCGCAAGGGCAATGTGCTCGAACTCGACGGTCATCTTTGCTCGGTCCTGTCGGCCGAGAGCTTCTTTCCCGGCAAGGGCACGCCGACGACGCAGATCGACATGCGCCGCATCTCCGACGGCGTGAAGATGACGCAGCGCTACAAGACGACCGAGCAGGTCGAGCGCGCCTATGTCGAGGACCGCGACTTCACCTATCTCTACCAGGATGGCGAGCAGTACGTGTTCATGAACCCCGAGACGTTCGACCAGATCAATGTCGATGGCGACGTGGTCGGCAACATGGCCCCCTATCTGCAGGAAGGCATGAAGGTCTCGCTCTCGGTGTTCGAGGACAAGGCCGTCGCGATCGAGCTGCCGCAGCGCGTCACCGTCGAAGTCGCCGAGACCGAGCCGGTCACCAAAGGCCAGACGGCCTCCTCCTCCTACAAGCCCGCGATCCTGGTCAACGGCGTGCGCACGGCCGTGCCGCCGCATATCGGCCCCGGCGTCCGCATCGTGGTGATGACGGAAGACGGTTCCTATGTGGAGCGCGCCAAGGATTGATTTCTGCTTCCGGTGCAATCCCGGGCAGCATGATTATATCGGCGATGCGACGGGCCCTTTCCGGGCCCGTTTTCGTTTCCGAGGATCGCCCATGACCATCACCGCCCGCTCTGCCGCCCTTACCGGCTTCGTCCAGACGCTCAAGGCCCTCGACGCCATCCTCGACAAGACGGTCGAGCAGGCGGCGGCCCGCAAGATCCAGCCCGAGGTTCTGCTGGGCGCGCGGCTGGCGCCGGACATGCTGCCCTTCTCGCGCCAGATCCAGCTGGCCTGCGACTTCGCCAAGAACGCGGCGGCCCGCCTCGCCGGCGGCGACAACCCAAAGCACCCCGACGACGAGAAGAGCTTCGACGAGCTGAAGGCGCGCATCGCCAAGGTGCTCGCCTTCGTCGAAGGCATCGATGAGGCCGCCTTCGAGGCCGGCGTGGCGCGCGACATCACCTTCCCGCGCGGCCAGAACGCGACCATGACGATGCGCGGCGAGGCCTATCTCACCCGCTTCGCCGTGCCGAACTTCTATTTCCACGCCACGACCGCCTATGCGATCCTGCGCAAGAACGGCATCCAGATCGGCAAGCAGGACTTTCTGCTCGGCGTTTTCGAGGCTTGAGGTTGCCGCCCTTGAAAGCGCCACATCGCTCTCCCATATGAGCATCACGGCGATGTCGAGGGCGTTCCACTGTTCTCCAGCGCTGTAGAAGACGGCCATGAGCTCGAAGTGTGACGCCGGATGTACGCGCACCCTTCAGGACATGGCCGTTAACGTTTCCAGCTCTGGCTGTTCCCTGCGATATATCGTCCTGCCGTTGAACGTGCGTCGCCGCGTCCGCGACTGTCCCTCATCAGGGGTCGATGATGGCGGGAGGGGACGATGGCGGAGACCGATGGAGCGGCCTATCTGAAAGCCGGCGGCGCAGACCTTTTCAAGAAGCATACCTCGAAGATCTTTCGGAAGCGGGACAACAGGACCCTTCTCGATCTCGATGTCATGCTGAACGGCTATCCGACGATCCCGCGCGAAAACCGCGAGCGGCGGACCAAGGCACTCCTGGCGATCATCGCGTTGTGCCAATCTTGGCTGAGCGACAAGAAGACAAAGGTCGAGGGTCACAGCTCGTTCCGGGCGCCCTTCGTCAAGACCCTGCATGACGCCGCCGTGAGCGCCCTGCGCGGCATCGAGACCTTCCAGAAGGTCAAAGGGCATTTCGTCGCGAAGAAGAACTGGGACACCGCGATCGCAGCGGTGCGCAAGATCGTTCCGGAAGGATCGACGCATGGGGCCGATGGCCAGCCCGTCCAAATCATGCAGCAGGACAATTGGCTGGAGATTCTGGACACGCATCATCGCCGCGGCCAGGAGCTGAAGAAACACTATGACAATTGGCTGGCCGCGAAGGACCCCTGCACCTTCTGGGAGTACCTGGAAAAGCGCTCTCCGAACGAATTGAAGGAATTGCAGAAGGTCGCGGTGAACTACATCGACGATCTGGTTTTCCGCGATCTGTTCATCGTCAGTTTCGCGGGCAACCGGATGCGGTCCCGCATGTCGCCCCCCGTCCAGAACATGGTCATCCGCAAGTGGTCCCATGAGACGGTGATGCAGAATGCGGAGGAGAAGCTACTCGACACCACGACCTGGCCCTCGACCGCCCTCCATGGGCTTACCGACGGTTGGGGGGCCTTCGTCCTCAGCCCCCAGGAGGTCGTCTATGTCGGCATCCATGTGAGCGGCCAGTTTCACCATTCGAGCTTTCTGTGCGGTGCGCCGGTGCTGGCGGCGGGCATGATCAAGGTCGAACAGGGCCGCATCCGCGGAATCCACGAGAAGAACGGCCACTATCGTTCGCGGGAGGCGCATATGCTCGCCTTCCTGAAGCTGCTGCAACGCAAGCTGCCGGGCACGGACTGGCACGATGTCGAGTACTACAGCACCGGCGGCGCCTGGATGACGGTGGGCCAGAAACTCAATCTTCCGCGTCGCCCGCCTGTGCCGAGTCGGGCCAACCGGGGACCGCTTCCCTCGACGCTGGCGTCCCCGCAAGCCGCTGCGCACGTATCGGGCGGGCGGCTGGCGCCTACAACCGCGCAGCCGCAGGCTCAACCGGGCAGAGTCAGGAACCTGGCCCGCCACTTTGAACAATAGCTGACGTTCAACCCCGGAGGAACGGATTGTTCGCCCGCTCCTCGCCGAGCGTGCCCGCCGGCCCATGCCCGGGCAGGAACTGAACATCGTCGCCGAGCGGCAGGAGCTTGTCGCGGATCGCGGCGATCAGGGTCTCGTGGCTGCCATAGGGGAAATCCGTGCGACCCACCGAGCCGGCAAAGACCGTGTCGCCGGCGAGCAGGAAGCGCAGGTCCTTCTGGAAGAAGGTGATGTGGCCGGGCGTATGGCCGGGCACATGCAGCACCGAGAAGGCGACATCGCCGACCTTGACCTCGTCGCCCTCGACGAGCCAGCGCGACGGCGTCACCGCGCGCATGTCGCGGATGTCGAAGCGCAGGCCCGCGGTGGGCAACTCGTCCAGCAGGAACTTGTCGGCCTCGTGCGGCCCGATCACGGGCACCGACAGCGCCTCCGCCAGTTCCGCCGCACCACCGGCATGGTCGAGATGGCCATGCGTCAGCCAGACCGCGACCGGCGTGACGCCAACCTCCTTGAGAGCCCCACGGATCAGCGCGACGTCACCGCCGGGATCGACGATGACGGCCTGCATGGTCTTCGTGCACCAGAGGATCGAGCAGTTCTGCTGGAACGGCGTCACGGGGATGACGGCGATCTGAAGCGGCGTCTGCGGCTGGTCGGTCATAGGCGTCTCCGTCGATATCGGCGGCGAGGCGCGACCGCACCGCGCCCGTTTCGTCAGGGCTTGCCGCAGCGGCCTGCAATCAGCGCGCGGTAATCGGCCAGGTCGGAATCCATCGTCGCGACGTTCTGCGCGCGCTCGGCTCCGCTCTGGCAGGTCGCGAAGACGGCGCGGGCGTTCTGCAGGAAGCCGACATGCTCGCGCCATGTCAGGCACTGGCTGGCGATGTCGGCATTGGCGACAGCGGCGAGCCGCGTCTGCTGCCGGCGCAGCGCGCCTTCGTTCTGGAAGAGATCGCGCGTGCAGGTCGCGGGTCGGCCCTGTGCCACAGCGGACTCAGCTGCGGCCAGCAGCGCCGGCAGCAGGCCCAGCGCGGCGGCTCCGGCGAGGATAAGCCGCCTCATCCGAGGTTCAGCTCCTTGAAGAAGTCGTTGCCCTTGTCGTCGATGACGATGAAGGCGGGGAAGTCCTCGACCTCGATGCGCCAGACCGCCTCCATGCCGAGCTCGGGATACTCCAGCACCTCGACCTTGCGGATGCAGTCCTGCGCCAGCCTCGCGGCCGGACCGCCGATCGAGCCGAGATAGAAGCCGCCATGGGCCTTGCAGGCTTCGCGCACCGCCGCGGAACGGTTGCCCTTGGCGAGCATCACCATCGAGCCGCCGAAGGATTGGAACTGGTCGACGAAGGAATCCATCCGGCCCGCGGTCGTCGGCCCGAAGGAGCCGGAGGCGAAGCCCTCCGGCGTCTTGGCGGGGCCGGCATAATAGACGGGGTGGTTCTTGAAATAATCGGGCATACCCTGCCCGCTCTCCAGCCGCTCGCGGATCTTGGCGTGGGCGGCGTCGCGGGCGACGATGATCGTACCCATCAGCGAAAGGCGGGTCTTGACCGGATATTGCGTCAGGGTCGCCAGGATCTCGCTCATCGGCCGGTTGAGATCGACCTCGACCACGTCTCCGCCGAGAGAGGCGTCCTCGACCTCGGGCAGGTACTTCGACGGATCAGTCTCGAGCGCCTCGAGGAAGATGCCGTCCTTGGTGATCTTGCCCTTGGCCTGGCGGTCGGCCGAGCAGGAAACGCCGAGCCCGATCGGCAACGAGGCCCCGTGACGCGGCAGGCGAATGACGCGCACGTCATGGCAGAAATACGTGCCGCCGAATTGCGCGCCGACGCCGAGCGACTGCGTGAGCTTGTGGACCTCCGCCTCCATCTCGAGGTCGCGGAAGGCGTGGCCGCTGGCTGAGCCCTGCGTCGGCAGCGCGTCGAGATAGCGCGTCGAGGCGAGCTTCACCGTCTTGAGGTTCTGCTCCGCCGAGGTGCCGCCGATGACGATGGCGAGGTGGTAGGGCGGGCAGGCCGCGGTGCCGAGCGTCAGGATCTTCTCCTTCAGGAACGCGATCATGCGCTCCTTCGTCAGCAGGGACGGCGTCGCCTGGAAGAGGAAGGTCTTGTTGGCCGAGCCCCCGCCCTTGGCGACGAAGAGGAACTTGTAGGCGTCCTCACCATGGCCCTTGCCTTCGGCATAGATGTCGATCTGCGCCGGCAGGTTGGTCGCCGTGTTCTTCTCCTCGAACATCGACAGCGGGGCGACCTGCGAATAGCGCAGATTGCGCTTGAAATAGGCGTCGGCGACGCCCTCGCCGAGCGCCTCTTCGTCCTCGCCGTCCGTCCAGACGCGGCGGCCCTTCTTGCCCATTATGATGGCGGTGCCGGTATCCTGGCACATCGGCAGCACGCCGCCGGCGGCGATGTTGGCGTTCTTCAGCAGATCATAGGCGACGAACTTGTCGTTCGAGGTCGCCTCGGGATCGTCGAGAATCCTGCCGAGCTGGGCGAGATGGCCCGGCCGCAGCAGATGGTTGATGTCGATGAAGGCCTGCTCGCTGAGACGGCGGATCGCCTCGCGGGACACGTTCAGCACTTCGCGGTCGCCGATTGTCTCGACGGAGACGCCCTCGCTGCCGAGATGGCGATAGGGCGTTTCGTCCGGCCCGAGCGGGAAGAGATCGACATGGGTATAGGCCATCGGTGGCACTCCGGCATGCAACGACGTTCCCCTCGCCCTGCGGGCGGGAGCTTCGCGCAAGCGAATAGCCGATGTTGCGATCTGGTCAAATGCAAGACGGCGGGAGCAGCGAACGGCAGCGCTCCCGCTCAGGCGGCCTGCGCCGCCGATTCAGAGAGGATCGCGTAGATCGCCGCGGGGTCGCGAACGGCGCGCACCTGTTCGAGGACCGACGGGTTGCGCAGTACGCGGGCGACGCGGGCGAGAGCCTTGAGATGATCGGCTCCGGCCCCCTCGGGCGCGATCAGAACGAAGACGATGTCGACGGGCTGCCCGTCGAGCGCATCGAAATCGATCGGCTTTTCGGCCTTGGCAAACAGCCCGACGAGCCTGTCGATCCCCGCCATCCGGCCGTGAGGAATCGCGATCCCCTCGCCGATGCCGGTCGAGCCGAGACGCTCCCGCTGGAGCAGCGCCTCGAACAGGTCGCGCTCGGGCAGGCCGATGAGCTGCGACGCATGCTGGGCTAGTTCCAGCAAGGCCTGCTTCTTGCCGTTGGCCCGCAGCGGGGAAATCACCGCGGCAGGGCTCAGGAGGTCGATCAGCGTCATGCGCCAGTCCATGCATGTCCCATGCCGCTCACATCGCCATGCGGCATGGGTCAAGTTTCGGGCCCGCGCGGAACTCCGCCAGACCTATGACAGCGACGCCGGAGGATCGATCCAGCCGATGTTGCCGTCGCGGCGGCGGTATACGACGTTCATCCGTCCATGGCCAGCATGGCGGAACATCACGACCGGCGCCCCGGTCAGATCGAGTTCGGCGACGGCGTCGCTCACCGTCAGAATATGCAGCGATTTGGTCGATTCGGCGACGATAACCGGGTTGTCGCCGGCAGCGTCGACCTCGAGCTCCTCGATTTCCTCGTCGGGAGCCGCGATCACATAGCTGGGGATTTCCACGCCCGGCTCGCGCCCGTTGGCACTCGCGGAGCGATCCTTGAGCCGCCGCTTGTAGCGACGCAGACGCTTCTCGATACGCTCCGCCATCTTGTCCAGGCTGGCATAGGCATCGTGCGCCGTACCGGACGCCTCGAGCGTGATGCCCGACGACAGATGCAGCACGCCGTCCGTCTTGAACGCCGTCCCGTCCTTGCCGACGGTGACATGGCCCTGGTAGCCACCTTCGTAATATTTGCCGAGAGCGGCAGCGACGCGGGCCTCGGCCTGACCCCGCAGGGCCTCGCCGACATCGAGGTTCTTGCCGGAGATTCGCAAGCTCATGGAGTGCTTCCCCTTGTTTAGCCACGGTCAGGACATCGACCGTCCTAGGGAGCTAAGAACTCGCTACCGCGTCTGTCAATGATATGGCCCAAAGCCGTCGCGACGGTGGCAGAGGCCGATCAGCGGCTCCCCATGGCCATCGCGATCTTCTCGCGGCGCCGCTCCATGGAGGACGGAATCCGGAGGGATTCGCGGTATTTCGCGACGGTGCGACGGGCGATGTCGATGCCGCCCTCCTTGAGACGGGCGACGATCGCATCGTCGGAGAGCACGTCGGCGGGGGCCTCGTCGTCGATCATCTGCCGGATGCGGAATCGGACCGCCTCGGCCGAATGCGCCTCGCCATAGCCGGTGGCGGCGATCGCGGCGGAGAAGAAATACTTCATCTCGAAGACGCCGCGCGAGCAGATCAGATATTTGTTCGAGGTCACGCGCGAAACGGTGGATTCGTGCATCCCGATCGCGTCCGCGACGGTCTTCAGGTTGAGCGGACGGAGATGCTCGACGCCATGCGCGAAGAAACCGTCCTGCTGGCGCACGATCTCGCTGGCGACCTTCAGAATGGTCCGCGCCCGCTGTTCGAGCGACCGCGTCAGCCAATTGGCCGTCTGCAGGCATTCGGCGATGAAGGCCTTCTCCTCGTCGCTGCGTACCGCCTTGGAGACGCGGGCGTGATAGGTCTGGTTGATCAGCACGCGAGGCAAGGTGTCGGGGTTGAGATCGACCAGCCAGGATCCGTCCGGAGCAGCCCGGATGAAGACATCCGGGACCACGGTTTCAGCCGCCGAACCTCCGAAACCGCGACCCGGCTTGGGGTCGAGGCGCCGGATCTCGGCGACCATGTCGGCGATGTCCTCGTCGTCGACCCCGCAAAGCCGCTTGAGGGCGGCGAAATCGCGCTTGGCCACGAGGTGGAGATTGGCGACGAGGGCCTGCATGGCGGGGTCGAACCGGTCGCGGTCGCGGAGCTGGATCGAGAGGCATTCGGCCACGTCGCGTGCCGCGACGCCCGAAGGATCGAAACCCTGGACGATGCACAGCACGTCCTCGACACGCGCGACCGAAACGCCGAGCCGCTCGGCGATGTCGGGAACGGGCTCGCCGAGATAGCCGGCATCGTCGACGGCATCGATCAGATGCCGGCCGATCAACCGCTCGGCGGGATCGTGGACGGCGAGATCGAGTTGGGCGCTCAGGTGATCATGCAGCGACGCCTCGGCTGCGAGGCTGTTCTCAAAACCGTCCGGCCCCTCCTCGAAGGAGCCGCCGGAGCCTCCATAGGCCCCACCGATGATCGGAAGGCTGTCGGCGCCGCTGGTCTCGAGCCGGGCGACGGTCGGCTGCTCGCTCTGGAAGACGTTGTCGAGGCCCGTGCCCAGACGGTTCTCCATGCCCTCCTGACTGTTCAGGCTCTCGGCTCGCTCGTAGCTTTCCGCGTCGGCCGCATGGCTCCCCTCGGAAAGAGCGCTCGGGAGAGGGCCCTCCGCGGCGTCGTCGCGCTCGAGCAGCGGATTACGCTCGAGTTCGCCCTCGACGAAATTCTGAAGTTCGAGATGCGACAATTGCAGAAGCTTGATCGCCTGCAGCAGTTGCGGCGTCATCACCAGGGACTGGCCCTGGCGCAGCTCCATGCGTGGCATCATCGCCATGCGCTTGCGACCTTCCCTCTCCGCGCGCCGAAAACGGCACGCTTCTTGCTTGGAGGGTGAGCCTAGCGCCGTCACGCGCGCGCGTCAAAGGCCTTGCCGTGCCGCG
>NZ_JAUXYO010000057.1 GCF_030694325.1 Allobosea sp. | reverse complement strand
GCTCGCGCATGTTCAGCCGGCGGATGAAATGCGTGGGCACGCCGATGTCGTTCAGGTGGGAGAAGATGTGCTCGCAGATGCGGTTGTTGAGCACGCCCTTGCCGTCGATGACTTCGTGCTTCTTGGCATTGAAGGCGGTGGCGTCATCCTTGAAGTGCTGGATCAGCGTTCCGGGCTCGGGTCCTTCATAGAGGACCTTCGCCTTGCCTTCGTAGATGCGACGGCGGCGATTCATTGGGATATACCGTGGCTTGAGGAAATCCAAAGGTCGGCCTTTCTCTGGACGCGGGTCGCCCCGCGGCGGGATCTGGGCCCCTGGTCAGCCGATGCAGCACGAATCCGGGCTGATTCCGACCAGGTTGGAATCAGCGTAGACCGCGCTGCCGGCCGGCTCAATGTGCGGGCCGCCCGGCAGGGCCGCCCGTGCGCCCGCTATATGGCGCTTCTGCACCGCAAACGCAACAAACGGCTCCGCGATGCCGCTTTTTTGCGCCGCCAGCCCGCGCTCGACGCGGCGAAGCCGCATTCGGACTGGCCTGTTCCCGCGCGACATCCTATATGGCGGCGGCGTGTCTCCCAGAGCCGTTCCAGCCCTGCCCGCAAAGGACTTTACCGCATGACGACCTTCGATCAGCGCAAGGATGCCTTCGAGAACAAGTTCGCCCATGACGAGGAGCTGCGCTTCAAGGCGACGGCGCGGCGCAACAAGCTGCTCGGGCTGTGGGCGGCAGAGAAGCTCGGCAAGGCCGGTGCCGACGCCGACGCCTATGCGAAGGCGGTGGTCGTGGCCGATTTCGAGGAAGCCGGCGACGACGACGTGCTGCGCAAGGTCCGCGGCGACTTCGCGGAGGGCGGCGTGGCGTTGGGCGACGACGAGATCCGGCGGGTTATGGGCGAGCTCTTGATCCGGGCCGCCGAGGAGATCCAGGCCGGCCGCTGAACGGACCGCCGGCGGACGGCGCCTCGGGCGCCGAGCCTGCGCAAACGCAGGGCGCGATTGAAACGGGCGCATGGGCGCCCGTTTGCATTTGGGGCGCGGGCCGGTCCAACGTGGCGCACCCGCCGGCCGAGCCAAGAGCGGGGCCCGCAACGGATGAAACGCGCCATGGCAACCCAAACCGTCCTCTCCTCCCTCGCCGACCGCCTCGCCCGGGGGGACAGCCTCGTCTCCGCCTGGTGCGGGCTGCAGGATCCCGCCATCGCCGGGCTGCTCGCGAAGGAAGGCTTCGACGCCGTCACCCTCGACATGCAGCACGGGCCGATCACGCTCGGCGAGGTCATCCGGGCCATCCCGCTGATCAACGCCGCCGGCAAGCCGGCGCTGGCCCGCATCGCCGTCGGTGAGTTCCAGAACGTCTCGCGGCTGTTCGATGCCGGCGTCTCGGGCGTGATCGCGCCGATGATCAACACCATGGCGGATGCTCGCGCCTTCGCCGCCTATTCCAAATATCCGCCGATGGGCGAGCGGAGCTGGGGCAGTTATGGCGGGCTCGGCGCTTCGGGCCTCGACCAGAACGGCTATCTGCGCGAGGCGAACCGCTTCTCCCTCTCCTTCGCGATGATCGAGACGCGCGAGGCGATGGCGATCCTCGACGACATCCTGGCGCTCGACGGGATCGATGCCGTCTTCGTCGGTCCGTCCGATCTCTCGATCGCGCTCTCGGGCGGCAAGGAGGTCAATGCGCTGTCGGGCGAGGTCGACGAGGCGATCCGGCACATCGTCGCCAGGGCCTCGGCCGCCGGGAAACCGGTCGCGATTTATGCGCAGTCGGCCGAGCGCGCCAAGGGCTTCCTCGAGATGGGTGCAAAGCTCGTGACCGTGATGAGCGACACGGCCTTCCTACGCGGCGCGGCGCAGAGCGCGCTCTCGGTGCTCGGGCGCTGAGGGCCGCTCAGGCGTTCACGGCCTCGCGGGCTTTCAGCGCGGCATAATAAGCCCAGAGCAGTCGCGCGGCGACGCCCCGCCACGGCCGCCAGCCCTCGGCCAGCGCCTCGAGCGCGGCAGCTCCCGGCCGCGCCGGCAAATCGAAGGCGACCCGGGCCGCCTCCTGGATCGCCAGATCGCCGGGCGCGAAGCCGTCGCGATGGCCGAGGCAGAACAGGAGATAGATGTCGGCCGTCCAAGGGCCGATGCCGGAGACCGCCGTGAGGCGATAGTGGACCTCCTCTGCGCTCGCGTCCTCCAGGTGGTCGAAGCGCAGCCGGCCCTCTGCGACGGCCGCCGCGACGGCGCGCATTGCCCGCTGCTTCGGGCGCGACAGCCCCGAGAGACGCATCGACTCGTCGTCGGCCGCGAGCACGCGTTCGGGGGTGAGTGGCGACAGCACCGTCTCGACGCGCGCCCAGACGGCCCGCGCGCTGGCCACCGAGAGCTGCTGCGAGACGATGATGGCGGCGAGCCCGGGAAAGCCGCCCTCCCGGCGCCGCAGCGGCGGGATGCCGGTGCGCGCAATGACAGGCAGCCAGCGCGGGTCGAGCACCGCGAGCGCGGCCATGCCGTCCTCGAGATCGGCTTCTGTGGTGATGAGCTGTGTCATGGCGCCCCGATCTGCCCGATGACGCCGCCCGCCGGCGTCAGCAGCAGCGCCGCTTGGCCGTTCCGGTCGGGCGCCTGCTCCCGCTTGGCGGCATCGCCGCACGATTCTAGACAGATGGCATGCCGCCGTCGCCTTCTGCCTCCCAACCGCCAGTCCTGCGCTTCGCGCCGAGCCCGAACGGGCGGCTGCATCTCGGCCATGCGCTCTCGGCGCTGACGAACGAGCGCCTCGCCCGCATGATGGGGGGGCGCCTGCTGCTGCGCATCGAGGATATCGATCGCGAGCGCTGCACGCCGGCGCTCGAAGCCGCCCTGCGCAACGATCTCGCCTGGCTCGGGATTGCCTTCGACGGCGCGGTCCGGCAGCAATCGGAGCATTTCGCCGATTATCGCGTGGCGACCCGGGATCTGCGCCGACGCGGCCTCGTCTATGCCTGTTTCTGCTCGCGTCAGGAGGTCAGGGCGGCCGCTGCCGCCCGCGCTGCGGCCTCGGGCGAGCCCTGGCCGACGGATCCGGACGGTGCACCGCTCTATCCCGGGACCTGTCGCGCGAGCGCCCTGGGCGAGGGGGCCCGCGAGATCGAGGCGCCGCATGTTCTGCGTCTCGATCTCGAGCGGGCGCTCACCGAGGCGGGGGAAGGGCTGCGCTACGGCGTCTTCGACGACGAAGGCGCGGTCGAGATCGTCGCCGCGCAGCCGCGCCGCTGGGGCGATGTCGTGCTGGCGCGCAAGGACGCGCCGACGAGCTATCATCTCGCCGTCGTCCTCGACGATGCGCGACAGGGGGTGACCCATGTGGTGCGCGGGCGCGATCTCGAGGCCGCCACCGACATCCATGTCCTGCTGCAGCGCCTTCTGGGTCTGCCGGCCCCGCTCTACCGCTTTCATGACCTGCTGGTGGATGCCGAGGGGCGAAAGCTGTCCAAGAGCCGCGGCTCGGAAAGCCTGGCGGAGCTGCGGGCAAAGGGCGTCACGGCGCAGCAGATCCGGCGCGATCTCGGTTTCGCCTGAGAACGGGGCCGTCAGCCGACGCCGAGCCAGGTCAGCCAGGCCGCGGTGGTGAAGAGCGAGATCAGCGTCGAGAGCGTGATCGCACTGGAGGCGTCGGCGACACCCTGGCGGTAGCGCTCCGCGAAGAGATAGGCGTTGATGCCACAGGGGCAGGCGGCGAACAGCACCGCCACGCCCGACCAGTGCGACGGCATGTCGAAGACCTTCGTCGCCAGGAGGTAGACGATCAGCGGATGCAGGCCGAGCTTGAGCGCGCTCAGCGCCACCGGCAGGCCGAGCCCCGATTCGAGCCCGTAGCGGCGCATGCTGATGCCGAGGCTGATCAGCGCGCAAGGCACCGCGGCGCCGGCGATCAGGTCGATCAGCGTCCAGAAGGGGGCCGGCAATTGCCCGACCACAGGGCGCGCCAGCATGCCCAGGATGATGCCGATGATGATCGGGTGGGTGAAGAGCCTGCGGATCATCATGGAAGGCGAGGCGGTGCGGCCCTCCGCGAGCAGGGTCGCGACCGTCATCGTGACCGGCAGATGGATCGCCAGCAGCAGGCCGAGCGGCACGGCCCCGGCCTCGCCATAGGCCTTCAGGATCATCGGCACGCCGACGAAGACGGTGTTGGACTGGGCGGCGGCGAAGCCGGAGACGACGAGTTCCGGCCCCTTGCGGGCGAAGACCCGGCTCGCGATCAGCATGGCGAGCGCCCAGACGATGGCGAGGCCGGTGAAATAGGCGATCCAGTAGCCCCAGGGTTGGGTCTGCGGCACCTCTGCCGTGGCGAGCGTCCGGAACAGCAGGCAGGGCACGGCCAGAACGAAGACGAAGTCGGAAAGGCCTTCGCCGGTCGTCTCGCGGAGGAGCTTGGTCCACCGCGCCAGGTAGCCGAGCGCGATCAGGCCGAAGACGGGCAGGACGACGAGCAGAGCGGCGAGCATGGTGCGGCACCGGCGCAGGAGGAGAACCGTCCCTGCGCCTGTCCGGTCGGCCGGCACAAGTCAAGCGCAGCTTGCAGATCGGCTCGCAGCGGCGGCTCTCGTCATGCGCTCAGCGCAACTGCGCGACCGCCCCGCCAGCGCGTTCGATCAGCCCCTGGATCTCGTCGCGCTGGCGCCTGTATTCGGCCAGTGCCGGGCCCTGGAGTTCACGGCCGCGGGGGACGCGGATCTTCATCGGATTGACGAAGCTGCCATTGACCAGGACCTCGTAATGGAGATGAGGCCCGGTCGAGAGGCCGGTTGAGCCGAGATAGCCGATGACCTGGCCCTGACGCACCTTCACGCCGGGCGCGATGCCCTTGGCGAAGGCGGACTGGTGCGAATAGGTCGTGACATAGCCGTTGGCGTGCTGGATCTCGATGCGCCTGCCATAGCCGGAATCCCATTCCGCCTTGATCACGGTGCCGTTGCCGGCCGCGAGGATCGGCGTGCCGGTGCGATTGGCCCAGTCGACGCCGGTGTGCATCTTGGAATAGCGCATGATCGGGTGGTAGCGCATGCCGAAACCCGAGCGCATCTCGCCATCGGCGATCGGCTTGCGCAGCAGGAACTTCTTCAGCGACTTCCCCTCCTCGTCGAAATAATCGATGAGGCCGTCCTCGGGGGCCTGGAAGCGGAAGACCCGGCGGGTCTCGCCGCCGATGGTGAGCGAGGCCGACAGGATCTCGGCGCGCTCGCCCTCGTCCTCCTCGGTGAAGATGACCTCGAGATTGTCGCCGCCGCGCACACGCTGCTGGAAATCGAGATCATAGGAGAAGATCCGGACGAGTTCGTCGATCAGCGGGCGCGGCAGATCATGTCGCATGCCGGTCTCGTAGATGCTCTCATAGAGACGGGCGCCGCCGCTCTCCTCGTCATCCTCGTCGTCGCCGTCATCGGAGCGGCGCTGGGGCCGCTGCGGGCTGGCGAGTTCCTGGCGCGGCAGGTTGACGAGAACGAAGACACCGCGGTCGTTGACCGCCACGGTGCCATCGGGCTGGCCGTTGATCATGAGCGAGACGCGCACGATCTGGCGCGGGTCCCCCGGGTTGAGGCCGGGCGCATACAGGGCCTGCAGCACCTGGCCGTCCGGCAAGGGGGCGGTGCGGACGCGCCCGGCGAAGGCGGTCATCATCGCGCGGATCTGGTCGGGGGCGGCCCCGGCGGCGCGCATCACCTGTTCGAAGTTCTCGCCGCGCTTGGCGAGCAGCAGCTTCTCCTCGACGAGAGGCTCGCGGGTGGCGGCGATCGGCGTCTTGGGGGCGCTGGTGACGTTCTCGGGAACGACGCGAACCTCGATGCCGGAGAAGCGGGTGTCCGTCGCCGGCGCATAAGCGAGCAGGTTGCTCTCGGTGCTGGGAGCGTTGCCGAGCGTCCGGCTCAGCATCAGCTGCGGCGGGACCGGCAGGGCGCGCTGGCGGCCGGATGCGGCGAGATTGGCGCGCTCCTCCTCGATCTGGGCGATGACCTCGGCATCGCCGAGTTGCGGCCGCCCGGCGGGGATCGTCACCTCGGCGAGGTCGCGCTTGACGATCGTGACATCGGCATCCGGCAGGTCGAGGATCGGTTCGGCGTAGCGCTCATTGGGCTGACCGCCTTCGGCGAAGAGACGCAGCGGATTGAAGGGCGGAATGTTGGTGGCGTAGACGCCGGTCGTCAGCGAGAGGCTGGAGGCGAGCCGCACGAAGGGGCGAACACGGATGACCTCGCGGTTGCCGACGCGCTGCGACATCGGCGCGCGCACGGAATGCCTCGCTGCCATCACCGGCTGATCCGCGACGAGCTTGTCGCCCTTGCGCGCGCCGCCTCCGTCGCCGGCGACGGACGAGGCGCGGGCCGAGACCGCTTCGGGCTGTTCCGGCACGCCGGTGTCGCCGCGCATCGCGACGAGGATCGCCGCACCCAGCAGTGCCGCCCCGCAGGAGCCGACGAGGGCGCAGGCCGCCAGCCAGCGCAGCGAGACGCCGCGTCGGTCCAGCGGCTGTTGGTTCTCGCCGGCCGGCTGGATGGGCGGCTCGATCCCGAGATCGACCAGGAGCGCCGCGGCCTCGGGGGCGAGCGGTTCGGCCGGCAGATTGAACTCGGGATGGGCGTTCATCGTGAGCGGTCTGATATCCTGAGCGACGAGCCCGGGCCGGGGTCCGGGAGTATCGGAGCAAGGGACGCCGCGCGCAGCGCCGACGCAAAAACCGGGAACGGCGCCCCCCGGCGCCGGCGTTGCCGCCGCCGGGCGAACCATGCCCGCGTCGTTGGCCGGAATCAATCCGGTGGCGACGGACGCCGCTCCTCTGCGGTTCGAATGCGGCCCTTTGCGGGCGTCCGGCGCCTGCGCTCGCGGGCGCGCGTCATATAGAGAGGGTGCCGATACGGTTTCCCGGCCATCGGACCGGGATCGGCGCGGCTGTCGAAAAAACTTCAAAAACCGTGTTGACAGTCTGGGCGGGTGGGACCTATAACCCGCCCATCGAGACGGCGCCGCCGCTGAGCGGCGCCTCTTCTGCGCTTCACTAGGACGTTGGGCCTTGTTGCCGAGAGATCGGTTGCGGACCTGTCTTTGGTTGAGTGCTGCTGTTTGAAAATTGAAGACAGAAAGAGAAACGTG
>NZ_JAUXYO010000056.1 GCF_030694325.1 Allobosea sp. | reverse complement strand
CTCGACCTCGACGGTGCGGCTCGCCGGCTCGTCGGGCGCCAACCCCTTCGCCTGCATCGCGGCCGGCACGGCCTGCCTCTGGGGCCCGGCCCATGGTGGCGCCAACGAGGCGGCGCTGCGGATGCTCGAGGAGATCGGTTCGGTCGAGAACATCCCGAAATTCATCGCCAAGGCGAAGGACAAGAACGATCCGTTCCGCCTGATGGGCTTCGGCCACCGCGTCTACAAGAACTACGATCCGCGCGCGAAGATCATGCAGAAGACCACGCATGAGGTCCTGAACGAGCTCGGCGTCAAGGACGACCCGCTGCTCGACGTGGCGATCGAGCTCGAGCGCATCGCGCTGTCGGACAGCTACTTCATCGAGAAGAAGCTCTATCCCAACATCGACTTCTATTCGGGCATCACCCTGAAGGCGATGGGCTTCCCGACCTCGATGTTCACCGCGCTGTTCGCGCTGGCGCGCACCGTCGGCTGGATCGCGCAGTGGAAGGAAATGATCGAGGATCCGTCCCAGCGCATCGGCCGTCCGCGCCAGCTCTATACCGGTGCGCCGCAGCGCGAATACACGCCGATCGGCCGACGCTGAGCCGCAGCGCGTCGAAAACAATTCCCGAAGGGGCGCGACGGCTTGCCGTCGCGCCCCCTATTGTTTCAGATGATTGATATCGCGACCGGCGATGACGCATCGCGCGGTGCCGCTACACTCAAAACGACCTTCCGGAGGAACAGCACTTGTCCCACTCGCATGATCTCTCCCGGCGCGGCTTCATCGCCGGTGCTTCGGCCCTGACCCTGGCCGGCGGCCAGGCGCAGGCCCAGACCGCCTTCCCGACCCGCCCGATCAACCTGATCGTTCCCTTCGCCGCCGGCGGCTCGACCGACATCGTCGCGCGTCTCGTCGGCCAGAAGATGGGCGAGTTGCTCGGCCAGTCGGTCGTGATCGAGAACCGCGCCGGTGCCGGCGGCAATGTCGGCTCCACCGCGGTCGCCCGCGCGACGCCGGACGGCTACTCGATCCTGATGGGCACGATCTCGACCCATGCGCTGAACCCGGCGATCCTGAAGACCGTCACCTTCGACCCGGTGAAGGACTTCACCCCGATCTCGCTGCTGGCGGTGGTGCCGAACGTCATGGTCGTGCATCCGAGCTTCCCGGCCAAGACGGTCCAGGAGGTGATCGCGGTGCTGAAGGCCGAGCCCGGCAAGTACTCCTATGCGTCTTCCGGCGTCGGCACGCCGCTGCATCTCTCGGGCGAGCTGTTCAAGTCGATCGGCGGCGTCCAGATGAACCATGTGCCTTATCGCGGCGCCGGTCCGGCCCTGAACGACGTCGTCGCCGGCGCGGTGCCGATCATGTTCGACAACCTGCCCTCCTCCGCCCAGTTCATCCGCAGCGGCCAGCTGCGCGCGATAGGCGTGACGACCAAGGACCGCGTCGCGTCCTTCCCGGATCTGCCGACGATCGCCGAGGGCGGGCTCGCGGGCTACGAGACCTACACCTGGAACGCGCTGTTCGGACCGGCGAAGCTGCCCGCCGACATCGTCGCGAAGCTCAACAAGGCCGCCAACGACGCGCTCAAGGACGCCAACGTCAAGCAGCGGCTCAACGACGTCAGTGCCGAGATCGTCGGCTCTACCCCTGAGGCGCTGGGAGAGCACGTCAAGATCGAGGTGGCGAAGTGGTTCCCGATCGCCAAGGCCTCCGGCGCCGCGCTCGAGTGAGCTTCAGGCGCCGCCCGCCCCGCCGGCACGGCTCGACACCAGCGCCAGTGCAGCCTCGACTGCATTGGCGGCTGGGCTCTCGCCGGCCGAGCGCATGATCATCTCGACCTCGGCGAAGCCGGCGAGTTGCCGCGCCCGCCCCTCGCCCTCGGCGAGGGCCTCTTCGAGCTGACCGGCAAGGGCCTGCGCCGTCGCATCCTCCTGGATGAACTCGGGCACGACGCTGCGGCCCAGGATGAGGTTGGGCAGGATGACGCTGGGCAGCTTGATGAGCCGCCGCGCGATCGCAGCCTCCCAGCCGGCGCCGCGATAGGCCGCGACGGTAGGGACCTGCGCCAGAGCCAGTTCGAGCGTGACGGTGCCCGATGCCGCCAGGGCCGCCCGCGCACCGCGGAAGGCCGCGAGCTTCTCAGCCTCTCCCAGCACGATCTCGGGCGGTCGCGTCCAACCGGCCGTGGCCTGGGCGATTTCGTCCTTGAGATGCGGGACCGCCGGCAGAACGAAGCGCGCGCCCGGCAGCCGCTCGGCAATGCGGGCCACCGCCGCGCCGAAGACCGGCATCAGGTGGCGGATCTCGGAACGCCGGCTGCCGGGAAGGACCAGCACGAGCGGCGATGCGACATCCGCCCGCCTCGGGGCTTCTGCGGGGGCCGGGCGCAGCTCGTCCAGCCGCTCGATCAGCGGGTGGCCGACGTAAACCGTCCGCGGCCCCTGAAGCCGCTCCAGCGCCGCCGGCTCGAACGGCAACAATGCGAGGATCCGGTCGATATGGGGCGTCATGCGGCGTGCGCGCCCCGATCGCCAGGCCCAGACGCTCGGGCAGACCCAATGGGCGATGGGGATGTCGGGCGTGCGGGCGCGGACCTTTTTCGCCACCCGCAGGCTGAAATCGGGGGCGTCGATCGTCAGCAGGAGGTCCGGCGCGAAGCGGGCGATGCCACGCGCGGCGTCCTCCATGCGGCGCAGCAGCAGGGGCAGGCGCGCCACCACGGGGCCGAATCCCATCACCGCGATATCGGCCTGCGGGAACAATGGCGCCAGCCCGGCGGCGACCAGCGCCTCGCCGCCGACCCCCGTGACGATCACCTCGCGCGGGGCCAGCCGCCGGCGCAGCGTCTCGAGGAAGCGCAGCGCCAGCGCGTCGCCCGAGGCCTCGCCGGCCACGATCGCGAGGCGGAAGGGCTCGTTCATGGGCTGTCCTTCGTGACGCCCTCGACGAAGAGCCCGGATTGATCGGCGAGCCGGCCGAGGCCGACCGCATCGCCGACGAGAACGCGACCGGCGTGCAGGCCAATTCCCGCCAGACCGGCCGCCACCACGTTGCGCAGCGTCTGCGGGCCGATGGCCGGCATGTCGACGCGCAGATCCTGCCCGTCCTTGGGCGCCTTGACCAGGACACCGTCGCCCTTGGCGATCCGCAGACGCCCAGATGCGACCATCTCGGCCACACGGCCGATCATGGCGTCCGTGCCCTCGGCCGCCTCGATCGCGACGACGCGATGATCGGCGAGGATGGCGGCCTGCCCGACATCGAAGGGCGACAATGCCGCCAGCAGCTCGAAGCCGCGTGCGATCAGCGCCTTCTGCTCGGCAGAGGCGACCTTGCGGCCGAGAGCGCCGACCGGGGCCGTCATCGCCGGGGCGATGTCGGCCGGGCCATGCACCGCAAAGCCCTGGTCCTCGAAAAAGCCGACGACGCCTCGCAGCAGATGATCATCCCCGCCGCGGAAGGCGCGGGCGAAATGCGGCAGGTATTTCAGGGTCGAAGCCTCGGGCCGCAGGCCTGAGAAGCTCGGGCGCGGCAGGCTGCCGATCAGCACGAGGTCGCCGATGGACCGGCGACGCAGCTCGTCGAGGAGGCGGCCGAGCTGGCCGAGGCGGTAGCTCTGCAGATCGGCGGCGCCGAAACGCGCCGGATCGGCCGCCCCCTCGAGCGCAGCCACGAACAGAGGCCGCCCGCTGCCGGCGACGAGCTCGGCCAGCCGCGGCGGGAAATCCCCCCCACCGGCGATGATGGCGAGGGGGCTGCGCGTCGCGTGTGTCGATGCCGGACCGGCGCTCACCGATCGGGCGCGTTGACGTCGTGCGGGACGCAGATGGCGCGCTCGCCGCCGACCCGGATGAAGTCGAGGATCTCGTGGATCAGCGGATGGGCCGCGAACTCGCTGGCGACGTCCTCGACGCGCTCCGACAACGTTCCCTCATCGGCGAAGAGCAGCCGGTAGGCGCGGCGCAACTCGTGGATCTGCTCGCGCGTGAAGCCGCGCCGCCGCAGGCCGACGAGATTGAGCCCGGCGAGATGGGCCGGGTTGTCGCGCACCATGCCGAAGGGAATGACGTCATGCATGACGCCCGCGCCGCCGCCGATGAAGGCGTGGTCTCCGACGCGGATGAACTGGTGCAGCCCGGTGCCGCCGCCGACGATGACGAAATTGCCGACCTTCACATGACCGGCGCACATGACGTTGTTGGAAAAAATGACGTTGTCGCCGATCGAGGTGTCATGGGCGACGTGCGAGTTGGCGAGAAAGAAGCAGCGGTCCCCGACCGTCGTCTTCATGCCGCCGCCCTCGGTGCCGGGGTTCATCGTGACGCCTTCGCGGATCAGGCAATCGACGCCGATCGTCAGGGTCGAGGGCTCGCCCTTGTACTTCACGTCCTGCGGCGGATGGCCGATCGAGGCGAAGGGATAAACCTTGGTGCGAGCGCCGATAGTGGTGCGGCCGGCCACGGCGACATGGCTGATGAGCTCGACGCCTTCATCGAGGACGACATCGGGGCCGACCGTGCAGAAGGGGCCGATCGTGACGCCGGCGGCGAGCCGCGCCGCAGGGTCCACGACCGACATGGGATGAATCGTTGCGCTCATGACCTGACACTCACGGCCGGGGCCGTCCTGCTCTTGCGGACCCTCACGGGATCAGACGACCATCGCCGACAGATCGGCTTCGGCGACCAGCGTGCCTTCGACCCGCGCCTCGCCCCGATAGAAGTAGATGTTGCGCTTGCGGGCCACCTTGGTGAGGTGGAAGCGCAGCGTGTCGCCGGGGACGACGGGCTTGCGAAACTTGGCCTTGTCGATCGTGGTGAAGAGCACGCTGCGCACGGCCACATCGTCGCTGCCGCGCGCGTTGACAACCAGAACGCCGGCGGTCTGCGCCATCGCCTCGATCATCAGAACGCCCGGAAACACGGGATTGCCGGGGAAATGCCCCGTGAATTGCGGCTCATTGATGGTGACGTTCTTGATCCCGACGCCGGATTCGTCGCCGTTGATCTCCACGACGCGGTCGACGAGCAGGAACGGGTAGCGGTGGGGAATGCAGGCCATGATCTTCTGGATGTCGGCCACACCCAGCGCCGTCGTCGCCTCGGTCATCGTCTTGTCTCTCCCGCGCGGAGCCCGCTCCGCATCACCGGTTTCTTCTAGCCGCGAGACGCGGCGAGGCCAACAGCCGGCCGCACCGGGGCGACCGCATCAGCCTTGGGATTTGCCCTTGCCGCGGTTGGCGAGCAGGGACTTCAGCATCGCGCTTTCGCGGGCCCAGCTGAGAGCCGGCTGCGCCGGATAGCCGCCATATTTGGCGCCGCGCGGGACATCGCCGGCCACGCCGCTCTGGGCCGCGATCTGCGCGCCCATGCCGATGGTGAGGTGACCGGCGAGGCCGACCTGACCGCCGAGCACGACGAAATCCTCGAGCGTCGAGGAGCCGGCGATGCCGACCTGCGAGACGATGACGCAATGGCGGCCGACGACGACGTTGTGGCCGATCTGGACGAGGTTATCGATCTTGGTGCCCTCGCCGATCACCGTGTCGCGGCTGGCGCCGCGGTCGATGCAGGTGTTGGCGCCGATCTCGACATCGTCCTGGATGATGACGCGGCCGATCTGCGGCACCTTCATGTGCCCTCTCGGGCTCATCGCGAAGCCGAAACCGTCCTGCCCGATCCGGACGCCGGGATGGATGATGACGCGGTTTCCGATCAGGGTCGCCTGCAGGCTGCAGCCCGCGCCGATCGAGCAGTCGCGTCCAATGCGGACCTGCGGGCCGATGACGGCATGCGAGGCGACGACAGTCCCCGAGCCGATCTCCGCGCCCGGCCCGATGACGGCACCGGGATCGACCGTGACGCCGGCCTCGAGGACCGCCGTCGCATGGACGAAGGCGCCGGGCGCGACACCCTGCGAAGCGAACACCGAGCCCGGCTTCAGGGCGGCGGGAAAGAAGCGCGCCAGGATCTTGGCGAAGGCGTGATAGGGCGTGGGCGTGACCAGCGCGAGCGTGCCGGCCGGCACGCGCTCGGCAAAGCGCGGCGAGACCAGGCACAGCCCGGCGGCGGTCGCCGCCAGCGCCTCGGTGTATTTCGGGTTGTCCATATAGGCGATGTCGGCAGGACCGGCCTGCTCAAGCGCCGCCGCACCGGTAAAACGCCGCGCCGGATCAGCGCCCTCGGGCAGCGCGGCGCCCGAAATGACGGCGACCTCGCTGCAGTCGAGCGAGGTCGCGGCCGGAAAGAAATGGGGATCTGACATCAGGGGATGTGTCCGGAGCGGGGCGCGAGCGCCCCGCCGCGTCAGAAGCGGGTGCCGCCGGAGAAGCGGAAGGCCTGCAGGCGGTCGCCGCCGAACTTGCCGGTGACGGCTGCACCATTGACGATCGCCGTGCCCCACTGCCCGTCGTCCTTCGAGAGCGCGTAAGCGTAGTCGAAGCGGATCGGGCCAAGCGGCGACTGCCAGAGCAGGCTGACGCCGACCGAGGAGCGCAGCACGTTCTTGTCGCGCACGCAGGCCACGTTGGTCTGCGCCGTTTGGCCCTGAGACAAAGCAACGTTGAACAAGCGACCCGTTGAGCCGGCCGGGCAGGCGCTCGCAACGGCCGTGCCGCCATCATAGCTGAAGAGCGTACCGGCGTCGGCGAAGATCGCGCCACGCAGGCCGAGATCGCGCGGCAGCCCCCAGATCGGGAACTGCACTTCGACCGAACCACCGAAATAGCTGGTGCCGCCGAGCGCGTTCGCGGTTGGATCGTTTAGCACGTCGCGCGGGCCGATGCCCGACGGCGCGAAGCCGCGCACCAGGGTCGGTCCGAGGAAGTAGTGGTCGATCATGCGGAGATTGCCACTGGTCGCCTGCACGTGACCGCCCTGAACCCGGACGAAGCCGACGACGTCGTCGAAGATTTCCTTGTAGTAGCGCGCATCCGCGGCCACGCGCAGGAACTTCGAATCGCCGCCCAGACCGGCGAATTCCGGCTTGATCTCGGCGATGAAGCCGTTGCGCGGGTTCTGGTTGCTGTCGAGCGAGGTGTAGGTGGAGCCGAGGCCGACCCGGGAGGTCGGGGTGGTGCCGGCGGCTTCCTTCACCGCAACCGTCGCCTCGCCATTGGTGAGGCAGTTGATCGTGGTGCTGGCCCCGATCGCACCTGCGGTGCCCGGCGTGACACCGGTCAGCGGCACCGTACAGTCATTATACGGCCGGTCGAAGCTGTTCGGGATCTCGATCTCGGTGGTGTAGATCGAGTAGCGCGGCGTGATCGAGAACTCTTCCGTGATCGGGAAGGTCATGCGGACGGTGCCGCCGGTGACGCGGCTCTCGAAGCGGCCGGTGTTGTAGTTGTCGCTGAACTTCGAGAACAGGTCGAAGCCCGCCGCGATGCGGCGACCGAGGAAATAGGGCTCGGTGAAGGAGAAGTCGACGCCCTGCGTGCGCTGGCCCAGCGTGCCCGCGATGCGGACGAACTGGCCGCGACCGAGGAAGTTCGATTCCGACAGCGCAACCTCGCCGATCACGCCGTCCGAGGTCGAATAGCCGCCCGAGATCGAGAAGGAGCCGGTGGCCTTGTCCTCGACGTCGATGTTGACGACCACGCGGTCGGGCGCGGAGCCCGGCTCGTTGGTGATGCGGACCTTGTTGAAGAAACCGAGATTGTTCAGGCGACGCTCGGCGCGGTCGACCATGACCTTGTTGTAGGCGTCGCCCTCGCCGAGATCGAGCTCGCGGCGGACGACGTAATCGCGCGTGCGGGTGTTGCCGCGCACATTGATGCGCTCGACATAGACGCGCGGGCCGTCGTCGACGACATAGGTGATGCCGATCAGGCGGCCGGCGGCGTCGCGGTCACCGCGCGGGCGGACCTGGGCGAAGGGATAGCCGCGGCGCGAGACCTCGGTGGTCAGGCTGACGAGCGTCCTCTCGACGGCCTCGGCGTTATAGGTGTCGCCCGCCGAGGTCACGACGTAGTTGTTGAGCGTGGCAGAGTCGATCTCGCGCACCGAGGAATCGACCGCGACGCTGCCGACCTTGTACTGCGGCCCTTCCGACACGGTGACGTCGATGACCCAGCCGCCGGCGGCATCGTCGAAACGGGCCTGGCTGTTCAGGATCTGGAAGTCGGCATAGCCGTTCTTCAGATAGAAGCGCCGGACGAGCTCGAGATCCGAGGTGATACGGTCGGGATCGTAGACGTCGGAGGTCTTGATCCAGCTCAGGAAATTCGATTCGGTCGTGGTCATCAGACCGCGCAGGCGACCGTCCGAATAGACTTGGTTGCCTTCGAAGTTGATCGACTTGACGCCGGTCTTGCCGCTCTCGTTGATCGTGAAGACGACGTCCGAGCGGCCGTTCGGCAGCGGCGCGATGCGGCCGCTGACCGAGGACAGGCCGTAGCCGGCGCGGCGATAGACTTCCTTCAGACGGGCGACGTCGGCATCGATAAGCTGCTGGCTCATCGGGCCGCCGGCCTTCGACTGGACCTGCTGCAGCAGGATTTCGCTCTTCAGGCGACGGTTGCCCTCGAAGGCGACGCGGTTGATCGTGTCGCTCTCCTGGACGGAGATGACGGTCTGCGCGCCGCGGCGGTTCACCTGCACATTGGTGAACAGGCCGGTGGCGAGCAGGTTCTCGCGGATCTGCTGCGGAGCGCTCTGACCGGACGCATAGGAGCGGATCGTCTCCGCATCGACGCGCCTGTTGCCCTGGACAATCACGGCCTGCGCGAACACCACGCCACCGCTGACGGCCAACATGAAGGCCGAAAGTCCGACTGATCGAGAGAGCCGCGTTTTCATGGACCGGCTCTTTTGGGTCGACGTCATCGGGTCGCCTATTCCATTTATCAGGTCACCACCCCGGTCGCGGGGGCGACCGCCTACGAGCGGCCGCATGGAGACATTGCAGTCCATTCGCTTCTACAAAGTTTCCCGCGGGGTGCAAACGGGCATTGTCGTTAACGAAATATTTTCGAGGCGCTCGTTGCTCGGAGGCCACGCGGATTGCCGTGATTTGGCCGCAAACCGGCCTCCAACGGCGCGCTCCCGGCCATGCTGCGACGCATCGAAAACGTCAGGCGGACGACGCCCGACCGGCCCGATCGCTTTAAATCGTCGGCAAGCCGTTAACGGACGGGCCACCGATCGGCCCCGCAGGCGCGGCGATTCCAGCCGTCCAACGCTCAACCGCTAAAGCAGCGATCGGACGTGGACGAGATCGTTCCAGGTGACGAAGAGCATCAGCATCAGCACGAGGCCGAGCCCGAAGCGGAAGCCGAGTTCCTGGGCGCGGTCGCTGAGCGGTCGCCCGCGCACCGCCTCGATCGCATAGAACATCAGATGCCCGCCATCGAGCATCGGCACGGGGAAGAGGTTCATCAGCCCGATCGAGACCGAGAGGATGGCGGCGAGGTTGAGAAGCCCCATCAGGCCGGAATTGCTGGCCACGATGCCGGAGACCTGCGCGATCCGAATCGGGCCGGAGAGCTGATCGACCGATTCCCGCCCGCGCACGAGCTTGGCCAGATAATCATAGGTGCGCTCGACGACGTACCAGGTCTCGCCAACGCCGACCTTGGCCGATTCGAGCAGGCCGAAATGCTGCGTCTGCCAGTCGCTGGCCTGGCGCGAAGCCTGGACGCCGAGCACGCCGATGCGCTGCTTGCCGACCGGCGTGCTCTGCTCGACGAGCGCCGGCGTGACGGGCAGCGTTACCAGCGCCCCGGCGCGATCCACGACGACGGTCAGCGTCTCCTCGGGGCGGGCCGAGATCGCGCGCTGCATGTCGGAGAAGCTCGAGATCGCGCGGCCGTCGATCGAGACGACGAGATCGCCCGCGCGCAGGCCGCCGCGCTCGGCG
>NZ_JAUXYO010000101.1 GCF_030694325.1 Allobosea sp. | reverse complement strand
GGTCAATCTCGAATACCTCGCCCAGACGGTCTGGACCCGGCATGAGACGATCGACGGCGCCGAGGTCGAGGTTGCCTATCCCGACACCGTCGTGGGCACCGATTCGCACACCACCATGGTCAATGGTCTGGCCGTGCTCGGCTGGGGCGTCGGCGGCATCGAGGCCGAGGCCGCCATGCTCGGCCAGCCGCAGTCGATGCTGCTGCCCGAGGTGATCGGCTTCAAGCTGACCGGCTCGCTCAAGGAAGGCATCACCGCCACCGACCTCGTGCTGACCGTCACCCAGATGCTGCGCAAGAAGGGCGTCGTCGGGAAGTTCGTCGAGTTCTTCGGCCCCGGCCTCTACAACCTGACGCTGGCCGACCGTGCCACCATCGCCAATATGGGCCCGGAATACGGCGCCACCTGCGGCTTCTTCCCGGTCGATGCCGAGACGCTCGAATATCTCACCACGACCGGCCGCAAGACCGACCGGATCGCGCTGGTCGAGGCCTACAGCAAGGCTCAAGGCCTGTTCGCGACGATCGAGACCCCCGATCCGGTCTTCACCGACACGCTCGAACTCGACCTCTCGACGGTCCAGCCCTCGATGGCCGGCCCGAAGCGCCCCGAAGGCCGCATCGACCTGAACGGCGTCGCCAAGGGCTTCAAGGCGGCGATGGACACCGAATACAAGAAGGGCGGCGAGATTGCGCGCCGCGTGCCGGTCGAGGGCCAGTCCTTCGATCTCGGCCATGGCGACGTCGTCATCGCCGCCATCACCTCCTGCACCAACACCTCCAACCCCTCGGTGCTGATGGCGGCGGGGCTGCTCGCCCGCAACGCGGTCGCCAAGGGCCTGACCGTCAAGCCCTGGGTCAAGACCTCGCTGGCGCCCGGCTCGCAGGTCGTCGCCGAATATCTCGCCAAGGCCGGCCTGCAGGCCGATCTCGACAAGCTCGGCTTCAACCTGGTCGGCTTCGGCTGCACCACCTGCATCGGCAATTCCGGCCCGCTGCCGGCGCCGATCTCGAAGGCGATCAACGAACAGGGCCTGATCGCGGGCGCCGTGATCTCCGGCAACCGCAACTTCGAGGGCCGCGTCTCGCCCGACGTGCAGGCGAACTACCTCGCCTCGCCGCCGCTGGTCGTCGCCTATGCGCTGGCCGGTTCCGTCCAGATGGACCTGACGACCGAGCCGCTCGGCACCGGCTCCGACGGCAAGCCGGTCTTCCTCAAGGACATCTGGCCCTCCAACAAGGAGATCCAGGACTTCATCGCCAAGAATGTCACGCGCGCCATCTTCGAGGCGAAATATGCCGACGTCTTCAAGGGCGACGCGCATTGGCAGGCGGTGAAGACCCCGGAAAGCCAGACCTATGCCTGGGAGGACGCCTCGACCTACGTCCAGAACCCACCCTATTTCCGGGGCATCAGCAAGACGCCGACGCCGGTCACCGACATCAAGGGCGCCCGAATCCTCGGCCTCTTCGGCGACAAGATCACCACCGACCACATCTCTCCCGCCGGTTCGATCAAGGCCGCCTCGCCCGCCGGCGCCTATCTCACCGAGCATGGCGTCGCGGTGGCCGACTTCAACCAGTACGGCACGCGCCGCGGCAATCACGAGGTGATGATGCGCGGCACCTTCGCCAATATCCGCATCCGCAACCACATGATGGGCCCCAACGGGCGCGAGGGCGGCTACACCATCCACTATCCGAGCAAGGAAGAGCTGCCGATCTACGACGCGGCCATGCGCTACAAGCAGGAGAACGTGCCGCTGGTCGTCTTCGCCGGCGTCGAATACGGCAATGGCTCCTCGCGCGACTGGGCGGCGAAGGGCACCAACCTGCTCGGCGTCAAGGCCGTGATCGCGCAGAGCTTCGAGCGCATCCACCGCTCGAACCTGGTCGGCATGGGCGTCGTCCCCTTCACCCTGCAGGAGGGCACGAGCTGGGCCTCGCTCGATCTCAAGGGCGACGAGACGGTGACGATCAGCGGCCTCGCCACGGTCAAGCCGCGACAGATGCTGGAAGCCGAAATCACCTATGCCGACGGCTCGGTGAAGAAGGTGCCGATCCTCTGCCGCATCGATACGCTGGACGAGATCGACTACTTCAAGAACGCCGGCATCCTGCACTACGTGCTGCGCGGCCTCGCCGCCTGAGACCGCGCCCGATCGCCTTCTCCCCCTTCGCCGGGGGAGAAGGACGACGCCTGCCGGTTGTCCTCGCAAACCCCGCGGTGTAAGGGGGCGTCACAGTCATCCTTGGCGGGGGGCTTGGGGCAGGCGCAGGACGATCGTCCGCGCCCGGATGTCGTCCGCCTCCATCATCACGACGGGAGCACCCGCATGTCCGCCACTTTCGAGACGGTCGCCGGAATCATTTCGGAGACCTGCGACATTCCGCGCGAGAAGATTACGCCGGAAAGCCACGCCATCGACGATCTCGGTATCGACTCGCTGGCCTTCCTCGACATCGCCTTCGCGATCGACAAGGCCTTCGGCATCAAGCTTCCGCTCGAGCAGTGGACGCAGGAGGTCAACGAGGGCAAGGCGCCCGCCGAGCAGTATTTCGTGCTCGAGAACCTCTGCAAGCGCATCGACGACCTCGTCGCCGCCAAGGCGGCCTGAACTCCATCACCGCCGTCATCACGGCCTCCATAGCGGTGCGCGGACGAGCCGTCTGCGAACCCGCATGGGGGCCGTCCTGCTTTGGCGACCGGCGCCGGCTTGAGCCGTGCCGGCTCAGGGTTTAGAGCAGAACCGCGTCGGAGCCGGCTTCGACGCCCTGTTACCGACGATCGGAAGCGCATGCGCCTCGAATATTTCGACATGATCGATCGCGTCGTCGCCTTCGAACCGGGTGAGAAGCGGATCACGACGCGCTCGACCGTGCCGGCGGCAGACGCCAGCCCCGTCTTCGAGGGTCATTTCCCCGGCCACCCGCTCGTCCCCGGCGTGCTTCTGACCGAGACGATGGCGCAGGCCTCGGGCTATCTGCTGCTCGCCCTCAACGGCATGACGCAGATGCCCTTCCTGATGACGGTCGACAAGGCGCGCTTCCGCACCTTCGTAGAACCCGATGCCGTGCTCGACATCGCCGCCGAACTCGTCATCGAGGGCTCGGGCTATGCCGCGACCAAGGCGAAGATCGCGATCGCCGGCAAGCCGATCTGCGACGCGGAGCTGCGCTTCCGCCTGATGCCCTTCCCCGCCGACATGCGCAGCCTGATGGAGGCGCGCCTCGCCGCCATCGGCCTGACGCCGGAACAGGTCTGATCATGCAGCGCGGCGTCGTCATCACCGGTATCGGCCTCGCCTCCAGCCTGGGCGAGGGCATCGAGACCCATGTGGCCGCAATTGCCGGTTCCACGGCGCCCGTCGTCGACGCGACGAGCTTCGCGCCTTATCCGGTCCATCCGCTGAAAGTCCTCGATCTCGACCGGCAGATCCCGAAGAAATCCGACCAGCGCCAGATGGAGCCCTGGCAGCGGCTGGGCGTCTATACGGCAGGCCTCGCGCTCGATGGCGCCGGTATCAAGGACGACGTCGAAACCAAGAGCCTGCTGCAGGTCATCGTCGCGGCGGGCGGCGGCGAGCGCGATCATGCCGTCGACGGTGCCATCCTCACCGGGCTGCGCGGCGCCAATGCGCCCGGCGCCTACCTCAACGAACGTCTGATGGGCGATCTGCGCCCGACCCTGTTCCTGGCGCAGCTCTCCAATTTGCTCGCCGGCAATATCGGCATCGTCCACGGTATCACCGGCGCCTCGCGGACCTTCATGGGCGAGGAGCAGGCCGGTGTCGACGCGATCCGCACCGCCCATGCCCGCATCGCCGCGGGCCAGGCCGATATCATGCTGGTCGGCGGCTCCTACAATGCCGAGCGCCGCGACATGCTGCTGCTGCTCGAACTCGGGGGCTATCTGCGCAAGGGCGATTTCGCCCCGGTCTTCGACCGCGAGGCGGCGCCGGGCATCATCACGGGCAGCGCTTCGGCCTTCCTGGTGCTGGAATCGGCCGAACGCGCCGCCGCCCGTGGCGCCGCTATCCATGCCAAGCTCGACAAAGTCATCGCCGCCCGCTCCAAGCGCGCGCCGGGCACCGTCGAGGCGACCCTGCGCAGGCTGATCGGCAACCTCGGGCCCGTGGCGCCGGGCGCGCTCGCCATCTCAGCCGCAACCGGAGCTGCCGGGATCACCGCCGAGGAAGCCTCCGCCATCGCCACCCTGCCGCAGGCCCGGCGCATCGCGACGGGCGATCTCGTCGGCCACGCGCTCGAAGCAGCTTTCCCCGTCTTGGTCGCGCTTGCCGCCGCCGCCCTGTCGACGGGCCATGCGCAGGAGGCCGTCGTCACCGGCGCCGGCCATTGGCGCGGCGAGGGCGCCGCCCATCTGGTCAAGGCGTGAGGGTGAAGCCATGAGCAACACACAACAGCGCAGCACACAGCACCGCGACGCCAGGGGCCGGCCGATCGTCGCCGTCACCGGGCTCGGCATCGTCACCTCGCTCGGCCAGGGCAAGGACGCCAATTGGGAGGCCCTGACGTCCGGGCGCTCGGGCATCCACGCCATCGAGCGCTTTCCGACACAAGGGTTGCGCACCACGATCGGCGGGACCGTCGATTTCCTCTTCGATGGCCCCTTTGCGGCGCCGGAGCTGTCCGAGAAGCTCGCCATGCTGGCCGCCGACGAAGCCGTCGGACAGAGCGGGCTCGGCCAAGCCGGCGATTTCCCCGGCGAACTCTTCATGGCGGTGCCGCCGGTCGAAATGGAGTGGCCGCAGAAGCAGGAGCTCGCCGCCTCGATCGAGGGCGATGTGGACTATGACGGGCTGCTGCGCGAGGCGGCGACGCTGAAACACAAGGCCATGCACGAGCTTTTCCTGTTCGGCACTGTCGCCGACCATGTCGCGGACGCCTTCGGCACCAAGGGCTCGCCGATCTCGCTCTCGACCGCCTGCTCGTCTGGCGCCACTGCGATCCAGATGGGCGTCGAGGCGATCCGGCGGGGCGATACGCCAGCGGCGCTGTGCATCGGCACCGACGGCTCGATCCATGCCGAAGCGCTGATCCGCTTCTCGCTGCTTTCGGCGCTGTCGACCCAGAACGACCCGCCGGAAGGCGCCGCCAAGCCCTTCTCCAAGAACCGCGACGGCTTCGTCATGGGCGAGGGCGCGGGCGCGCTGGTGCTGGAGGATTACGACCACGCCCTGGCGCGCGGGGCGACCATCCTCGGCATCGTCGCCGGCTGCGGCGAGCGCGGCGACGGCTTCCATCGCACCCGCTCCAGCCCGGACGGCAAGCCCGCCATCCTCGCCATGCAGGATGCGCTGGCCGATGCCGGCCTGAGCCCCGATGATGTCGACTACATCAACGCCCATGGCACCTCGACGCCTGAGAACGACAAGATGGAGGCGATGAGCTGCGCCGCCGTCTTCGGCGAGCGCATGGCGCGCCTGCCGATGTCCTCCAACAAGTCGATGATCGGCCACACGCTGACGGCAGCCGGTGCAGTCGAGGCGGTGATCTCCTTCCTCACCATCGCGCATGGCCGCATCCCGCCGACGATCAACTACGTCACGCCCGATCCCGCGATCGCGCTCGATGTGGTGCCCAACGTCGCCCGCGACGCCCCGGTGCGGACGGTGCTGTCCAACTCCTTCGGCTTCGGCGGGCAGAATACCAGCCTCGTCCTGACCGCGGAGCCCGCCCGCTCATGACAAGAGTTCTCGTCACCGGCGGCGCCAAGGGCGTCGGCGCGGCCATCGTCCGGGCACTGGCCGCGGCCGGCCACGATGTCGACTTCACCTATCGCTCCTCGGCCGAGCAGGCTCTGGCACTGGCCGCCGAGATCGCCGCCGCGCATTCCGGCCGCGCCATCCAGGCCTTGCCGCTCGACCTCTCCGACAAGGCGGCACTCGACGCATTCTGCGAGGCGCGCGAGGGCGAGAGCTATTTCGGCCTCGTCCACAATGCCGGCCAGCCCTATGATTCGCTCGCCGCGATGATGGTGCAGGACAAGGCGGAAGCCGCCATGCAGGTCAATTTCTGGGCCTTCACCCGCCTCGCCAAGAGCCTGATGCGGTCCATGATCCGCGCCCGTTCGGGGCGCATCGTCGCCATCGGCTCGGTCGCGGCGCTGCGCGGCAACCCCGGCAACGCGGCTTATGCCGCCTCCAAGGGCGCGCTGATCTCCTATGCGAAGACGCTCGCGGTCGAGACCGGCAAGCGCGGCGTCACCGTCAACGTCATCGCGCCGGGCTTCGTCGACACCGACATGATGGCGCCCTACGCCGCCTATCGCGACAAGATGCAGGGGCAGATCCCGGCCGGGCGCTTCGCCAGGCCCGAGGAGGTCGGCGGCCTCGCCGCCTTCCTGATGAGCGAGCCCGCCGCCTACATCACCGGCGCGGTCATTCCAATCGACGGTGGCGTCACCGCGCAGCTCGGCGTCCATCGCTGAATCGACTTTTCGCGAGACGATACCTATTTTGGTTCGATCCGAACCGGAGTGAACCGCCATGACGGCTGCTTTCACCATTCGCCTCGATGACCAGATGCTGGCGAAGCTCGACGCCCTCGCCAGCGACATCGACCGTTCACGCAGTTGGCTCGCCGCCAAGGCGATCGAGGATTATCTCGAACGCAACGCCTGGCAGATCGCCCGGATCAAGGACGGCCTCGACGACGCCGACCGCGGCGAATTTGCCAGTGACGAGGAGGTGGAGACCGTCTTTGCGAAATACCGGGCCAAGCCCGCGTGAAGATCGTCTGGACGCGCCGCGCCTTGCGTGAAATCGATCAGGCTTTCGCGTTCGTCGCTCAGGACAATCCCGCCGCCGCATCTGCACTGGTCCAAGCGATAGAAGCCCGAGCCGCCGTCTTGGCCGATCATCCGGATATCGGGCGGCCGGGGCGCGTCGACGGGACACGCGAACTCGTCCTCTCCGGCTTTCCCTTTATCCTTCCTTATCGCGTCCGCGACGGTCGCATCGAAATCCTGGCCGTGTTCCACACGTCTCGAGCATGGCCCGACCAGCTTTGAAAGATTGACCTCATCATGCGTTCCCTCCAGCTCCACGGCGACCGCGACCTCCGCCTCGAGGAGATCGACCCGCCGCCGCCGCCCGCCGCCGGCGAGGTCCAGATCCGCATCCGCGCCGTCGCTTTGAACTATCTCGACGTCTGGGGCTTCCGCGGCATGGCCTTCGCCAAGCGCAAGATGCCGCAGGCGGCCGGTGTCGAGGCCTCGGGCGAGATCGTCTGCGTCGGCGAAGGCGTCACCGGGCTGACCGTCGGCGACACCGTCACCGCCTATGGCGCCGAGACCTGCGGCCATTGCAAGGCCTGCCGCGAGGGCCGCGACAATCTCTGCGAGAACGTGGCCGGGATCATGGGCTTCCATATCGACGGTTTCGCCCGCGAGTACCTGAACAAGGCTGCCCGGCTCGTCGTCAAGGCGCCGTCCGGAGTCTCCTTCGAGGACGCCGCCTGCGCGCCGATCGGCTTCGGCACGGTCCAGCACATGCTGTTCGACAACGCCAAGCTCGAGCCGGGAGAATCGGTCCTGGTCCATGCCGGCGGCTCCGGCATCGGCACGGCCGCGATCCTGATGGCCAAGGCGATCGGCTGCACGGTCTACACCACGGTCGGCGACGACGAGAAGGGCCGCAAGGCCGCCGAACTCGGCGCCGATTACGTCGTCAACTACAAGACCGAGCGATTCGAGGGCGAGGTCCGCCGCCTGACGAAGCGCAAGGGCGTCGACGTCGTCTTCGAGCATGTCGGCGCCGACACCTGGAACGGCTCGCTGCTCTGCCTCAAGCGCGGCGGCCGCCTCGTCACCTGCGGCGCGACCTCGGGCGCGTCGGCCACGATCAACCTGATGCAGCTCTTCCAGCAGCAGTACCGCATCACCGGCTCCTTCGGCTGCCGCATCGAGAACATCCGCCAGTCGCTCGACAAGATGGCGGCCGGCATGAAGCCGGTGATCGATTCCGTCTTCCCGCTGGAGGATTTCGAGAAGGGGTTGGCGCGTCTCGAAGGCCGACAGGTCTTCGGCAAAGTGGTCGTGACGTTCTGAGGACGCTGCGGAAAGGAGGCCGCAAACAGGTCGCGGCGGTTGAAAACTTGACGAAGGCGCCGTCCTGCCGCTAGTCGCGGCTCCAGCCCGGCCGCAGCGACCGCACGGGTGCGAGGGGACCGGGCCGATCTTGAGACGCATGAAAACAATCGCCGCACGCGCCGGCGCAGCGGTGATGATCGGCCTGATCCGGGCCCTGTTCGGCTTCCTGCGCCTGCTCGGCCCCGAACGGTCCAGCGACCTCGGCGGCTGGCTGCTGCGTGCGGCGAGCCCGCTGATCCCGGTCAACCGCGTCGCGCTGGCCAATATCCGGGCGGCCTTTCCGGGCATGAATGACGCCGAGGTGCGCCGCATCGCGCGGGGCGCCTGGGAGAATCTCGGCCGCACCGCCGCCGAATACGCCCACCTGAAGACGCTCTTCGATTACGACTACCTCAAGCCCGACGCATCCTCGCGCGTCGAGGTCGAGGGTATCGAGCATTTCATCGCGCTCAAGGACGACGCGAAGCCCGGGCTGATCTTCTCCGCCCATCTCGCCAATTGGGAACTGCCGGCGATCTGCGCCCAGGCCTATGATCTGGACACGACGGCGGTCTTCCGGGCGCCCAACGACCCGGCCATCGCCGCGGTCGTCCACGAGATCCGCTCCGGCGCCATGGGAGGGCTCGCCGCCGCGAAACAGGGCGCCGCCTTCGCCATGCAGGGCGTGCTCGAGCGCGACGGCCATCTCGGCATGCTCATCGACCAGCATTTCACCCGGGGCGTCGTCGTGCCCTTCATGGGGCGACCGGCGCTGACCAACCCGATCCTCGGCAAGTTCGCACGACGCTTCGAATGCCCGGTCCACGGCGTGCGGGTCATCCGCCTGCCGAAGCAGCGCTTCCGGCTGGAGCTGACGCCCCCGCTCGACCTGCCCCGCGACGCTGCCGGCGAGATCAACGTCCAGGGTGCGATGGCGATGATGACGGCCGTCGTCGAAGGCTGGGTCCGCGAACACCCCGAGCAGTGGCTGTGGATGCATCGCCGCTGGCGGCCGAACATGATCTCGGCCGCCGCTGCGGAGGCACCGACCGTTGCACCATCGCCTGCTTTCAAGGCAACGTGATTTTGAAGTGAGAGGAATGGGGCGCTTTGGTAACGCCTGAGATGTAAGGTCTCGCCGAGTTCAAACCATGAAACGTTCCGCGCCCGTCCTGTCCGCCGCTGCCGCCCTGCTCGTGCTAGGCACCGCGGCCGCGCGCGCGCAAACGCCGGCGGATCTCCAGCCCCGGGCCGTGGTCGAACTCTTCACCAGCCAGGGCTGCTCCTCCTGCCCGCCTGCGGACGCCCTCTTCGTCGAACTGGCGAAGCAGCCGGACGTCATCACCCTGACGATGCCCGTGACCTATTGGGATTATCTCGGCTGGAAGGACACGCTCGGCAAGGACAGCTTCGCCAAGCGCCAGAAATACTATGCCAAGGCCCGCGGGGACGGACAGGTCTACACCCCCCAGGCCGTCATCAACGGCGCCGTTCATGTGGTCGGATCCGACCGCGGCGAGATCGAGCGCGCCTCGAAGCAACCCTCTGGAGGCGGCTTCGTCGCGAAGCTCGGCCTCAATGAAGAGGGCGGACAGATCGTGGTCACCCTCTCGCCCATCGGCGATGTGCAGGAGCGGACGGCCGGCGTCTGGGTCGCAACCACGACGAAGATGGTCACGGTGCCGATCGCCCGCGGTGAGAACCAGGGCAAGACCGTGGCCTATGCCAATGTCGTGCGCGGCATGACGCGCATCGGCGACTGGGACGGTCGTACCGCGACCCTCACGGCGCCGGTCGCCGTCACGCAGGGGCCCGAGGTCGACAGCTATGTCGTCCTCGTCCAGGCCGAGCGGCAGGGCAAGTACGGAGCCATGCCGGGCGCGGTCCTCGCGGCGGCGCGCAGCCCGCACTGAGCTTCCTTCACAGGATCACGACATTGTTCGGCAGTTCGTCGATGTCGTCGGGCGAGCGCGGAGCATGGTTCGCCAGAACGGCGCCGATCGCCCGCACGGCCGTGACGATGCCCTCGCGCAGCCGGTCGTCACGGCCCGCGAGCACGACCGCTTCGACGATACCATCCCAGACCGCCTGCTCGACCCGGCCGTCGATGCCGCTGTCGGCGATGATCTCGGCATAGCGCTCCTGGATCGCGACATAGAGCAAAACCCCCGTGCGCTGCCGCGTGCGGGTCAGGCCCCGGGCCGTGAACTCCCGCAGCGCCACGTCATGGGCCCGCTTGCGCTTGACGAAGCCGGGCACGAAACGCCCGCCGCGCCCATACCAGAGCAGGCTCGCCAGCAGCAGCACGGCGCAGACGAGCTGGATCAGGAAGATGCGCGGCGCGCTCGTCTCCGTCATCGCCAGCAACGGCCAGGGAACCAGCAGCGAGAGCGTCAGCGCCATCACCACCGGCACCGAGCGATAGCTCGCCGCGGCGCGGTCGATCATCACCACGATCTCGCCCGACGAGCCGCTCTCGGCCTGTCGCACCGCCTCGGCGATCACCTCCCGGTCCCGCTCGTCCATCACCAGTCTCCCGAAGCCCCGCCGCCGCCCGATGATCCGCCGCCCCCGGAGAAGCCGCCGCTCGAGCTCGATCCCCCGCCGGATCCCGAACTCCAGCTCCCGCCACTGCCCGTGCTCCAGCCGGAGCTTTGCGGCAGCGTCACCCAGCGCCCGTTGCGCAGACGGTGCCGGCGCGACGCGTCGCTTCCGCCGAACTCCCGGACGAAGGCGGCGATGATGATCAGGACCAGCGCCATCATCACCACCATCGCGATGATGTCGACCGACGATGTTTCGTCGCTGCGCACGCTCGCGCGGCGCTGCCACTCCTCGGCATCCCCGGCCAGGATGCTCAGGATCGCGTCGACGCCGCCCTCGATGCCACCGGCGAAGTCGCCCGCCTTGAATTTCGGCGCCACCGCCGTGGTGATGATGACTTTGGACAGCGCATCGGTCAGCGCCCCTTCCAGCCCGTAACCCACCTCGATGCGGACCTTGCGCTCGCTCGGCGCGACCAGCAGCAGGACACCGTTGTTCGTCTTGGCCTGGCCGAGCTTCCAGGACCGGAACAGGCCATTGGCATAGTCCTCGACGCTTAGTCCCTGGAGGGAGGGCACCGTCGCGACGACGATCTGATCCGAAGTCTTGTCCTCATGGGCCTTGAGCTTGGTCTCGATCCGCTCGCGCGCCTCGGCCGCGATGAGATTGGCGCCATCGACGATCCGGCCGGAGAGTGCGGGGTAGGATGGATCGGCGGCCAGCGCGAACGATCCGAACAAGGCCGTCAGCAGGGCGAGGCACACAGCCGTCATTCTCGGGCGCAGCGAAGCGAAGACCCGAGAATCTCTCCCAAGAGATGCTCGGGTCGAGCCCGAGCATGACGGAGAGGTCAGCAGCATGGCCCGGACCCGTCGAACACCCTCAGAACTTCACAGCCGGCGGCCGCTCTGCTCCCGCCGTCGCTGTAAAGGTCTCCATCGGCTTCGCGCCCCAGAACAGCCGCGCCCAGATCACACCCGGAAAGGTGCGGATTTCGGTGTTGAAGGCCTGGACTGCCTGGATGTAGTCGCGCCGCGCCACCGTGACACGGTTCTCGGTGCCTTCGAGCTGGGACTGCAGCGCCAGGAAATTCTGGTTCGACTTCAGATCGGGATAGCGCTCGACCGTGACCAGGAGCCGCCCTAGCGCGCCGCTGAGCTGGTTCTGCGCCTCCTGGTATTCCTTGAACCGGGCGGGATCGGTGATCGTCGAGGCATCGACCTTGACCTGGCTCGCCTTGGCGCGGGCCTCGACCACAGCGGTCAGCACCTCGCGCTCCTGCGCCGCATAGCCCTTCACCGTCTCGACGAGGTTGGGAATCAGGTCGGCCCGGCGCTGATACTGGTTCTGCACCTCGCTCCAGCTCGCCTTGGCCCTTTCCTCCAGCGTCGGCACGTTGTTGACCCCGCAGCCGGCCAGGACCAGCCCGAGCAAGGCCATGGCGGCGACGGCAAAGGGCCGGCGGACATTCGAGACGGATGACAGCGACATGCCGGGCCCCCTTGGCACGATCGGGAAACGAAGATGGGGACCGACCTTAGCCGCGGCGGGGCACCGCTCCAAGCGTTGCGAGGAGATGGCGCGGTTCCGCGCTTGCGCTAGGCTGGCGCCAGCACCCGTCAGCGGATGATCGCCCCATGCCCCTGTCTCCCGGCCACCGCCCCCGCATCCTGGCCTGCGCCCTCCTCCTGCTGATGGCTTCACCCGCCACGGCCCAGACGCTGGCCCCGGCGCCCGAGGCGGCGACGGGCAGGATCGCAAAGGCCACCGCCACCGCCCAGCGCTTCATGGTGGCCGCCGCCAATCCGCTCGCCGCCGCAGCGGGGCGCGACATCCTGCGCGCCGGCGGCAGCGCGGTCGACGCCGCCATCGCCGTCCAGCTCGTGCTGAATCTGGTCGAGCCGCAGAGCTCGGGCCTCGGCGGTGGCGCCTTCCTCGTCCACTGGGACGAGACGGCCAAGCGGGTGATCACGCTCGACGGGCGCGAGACGGCACCCGCCGCCGCGAAACCCGACCGCTTCATCGGGCCAGACGGCAAGCCGATGCGCTTCGTCGAGGCGGTCGTCGGCGGACGCTCGGTCGGCGTTCCCGGCACGCCGAAGCTGCTGGAGGAGGCGCATCGCCGCTGGGGGAAACTGCTCTGGGCACAGGTGCTCGCCCCGGCGATCAGGCTGGCGGAAGACGGCTTTGCCATCTCGCCGCGCCTGAACGCGCTTTTGTCGGGCGAAAGGAACCTGGGGAAGGACGCCCGTGCCGCCGCCTATTTCTACGAGCAGGACGGCAGGGCAAAGGCCGTCGGCACGATTCTTCGCAACCCCGCCTTCGCCGCGACGCTCCGCGCGCTGGCCGAACGCGGCGCGGGCGCCTTCTACGAGGGCGAGATCGCGCGCGACATTGTCGCGACCGTGACCGGCCACGCGACCAACCCCGGCGACCTGACGATGGCCGATCTCGCCGACTATCGCGTCGAGGAGCGCGAGCCCGTCTGCGGCGCCTACCGCGTCTGGCGCCTCTGCGGCATGGGCCCGCCGAGCTCCGGCGCCGTCGCCGTGCAGCAGATGCTCGGCATCCTCGAAACCCGCGATCTCGCGCGGATAGGGCCCGACGCGGAGGCCGCGCACTGGTTTTCGGAAGCCGGCCGCCTCGCCTTCGCCGACCGCAACCTCTATCTCGCCGATCCCGCCTTCGTCGGTATCCCGCTGCCCGGTCTCATCGACCGCGACTATATCCGCTCGCGCGCCGGGCTGATCAGCCCCGAACGCTCGATGGGCCGCGCCCGAGCTGGCGAGCCGCCCAACAAGCGGGCGCAGCTTCTGGCCCCCTCGGAAGGCATCGAGAACGGCACCAGCCACATCTCTGTCGTCGATGCGCAGGGCAACGCCGTTTCGATGACCACGACGATCGAGGACGGCTTCGGCGCAAGGCTGATGACGGCGGGCGGCTTCCTGCTCAACAACGAGCTGACCGATTTCTCCTTCGTGCCGGAGGAGGACGGCAAGCCCGTCGCCAACCGCGTCGAGCCCGGCAAGCGGCCGCGCTCCTCGATGGCACCGACGCTGGTCTTCGACGCCTTCGGCCGGCTCTATGCCGTCGTCGGCTCGCCCGGCGGCAGCCAGATCATCGGCTATGTCGCCAGGGCGCTGGTCGCGCTGCTCGACTGGAAGTTAGACCCGCAGGCCGCCGTCGATCTCGGCAATTTCGGCAGCCGCAACGGCCCGACCGAACTGGAGAAGGGCACCGAGGCCGAAGGCTGGAAGGCCGCGCTGGAGGCGAAGGGCCACGAAGTCCGCCTGCTCGAGATGACCTCGGGCATCCAGGCGATCGTCAAGACGCCGGAAGGCTTCGTCGGTGGCGCGGATGGCAGGCGGGAGGGTGTCGCGATCGGGGACTAGAGCGTGCTGAGTTTTCTCGGAACCACCGCCGTCATCCCGGGCTTGTCCCGGGATCCATCGGAGGGCTCCAGAGCCTTACGAATTCCGGATCGGCGCGGCTGCGCCGCTTGTCCGGAATGACGGTCTGTTTCCGAGTGAAATCAGCATGCTCTAGCGAGGCCTGCGAAACGCGCGTGATACTGGACGCAGCTGAACTGAGATCAGGGATGACCGCAGATTTTTAATGGAATACCAGCATGCTAGAGCGTGCTGAGTTTTCTCGGAACCACCGCCGTCATCCCGGGCTTGCCCCGGGATCCATCGGAGGGCTCCAGAGCCTTACGATGGATTCCGGATCGGCGCGGCTGCGCCGCTTGTCCGGAATGACGGTCTGTTTCCGAGTGCAATCAGCATGCTCTAGCGCGACGGTAGCGCCTGGTCATACCCGGCCAGACCCGGTCAAACCTTGCCGGTCAGACGGGCTCGTGCCGCTCGCCACCCGCACGACGCCCCGCGATCAGCCAGTAGACGAAGCCCGTCGCGGCGCCCACCAGCACGAGCGCGCCGAGCACTTGGACCTCTGCGCCGGTCGGCGTCCGCGCCAGGCCCAGCATCCCCAGCGGCAACAGCGCTGCGAGCAGGCCGGTCAGCCCGCTCTGAATCAGGCCGCTGCGCAGCGAGAACAGCTCACAGGCGACGGCGACCAGCACGACCGGCGCGACGATGATCGCGAAGCCCAACCGCCCGAGCAGCACGAAAGCGGCCTCAGCGGTCGGGCCAGGGTCGATGCCCATGTCCGCCAGCCCGAACAGCGCGTCGAGCAGGCGCTCGAAGCCGCCCCCGATCAGGAGCGCGATACCCGGCGAGACGACGCTCGCGACCATCATCGCGACGAGCCCGGCGGCCATCGCCATCACCAGCGCGAACGGAATCAGCAGGAGCCAGCGCAGCATCGGATCAGCCGGCGACAGCGGCAGCGGCGGCATCGTCCTCGTCGAGCATCAGCCGGGCCCGGGCGGAGAGCTTTTCGGTCTCGCTCTTGAGCTGGCCGCAGGCGGCGAGGATGTCGCGCCCGCGCGGCGTGCGCACCGGCGAGGCATAGCCGGCGCGGAAGACGATCTCCGAGAAACGCTCGATCCGGTCCCAGTCCGAGCACTCGTATCTGGTGCCGGGCCAGGGATTGAACGGGATCAGGTTGATCTTGGCGGGGATGCCCTTGAGCAGTCGCACCAGGTCGCGCGCCTCGGCGTCGGAATCATTGACGCCCTTGAGCATGACGTATTCGAAGGTGATGCGCTTCGCGTTCGACACGCCGGGATAGGTCCGGCAGGCTTCGAGCAGCTCGGCGATCGGGTATTTCTTGTTCAGCGGCACGAGCTCGTTGCGCAGATCGTCACGCACGGCGTGAAGCGAGATCGCCAGCATCGTGCCCATCTCCGATCCCAGCGGGCCGATCTGCGGCACGACGCCCGAGGTCGAGACGGTGATGCGGCGGCGCCCGAGCGACAACCCCTCATTGTCGGAGATGACGTCGATCGCGTCGCGCACGCCGTCGAAATTGTACAGCGGCTCGCCCATGCCCATGAAGACGATGTTGGAGACGAAACGCCCGCCATCCTTGGGCACGAAGGCGCCGCCCGGCGCGCTCCGGTTCGGGAAATCGCCGAGCCGGTCGCGCGCCACCATCAATTGCGCCACGATCTCCTCGGTGGTGAGGTTGCGCACGAGGCGCTGCGTGCCGGTGTGGCAGAAGGTGCAGGTCAGCGTGCAGCCGACCTGGCTGGAGACGCAGAGCGTGCCGCGGTCGACCTCAGGGATGTAGACGCATTCGATCTCGGCGCCGCGGTCGCGCGGTCCGGTCGGCGCCATCCGCATCAGCCATTTGCGCGTGCCGTCGGTCGAGATCTGCTCGGCCGTGACCTCCGGCAGATGGAGCGTGAAGCGCTCCGCCAGAGCGCCGCGCAACCCCTTGCCGATCGTGGTCATCTCCGCGAAATCGCGCACGCCGTAATGATAGATCCAGTTCCAGAGCTGGCCGACGCGCATGCGCCGCTCCTTCTCCGGGATGCCGATCTCGGCCAGCGCCTCGGCAAGGCCGGCGCGCGTGCGCCCGACCAGCGACAGGCGCTGCAAAACGGGTTCGGCCGCCGGAGCGGCGGGCTCTAGAACGGAAACGGTCATCGGAACTCTGGCTCGGGGCGGGCGGTCGCGGCCCGCATTGAGGCGCGCTCATAGCACGAGAACGCGCGCCAGAGAAATCATGGCGATGCCGGCGCAGCCGCAGGGCGCCAATGCAGGCGGTGCGATCGGAATTCGCCAGCGTGAGTCGGCTGGCGTGGCTTTCGAGAACCGGAGCGGAGCGGACGCCGGTCCGTGAGCACCGAAAGCGCAGAAAGCCGCGTCAGACGGCCGCGCTCGCGGATTCCGATGCGACCTATTTGCAGGCGTCTTCGGCGCGCTTCACCGTCTGGCTCATGCCGGCGAGCGAGTACTTGTCGGCCGTCGGGTTGCCGCGCTTCGACGTGCCCTTGATCTCGAGCCCAGCGCCCTTGCGCAGCGAATCCAGCATGCGCGGCTCCTCGGCCGGGTTCTTCAGCCACATGTTCTGGCCCTTGGCGACGAGCGCGAAACGCTCCGAGCCGATGATCGCCTGATGCTCGACATCTTCCTTGAGATCGAAATTCATCACGAAGCTGATCTCGTTGCGCACGCCTTCGCCCGGACGCGTGGCGACGAAGAGCAGGCCATCGACATCCTTGAGATTTGCCGGCAGGCGGCTTTCAGCCTTCGACAGGGCGTAGCAGACCTTGGAGCGGCCCTGCTGCGAGGAGAAGGCCTGCCATTTGCCGGCCGTCTCCAGCAGCATCGCCTGGCCCTGGCCAGCGGCGGCCGGTGCCGTTGTCGCGGCCGCGGGGCGCCCGCGCTGCTGCTGAGCCTGCGCGACGGAAGCGACGAGCGCGGCACCGAGGCAGCCTGCGAGCAGGGTGGTCAGGGGGAGGACACGGCGCGAGGCGGGAGCGCCGGAACGGAGAAACGAGCTGATCATGGCCGCCATCAATCATTAAAAATCTTAACACTGCCTTTACCACCCGTTGACGGGCGCGATGGCTGGGGCAGGCGGATAGAGTGCCACGATCCTGGCGAAAATGCGAATGACGGCGCGACGCCGGCCGCATTTCGCAGGCGCCGGCGCCGTGGCACAGTCGCCTGGGGACGCGAAGGACCACGCGGCTCCACAAAGGGAGAGACGATGAAGGCGCTGCTCTGCGAAAGCCACGGCCCGGCCGAGACACTGGTGATCCGCGACCTCTCCGAGCCGCAGCCCGGCCCTGGCGAGATCGCGATCGCGGTCAAGGCGGCCGCGCTCAACTTCTTCGACACGCTGATCATCGAGAACCGCTACCAGACCAAGCCCGAGCTGCCGTTCTCGCCGAGCGCGGAATGCGCCGGCACGGTCGTCGCGCTGGGCGAGGGTGTCTCCGGCTGGCGGGTCGGCGAGCGCGTCGCTGCCTGGCTCGGCCATGGCGCGGCCCGCGAGCGCGTCGTCGTCCCGGCCGAGAGCGCAATCCCGATCCCTGACGGCCTCTCCGACGCGCAGGCGGCGGGTCTCTTCGTGACCTATGGCACGGCGCTGCACGGGCTGATCCAGCGCGCCGGTGTGAAGCCCGGCGAGACCCTGGCGGTGCTCGGCGCAGCCGGAGGGGCGGGGCTCGCCGCCGTCGAGGTCGGCGCCCTGCTCGGCGCCCGCGTCATCGCCTGCGCCTCCTCGGCCGAGAAACTGGCCCTTGCCCGCGAGCATGGAGCCGGCGAGGGCATCGAATATGGGGGCGACGATCTGCGCGCGGCGCTGCGCCGCCTCACCGAGGGGCGTGGCGTCGACGTGCTCTACGACACGGTCGGCGGCGATCTCGCCGAGCCGGCATTGCGCTCGATGGGCTGGGAGGGACGATACCTTGTCGTCGGCTTCGCCGGCGGCGGCATTCCGAAGATTCCGCTCAACCTGCTGCTGCTGAAGGGCTGTGACCTGCGCGGCGTGTTCTGGGGCGATTTCGTCAGGCGCGAGCCGGGCGCCCAGCGGGCCAATATGGAGCGGCTGCTGGGCTGGGTCGCGGAGGGCCGCATCCGCGCCCACGTCCATGCCGAGATCCCGCTTGAGCGCTGGACGGAAGCCTATGCCCTGATCGGCGACCGCAAGGCCCGCGGCAAGATCGTGCTGACGCTGTGATCGCTCACAGCTCCGCCATGGCCTGCCTTGCCCTCTCGCGGTGCTCCGGCGTGATCGAGCCCGCCACCGCCGCCAGTGCCGCCGCGATCACTGCCGCATCGTCGGTGAAGCCGAGCAGCGGCATGATGTCGGGAAGCGCGTCGACCGGCAGCACGAAATAGCCGAGCGCCGCCAGCAGCGTCATCCGCACGCGCCGCGGCGTCGACGGATCGCGCGCGCAGATCCAGGCCGCCAGCAGGTCCTCCGCGAAGGGGATGCGCTTGGCGACACGCTTCAGCCGCGCGAAGAACTCCGCGCCGAAACGGGCCTCGTCGCGCAGGCTCTTGCGGATCGCCGCCATTTCCTCCTCGGTGAAGCGGGAGGTGAAACCGTCGCTCATCTGGCCCCTCCTGAGGGCTCGCTGCGGGGCGCCATCCTGCCGCCATACGGCCGGCCCCGCCATGTCGAAAGATGTGGCCCCGCCAAAAGGCCCTGCAAGAGGTCTGCCCAGCGGGCGGTGCAAGAAACCGCCTTGGAGGACGAGGCCACCGCCACTAAACGCTGAAGCATCGCATCAGATCCCGGGGCCGCCATGCAGATCGATTCATCCGTTGCCGCGATCGTCACCGGCGGGGCCTCGGGCCTCGGCGAGGCCACGGCCCGCATGCTGGCCGCCCAGGGCGCGAAGGTCGCGCTGTTCGACCTCAATGCCGAGCGGGGGGAAAAGGTCGCGGCCGAAATCGGCGGCCTCTTCGTCTCCTGCGACGTCACCAGCGAGGCCTCGGTCGATGAGGCCCTCGCCAAGGCGCGCGCCGCCCAGGGCGTGGCGCGCATCCTGGTCAACTGCGCCGGCATCGCGCCCGGCCGCCGCATCGTCTCGAAGAAGCGCGAGACCGGCGAACTCGTCGCCCATGACACCGCCCTGTTCGAGAAGGCGCTCGCGATCAACCTGACCGGTACCTTCCGGCTGATCGCCAAATCGGCGGCGGCTCTCGCCGGGCTCGACCCCGTCACCGCCGATGGCGGCCGCGGCGTCTTCATCTGCACCGCCTCGATCGCGGCCGAGGACGGCCAGATCGGCCAGGCCGCCTATGCCGCCTCAAAGGCCGGCGTCGCCGGCATGACCCTGCCGATCGCGCGCGAACTCGCCGCCTCCGGCATCCGCGTCATGACGATCATGCCCGGCCTGTTCGAGACGCCGATGTTCGACGGCCTACCCGAGGAGGCCCGCGCCTCGCTCGCCGTCTCCGTGCCGCACCCCTCGCGGCTGGGCAAGCCGGCGGAGTATGCGGCCTTGGTAAAGAGCATCATCGAGAACGACATGCTCAATGGCAGCGCGATCCGCCTCGACGGCGCCCTGCGCATGGCCCCGAAATAGCCTATTCGCCCGCCTTTGCCTTGATCTCGTGCTTCAGGATCAGCGGCGTCTGCGCCAGCGCGAAGACCATGGTCAGCGGCATCACGCCCCAGACCTTGAAGGCGACCCAGAAATCCTGGGTCTGCGTGCGCCAGACGATCTCGTTCAGCGCCGCCAGAACGAAGAAGAACAGGCCCCAGCGCAGGGTCAGCTTGCGCCAGCCCTCCTCGTCGAGCTGCATCACCGATTCGAGCACCAGCGCCAGGAGCGAGCGGCCGAAATATAGCCCGCCCAGCAGCACGCAGCCGAACAGCGCGTTCACGATCGTCGGCTTGACCTTGATGAAGAAGGCGTCGTCCAGTGCGATGGTCAGCCCGCCGAAGACGGTGACCACCACCGCGTTCACGATCGCCATGCGCGGCAGATAGCCCATCAGGATGCGCGACGCCGCCAGCGCCACCAGCGAGGCGACGATGAAGATGCCGGTGGCGACGAAGATGCGCCGGTCGGAGGCTACGCCAAAGAGCCGGTCGCCATAGGAATTGGCGAAGAAGAAGATCGCGAGCGGCCCGAATTCAAGCGCCAGCTTGAGCAGAGGATTGATCGGCCTGCCCTTCGCCGCGGGCGGCTGCGCCATGCTGTCGCTCATCTCGTCCTGCCTGTCTGCGCCGGCGGCGTCATGCCGCGGGCTGTCACGCCGCTTCGTCCAAACCGGACACCGCCCGCGCGAAATCGCGCGCCGAGAACGGCTCCAGATCCTCGACGCCCTCGCCCACGCCGATGAAATGCACCGGCAGGCCGAATTTCGCCGCCAGCGCCACCAGGATGCCGCCGCGCGCCGTGCCGTCGAGCTTGGTCATCACCAGCCCGGTGACCCCGGCCGTGTCGCCGAAGGCCTCGACCTGGCTGAGCGCGTTCTGCCCGACCGTGGCGTCGAGCACCAGCAACGCCGCATGCGGCGCCTCGGGATCGAGCTTGCGGATGACGCGGACCACCTTGGCGAGTTCGCCCATCAGCCCCGTCTTGTTCTGCAGCCGCCCCGCCGTGTCGACCAGCAGCACGTCGGTGCCGGCCGCCTTGGCCTTCTGCAGCGCCTCGAAGGCGAGTCCCGAGGCGTCCGCCCCCTGGTTGCCGGAGACGACCTCCGCACCCGTCCGCTCGCCCCAGACCTTGAGCTGCTCGATCGCCGCCGCGCGGAAGGTGTCTCCCGCCGCCAGCATGACCGACCGGCCCTCGGCCCGGAATTTCGCCGCCAGCTTGCCGATCGTCGTCGTCTTGCCGGAGCCGTTGACGCCGACCATCAGGATCACGAACGGCTTTTTCGTGGCGTCGATCACCAGCGGCTGCGCCACCGGCGACAGGATCGCCTCGACCTCGCGCGCCAGGATGGCTTTCACCTCGGAGGGCTCGATCTGCCGGTCGTAGCGCCCCTCGCCGACCGCCTTGGCGACTCGGGCGGCGGTGGCCAGCCCCAGATCGGCCTGGATCAGGATGTCCTCGAGGTCTTCGAGCGTGCCGGCATCGAGCTTGCGCTTGGTGAAGAGGTCGGTGATGCCAGTCGTCAGCGCCGAGGACGTCCGCGACAGCCCCTCGGTCAGCCGCCGCCACCAACTCCGCTTCGGCTCGGTCACCGTTGGCGCAGGCACCGGCACGCTCAGGACGGGTGCGGCCTGGACGGGAGCCGGCTCCGGCATCGCGAGCGGCAGCGGCGCGGCCTCGCCGGTCAGCAGTTCGGGCGCGATCGCCGCCTCCGCGAGCGGAGCCTCCGGCGGCGCCGCATCCGGCGTCTGGGGGGACGCGGCCGGTTCCGGCTCGCTGCCGAACAGTCTCGAAAAGAAGCCGCGCTTCTTCGGTTCGTTCTCGCTCATCATTCTTCCCGTGGCCTCGTCGCGCAGCGTCTCGTGCTTGCGCGACAGGATGGCCTTCGCTAGCGCAATGCCATGACCACGCCCGACCGACCAGAAATTTCGCGAGCGGACCCGGGCGCGCACCCCTCCGAAGCGCCGCGTGACGAGCCGCCGCTGCCCTTTCCGCTGCTCTACCGCGACGCGATGATGCTCGTCATCGACAAGCCGGCCGGCCTGCCCTCGCATCGCGGGCCCCAGGCCAAGCGCCGAGTCATCCCCGTGCTGACGGACCATCTCGACGCCCTGCGCTTCGGCCTGCCGCGCCGGCCGGAGGCCGCGCACCGCCTCGACAAGGACACGTCGGGCTGCCTGATTCTCGGCCGCCATCCCCGCGCCATGGCCGAGCTCAACCAGATGTTCCGCGACGGCGGAATCGCCAAGAGCTACTGGGCGATCGTGCAGGGCGAGCCGGCCGCCGAGTCAGGGGTGATCGACCTGCCGCTGGCCAAGCGGGCACCCGATCGCGGCTGGTGGATGAAGGTCGATCCCGACGGCCTGCCCTCGCAGACGCGCTGGCGGGTGCTGGGGCGCGGTCAAGGCGAGGCCGGCCCGCTCGCCTGGCTCGAGCTGGAGCCGCTGACCGGCCGCACTCACCAACTGAGGGTCCATTGTGCGGAATCGGGCTGGCCGATGCTGGGCGACGAGATCTATGGCGAGGCCCCGCGCGAAGGCGGGCCGGGGCTGCAGCTTCATGCCCGCTCCGTCACAGTGCCGCTCTATCGCAAGAAGCCGCCGATCCGGGTCGAGGCCCCGCCGCCGCCCCATATTCTGACCGCGCTGCGGGCCTGCGGCTGGAGCGGATAGCGCCTGACGCTACTGGCGCAGCGCATCCATCGCATGGGCGAGGCGCACGTCGAGTTCCGTCAGCCCACCGGCATCATGCGTCGCGAGCGTCACCTCCACCGTGCGATAGACATTGAACCATTCGGGATGGTGACCCATCGCCTCCGCCAGCAGCGCGACCCGCGTCATCCAGCCGAAGGCCTCGCTGAAATCGCGGAAAACATAGCGCTTGGCCATGGCTTCCCGCCCCTCGACGAGCGTCCACCCGGTCAGCGTCGTCAGCGCCTCCTGGAGGGCGTCGGGGCCGAGTCGCTTGGGCATGGTCATCTCCGCTGATGATCGCCCCGCATCGGCCGGTTCGGATAGGACGGGCCGAGCGGATAGGCCGCCTCCAGCACATAGGGCCCGCCGCCGACCGAATCGCGCGACGACATCAGGGCGAGACGCCGCGCCGCGAAGCTGATCGGCCGGACGATCGGGTGCAGGCTGAGGAAATGTGCGACGTCGAGCGGCGAGGTGTCCCGCAGCCGCGCCAGCGTCACATGCGGCACGAATTTGCGCCCCTCCGCCGGCAGGCCGAGGCGCCGCATCAGCCGCTCGAGATCGGCCTGCAACTCGGTCAGCCGAGGCGTCGGCTGCACCCGCGCATAGACGGCGCGCGGCTTGTCCCCGCCGAAGGTGCCCAGCGCATCCAGCGTGACCTCGAAGGGATAGGACTGGATGTCGCCGAGGAAAGCGTCGACATCGTTGGCGGTGCGCCGGTCGACATCGCCCAGGAAGCGCAGCGTGATGTGGTAATCGGCCGGATCGATCCAGCGCGCCCCGGACAGACCGCCGCGATGCGGCGTCAGGGCCGCAGCGACCTCGGCGGGAATCTCAAGCGCTGTGAACAGCCTCGGCATTGCGAATCAGTGCCAGTTTTTTGTGACTCTGGCGAGACGAAAAGCCGGGCAGGCGCTGCCCGGATCACAGCAGAACTCGAGCGTGGCGGATCGCCCGGGACCAGTGTCATCCCGGACGCAGCGAAGCGGAAATCCGGGACGACACGCGTTTCTCGAAAGACAGGCCCGGATCAGGGGCAGGGATTGCCGACGAGCTGGTGGATCGCGTCGATGCCGGCCTCGAGCTCCGGCGACAGCCTGACGTCGATCGAGGCGATGTCGGTCTCGAGCTGCTTCATCGAGGTCGCGCCGATGATGTTGGCGGTGACGAAGCTGCGCGAATTGACGAAGGCCAGCGCCATCTGAGCCGGGTCGAGACCATGCTCCCGCGCCAGCGCGATGTAGCGCTTGATCGCCTCCTCGGCGCCTGCAGTCTGGTAGCGCTGGCCGCGGTCGAACAGCGTCGTGCGCGCGCCGGCCGGACGGGCCCCGTCGAGATATTTGCCGGTCAGGAAGCCCTGGCCGAGCGGCGAATAGGCGAGCAGCCCGACATCCTCGCGGATCGCGATCTCCGCCAGCGCCGTCTCGAAGGTGCGGTTGAGCAGGTTGTAGGCGTTCTGGATCGACTGCACCCGCGGCCCGCCGCGGGTCTCGGCATCGCGCACGAAGCTCATCGTCCCCCAGGCGCTCTCGTTGGAGAGGCCGAGATGGCGGATCTTGCCCTCCTTCACGATCTCCGCGAAGGCGTCGAGCTGCTCGGCGATCGGCGTCTCGTCGTCGGGGCGCTCGAAGGCGGCCTTCGAGAACCGCGTCGGGTTTGAGCCCCAGGGCATCGGCCGCTCGGGGAAATGGATCTGGTAGAGGTCGATATAGTCCGTCTGCAGCCGCTTCAGGCTCTTGTCGACCGCCTCGCGAATCTGCGCCCGGTTGACCCGCGTCGGGCCCTTGTCGTCACGCATCCAATCATTGGTGCCGCGCCCGACGATCTTGGAGGCGAGGATGACCTTGTCGCGGTTGCCGCGCGCCTTGAACCAGGTGCCGATGATCCGCTCGGTCGAGCCCTGCGTCTCCGCGCGGGGCGGAATCGAATACATTTCCGCCGTATCGAAGAAGTTGACGCCGTGGTCGAGCGCGTAATCCATCTGCTCGTGACCTTCGGCCTCCGTGTTTTGCTGGCCCCAGGTCATGGTTCCCAAACAGATCACC
>NZ_JAUXYO010000046.1 GCF_030694325.1 Allobosea sp. | reverse complement strand
CCTGATCGACCAGGCCGTCGCCCAGATGGAGGTGACGCCGCAGCTCAAGGCGGCGCTGTCGACCGTCCAGACCGGCTTCCGCGACGAGGAAGCGAAGACCTATCGCGCCCTTTACGAGGCCGCCCGCGACGGCACCCCCGCCGGCATGAGCCTCGCCGATTGGCGGGCCTGGACCCAGGCGTCGCTGGCGACGATCCTGCAGATGCGCGACGCGGCCTATCAGCAGGCTACGATCGAGATCGACGGCGTGCTGACGATCGCCCGCTGGCAGCTGGCCCTCTCGCTCCTCGCGATCCTCGCCGTCACGGCGATCGTCGTCGCCGTGGTGTTCCTGTTCAACCGTGGCGTGGTCCAGCCGCTCGGCAAGCTCGCCGACTCCGTCGGCCTGATGCTGTCGGGGGCCGAGGATGCCCGGATTCCCGCCAAGGTCGGCATGGTGGAGGTCGATGCGATCAGCCATGCGCTCGGCGATTTCCAGGCCAATATCCAGCGGATCCGCGCACTCGAGCAGCAGGAACACGCCGCGGCGGCGGCACGTCTCGCCCGCGCCCAGTCGATGGAAGCGGTCGTGTCGGATGTCGGCGAGGTCGTGGCGGCGGCGGCGGCCGGCGATTTCTCGGCGCGACTGCAGATCGACCAGGCGGACGAGCAGATGCAGAAGCTCGTCGCCGGGATCAACGAGATCAACGCGGTGGTCGATTCCGCCACCAGCGAATTTGCCCGCACGCTCTCGGCGGTCGCCAGCGGGGATCTGACGGTGCGCGTCGATGCCGCCTATCGCGGCAAGTTCGCCGAACTCAAGGGCGCGATCAACGAGACGGTCGAACGGCTGTCCTCGACGGTGAAGACGATCCAGATCACGTCCTCCGACGTCGGGCTGGCTGCGCGCGAGATCAACACGGGTGCCGACGACCTGTCGAAGCGCACCGAGGAGCAGGCCTCGTCGCTGGAAGAAACCGCGGCGACCACGGAAGAGCTCGCGGCCTCCGTCAAGGCCTCGGCCCAGGCCTCCCGCGACGCGGCCGCGATCGCCGACGAGGCGATGAGGGCGGCGCAGGCCGGCGGCGCCATCGCCGGCAAGGCGGTCGATGCCATGGCCCGGATCGAGGACGCCTCGACCAAGATCTCCGACATCATCCGGGTGATCGACGACATCGCCTTCCAGACCAATCTGCTGGCGCTGAACGCGGCGGTGGAAGCGGCCCGCGCCGGCGATGCCGGCAAGGGCTTCGCGGTCGTGGCCTCGGAAGTGCGCACACTCGCCCAGCGCTCGGGCGAGGCGGCCAAGGACATCTCGGCGCTGATCTCGTCATCCAA
>NZ_JAUXYO010000045.1 GCF_030694325.1 Allobosea sp. | reverse complement strand
GACATCGCCATCGTCACCACGGCGCCGGCCAGCCGCCCGGTTCCCGCCGTCAAGCGCATGCTCGCCGCCGGCATCCGCATCGCCGCCGGCTCCGACGGCATCCGCGACACTTGGAACCCCTATGGCAATGGCGACATGCTGGAGCGGGCCGTGCTCGTCGGCCTGCGTAACAATCTGCGCCGTGACGACGAGGTCCGGCTCGCGCTCGACACCTGCACCGTCGAGGGCGCGAAGCTGATGGAGGTCGCCGATTACGGGCTGGCCGAGGGCTGCGCCGCCGACCTGCTGATCCTGCCCGGCGAGACGCTGGCTGAAGCGGTCGTCGACCGCTCGCCGAACCGCCGCGTCCTCAAGCGCGGCCGCATCGTCGCCCGTGACGGCGTGCCGCTGCGCCCGGCGCCCTGAGGCGCTACGCTCAGTTCTTCTTGAGCCCCGACAGGCTGCGCGCCTCGACCTGGTCCATGGCGCGCACCTGGCCCCAGAAGCTCGCCGGCGTCTCCAGCAGGGGCCGGAAGCCGCAATAGTCGAGCATCCATTCCGTTTGCGCCTGGGCATTGTCGAGGACCGCGTCCTCGTTGACGAAGATCGCCTTGCGGCCCTGCAGCGCAATCCGCCCATCGACGATGACGGTGTCGACGTCGTTGCCGTTGGCGAAGTAGACCAGCCGGAACAGCGGCATGTTGGCCGGGTAGAGATGCGGCCGGCGCCAGTCGAGCAGCACGACATCGGCCTTCTTGCCGACCTCGAGCGAGCCGATCTCGTCGGCCATGCCGAGCGCACGCGCAGCATCGACCGTGCACATCTCCAGCACGCGGCCCGGCGGCAGCCAGCTCGGATCGTGGTGGAAGGTGCGGTGGTAGTGCATGCATTGCTGCATGTGCCGGAACATGTCGCCCGAGCGGTCGGGCGCTGTCGCATCCGAGCCAAGACAGACATTGGCGCCGGCCTCCAGCAGCTCCGTCACCGGGCACCGCGCCAGGATCGAGGCGACGGCGGAAGGATTATGGACGATATGCGTGCCGGTGTCGGCAACGATCGCGATCTCCTCGTCGGTCAGCGCGGTCGAATGCGAGAGCAGCGCATGGGGCCCGAGAATGCCGAGCTCCTTGGCATAGGCGACGCTGCCCTTGGTGTGCCCGTCCTGGGTGAAGACGAGGCCGGCCTCCCTGGCGAAGTCTGACATGCGGCGGCCCTGGGCGCGGGCATCAGCCAGATCCGAGGCGCTCAGCCCGGCCTCGTGCTCGGCCCGCAGCGTCGGGGTGATCAGCGCGATGTTGAGCCGCTTCCCGAGCCGGCCATGCTGCGTCTCGACCAGCGATTGGCAGGTCGCGAACATGTCCTCGAAACGCGTGGCGTGTTCCTTGGCCTCGCCGTTCTCGAAGCGGGCATAGGTGCGCGGGAAGGGCGGGCGCGTCGCGCCGACCGCCAGCACCGAGCGGGTTCCGACCTCGGCGACGCCGTCGAGATGCGCCTCGCCATAAACCGGCTCGTCGCAGCGCATGATCGTGTCGCCGCCGCCGAGCAGCGCGACCGCGGTCGTGACGCCGAAGCGCAGCCGCTCCAGGGCGGCGAGTTGCGCCTCCGCGCGCCACCATTCCGGCGTCGAGGCCACGGTGTAGACGGTGTGGCAGACCTCGTACCATTCATCGCTGCGCCCGCCGCCCATGGTCTTGATCAGCCCGTGGCCGGCATGGGTGTGGGCGTCGATCAGGCCCGGCATCACGATCTTGCCGGCGGCGTCGATGATGGTGGCGGCATCGCTATGGCTGACCGCGAGTTCGGCGCTGGTGCCGACGGCGACGATGCGATCGCCCTTGATCGCGACGGCGCCGTCCTCGATCACGCGCCTTTTGCCGTCCATGGTCACGACCACGCCGTGCTGGATCAGGATGTCGGTCATGGTCGTCTCCTCAGGCCCAATGTTTTTTGATGCGGGAAGCCGGTAGTCAGACTTCGCCGCGAATGCGCTCGAGCGTCGGCACGAGCGAGAGCAGCTGGCGGGTGTAGTCGGCCTGCGGTGCCGTGAAGAGCGTCTCGGCCGCCGCCATCTCGACGATCCGGCCTGCGCGCATCACCGCGACCCGGTCGCACATCTGGCGGATGACCGCGAGGTCGTGGCTGATCAGCAGCAGCGTCAGTCCGGTCGCGTCGCGCAGATCCTTGAGCAGGTTGAGGATCTGCGCCTGGACGGAGACGTCGAGCGAGGAGGTCGGCTCGTCGCAGACGATCAGCCGCGGCCGCGCGCCCAGCGCCCGCGCAATCGAGAGCCGCTGGCGCTGGCCACCGGAGAAGGCGTGCGGGAAGCGCTGCGCGGCTTCAGCCGGCAGGCCGACGGCCTCGATCAGCAGACCGACATCGGCCTCGGCCTCGGCCCGCGTGCGGGCCAGTTCGTAGAACAGGATCGGCTCGGCCAGGATGCGGCCGACCCGCATCCGCGCGTTCAGCGAGGAATAGGGGTCCTGGAAGATCATCTGGATCGCGCGCCGGGCCTTGCCTTTGCGTGGAGCCGCCTCCGCACCGGCAATCACTTGGCCGTCGAAGCGGATGGTCCCGCCGGTTGGCGCCCGCAGGCCCGCCACCACATTGGCGATGGTGGTCTTGCCGCAGCCGGACTCGCCGACGAGGCCGAAGACCTCGCCCCGGCGGATCTCGAAGCTCACCCCGCCGACGGCCCGGAAGGCGCAGGCGCCACGGCCGGCGAGGAAGCCCGCCCCATAGTCGACGCAGAGATCGTCGACGCTGAGCAGGGGGACGTCGCGACCCGGCGACGGGTCCCCCACGGCCAGGGCCTTCGCCCGAAGCTGGTCCCGGGCGGCGCCGGCCTCGGCCTGGTTCGCGCCGTCGAGCATCGGAAAGCGGTCGAGCCTGATGTCGATGCGCGGCACGGCGCCGATCAGGGCCTTGGCATAGTCCGCCTGGGGATTGCGCAGGACCTGCGCCACCGGCCCGCTCTCGACGATGTGGCCGCGATGCATGATCGTCACCGTATCGGCGATCTGCGCGACCACGCCCATATTGTGGGTGACGAGCAGGATGCCGATGCCGCGCTCATCCGCCAGCCCGCGCAGCAGATCGAGGATCTGCGCCTGGATCGAGACGTCGAGTGCCGTCGTCGGCTCATCGGCCACGAGCAGCCGCGGCTCGCAGGCGAGCGCGCAGGCGATGACGACGCGCTGCCGCTGCCCGCCGGAGAGCTGGTGCGGATAGGCCGACAGCCTGCGCTCCGGCTCGGGAATGCCCACCGCCTTGAGCAGTTCCAGCGCCCGCGCCCGCGCCGCTGCTCGGTCGAGCGGCAGATGCGCCCGCAGCGTCTCGACGATCTGGCTTTCGACCGTGAAGAGCGGGTTCAGGCTCGTCATCGGGTCCTGAAAGACCGCGCCGATGTCGCGGCCGAGCCGGACCGCGCCGGGCTTCTGCGGGTCGAAGGGTTGGCCGTCGAGCGCGATCGTGCCCGAGGCGATCCGGCCGGGCTTTTCGAGCAGGCCGAGCACCGCATTGCCGATCGTCGTCTTGCCCGCGCCGGATTCGCCGACCAGCGCATGAATCTCGCCCGGCGCGATCGAGAGCGTGGCGCCCTCGACGGCCGTCAGAACGCCGCCATCGGCCAGCGGGTATTCGATCCGCAGCCGGTCGATGGCGAGGATGGGGGCAGGCGCGCTCATCCGCGCCCCCGCAGCTTGGGGTTGAACAGGTCGCGCAGCCAGTCGCCGACGATGTTGACGCCGAGAACCAGCAGCACCAGCAGCAGCGCCGGAAACAGCGCGATCCACCAGACACCGGAGAAGACGAATTCGTTGCCGATACGGATCAGCGTGCCGAGCGAAGGGTAGGTCGGCGGCATGCCGACGCCGAGGAAGGAGAGGGTGGCTTCCGTCAGTACGGCAGCCGCGAGGTTGATCGTCGCGATCACCAGCACCGGCCCCATCACATTGGGCAGGATGTGCCGCAGCATGATCTGGCGGGAGGGCAGGCCGATGACCTTGACCGCGCGGACATAGTCGCGCGCGCTCTCGACCATGGTGGCGGCCCGCACGGTGCGCGCATACTGCACCCATTCATGGATCGCGATGGCGCCGACCAGGATGAACGGCGCCCATTCGGCCGAACTCGCGGCCGGGAACAGCATCCGCGCCACGCCGGCGACGAGCAGGGCGAGCAGGATGGTCGGAAAGCTCAGGATGACGTCGCCGAAGCGCATGATCGCGGCATCGACCCAGCCGCCGAAATAGCCGGCGATCAGGCCGAGTCCGACGCCGACCACGGCCGCCACCATCACCGCCCCGCCGCCGATCAGGATCGAAACCCGCGCGCCATAGAGCATGGCCGAGAGCAGGTCGCGGCCCTGGTTGTCGGTGCCGAGCAGGAAGCGCGGGTCGCCATCGGGCGAGAAGCGCGGCGGCAGCTCCGCGTCGATCAGGTTGAAGCTGGTCAGGTCGGTGGGGTCGAAGGGCGCGATCAACGGGGCCAGCGCCGCCGCGACGATGATCGCGAGCGCCAGCAGGCCCGCGAGCCAGACCGAAAGGGGGACACGCCGCAGCCGCCGGGACAGGGAAGCGGCCACGCTCAGCTCCTCACGCGCAGGCGCGGATCGACCAGCGCATAGAGCAGGTCGACGGCGGTGTTGATAAGCACGAAGAGCAGCCCGACGAACAGCAGATAGGCCGCCATCACCGGCACGTCCGAGAAGCTGACCGCCTGGATGAAGAGCAGCCCCATGCCGGGCCACTGGAAGACGGTCTCGGTGACAATGGCGAAGGCGATCAGCGAGCCGATCTGCAGGCCCGTGACAGTGATCACCGGCATCAGTGCGTTGCGCAGCGCCAGCGTGAAATGGATGTGCCGCGTGGACAGCCCGCGCGCCCGGGCGAAGCGGATGTAGTCGCTGGAGAGCACGTCGATCAGCTCCGAGCGGACGAGCCGCATGATCAGGGTGAGCTGGTAGAGCGCCAGCGTGATCGAGGGCAGGATCAGCGCCTTCAGCCCGCTCAGCGTCAGCAGGCCCGTCGACCACGGGCCGATCTGCACCGTCTCGCCCCGGCCGAAGGAAGGCAGGAGGCCCAGTGTCACCGCGAAGGTGAGGATCAGGACGATTCCGGTGACGAAGGTCGGCGTCGAGATCCCGATCAGCGAGACCGCCTGGACAAGCCGGGCCGCGATCCCGTCCGGCTTCAGCGCACAGAGCACGCCGAGCGGGATGCCCAGCGCCAGCGACAGGACCGTCGCGACCAGCACCAGTTCAAGCGTCGCCGGCAGCCGCTCCGCGATCAGCGCCGCAACGGGGCGCTGGTTGCGATAGCTGATCCCGAAATCGCCTTGGACGATGCGGCCGAGAAAGCCGGCATATTGCACCAGAACCGGACGTTCGAGCCCGAGCGCCTCCCGCAACTCCTGCTTTTCCTCCACCGTCGCGTTCTCGCGCGACAGCGCCGAGACCGGGTCGCCGACGAAGCGGAACATGCCGAAGGCGACGGCCGAGACCGCAAGCATCACGAGCACGGCCTGTCCCAGACGGGCGATCAGAAGAGCCAGCATGGCAGCCTGTCCGGCCTCGGTCAGCGCGTCACTTCACCTGCGCGAACCAGAGGCGGACATATTCGTCCGGGAACTGCGGCACATCGAGGCCCTGGCGCGAGGCCCAGGCGACCGGCTGCAGATGCAGGGGGATATAGGCGATCGTGTCCTTCGCGACCTTCAGCGCTTCCACCATCATCGCGCGGCGCTTGGGCTCGTCGAGCTCGACCGCCGCCTCCCGCGTCAGGCGCTCGATCTCGGGGTTGGTGTAACCCATCGGGTTCGAACCGCCGAAGCCGTCCTTCGGCGCGGTCAGCAGGGCCGAGAGCACGCTGAACCCGTCCATCGGCGGCAGGGTCGCCCAGCCCAGCATGAAGGAGTCGAACTCGCCGCGGTCCTGCTTCGGGAAATAGGTCGCGCGCGATTCCGTCTTGACCTCGGTCTGCACACCGATGCGGCTCCACATCGCGGCGATGGCGACGCAGATGGCCTCGTCGTTGATGTAGCGGTCGTTGGGGCAGTTCAGTCCGAGCTTGAAGCCGTTGGGATAGCCCGCTTCGGTGAGCAACGCCTTGGCCTTGTCGGCACTGTAGCCGGGCAGGGTGTCATTGGCCTTGTCGTAGCCCGGCACCGGCGGCGCCACGAGCGTGCCGGTGTTCTGCGACTTGCCGCGCATGACGCGCTTCTGGATCGCGTCGAGATCGATGCCCTGCCAGAGCGCCTGGCGGACCTTCAGCTCCTTGAGTGGGTTCTTCTGCCCCGGCATCGACTTGAGTTCGTCGCGCTGGCTGAGGCCCAGGAAAATCAGCCGCAGCGACGGCTCCTCGATCACCTTGAAGGAACTGTTGGCGCCGATCCGGCCGAGATCCTGCAGCGGCGCGGGCGCGATCAGGTCGAGTTCGCCCGAGAGCAGCGCGGCGACGCGCGTGGCGTCCGACTTGATCGGCTTGAACTCGATCCGGCTGACGTTGTGCTCGGGCTTGTCCCACCAGTCCGGGTTCACGACCATGGTCGTGCCGGCATCGGGCTTGAAGGATTCGAGCTTGAACGGGCCCGTACCGATGGCGGTGGTGGAGGCGGCGGTGCTGACGCCGGTGGCGATGTTGCCGGGCTTGAGCGAACCGGTCTGCTCCATCCATTCCTTGTCGAGGATGTAGATGCCGGCGAGGTCGTTCAGCAGCAGCGGGTACGGGCCTTTGGTGACGAGATCGACGGTGAAGTCGTCGACCTTCTCCGCCCGGATCACCTGCGAGAGGTTGCCGCGGGCCCGTGCGCCGGGGTCCAGCAGGCGGGTGACCGAGGCGACGACGTCGTCGGCGGTGAAGGCGTTGCCGTTGTGGAACTTCACGCCCTTGCGCAGCTCGAAGCGCCAGGTGTCGGGCTTCACCGTCTTCCAGCTCGTCGCCAGCGCCGGCTCGAGCTGCATGGTCCGGCCGCGCCGCACCAGCGGATCGAAGACGTGGTGGAGCATCGCCGTGGTGAAGCTCTCGGTCTGGGCATAGGGGTCGAGCGTGGCGATGTCGGTCGGAGCGGACCAGCGCACCGTCTTGGCGCCGGCTGCCGTGGCGGCGAGAGCGACCGCCGAAGCGGCGGCCAGAAGCGTAACGACCCGGTTCATCCGACACTCCTTCATGCGCAGATCACTGCATGCCGTATCATAGACAAACTGCATACAATCGCGTCAAGCGACGATTCCGAGCGCCGCTCAGATTCCTGCCCGTTCTTTCATCAGCGCATAGGCGGCGCCCGCCCGGTCGAGAACCGCGTCGGCATCGAGAGTAAGCGGCACCCGGTCGCGCAGCAGCAGCCGACCGTCGACCATGACATGGCTGACATCGGTCGCATTGGCGAAGAAAACCAGCCGTTCCACCGGCAGATCGGCGGGGTGGAGATGCGCGCCCCGGCGCGACACGACAACGAGATCGGCCCGCTTTCCGGGCTCGATCGAGCCGAGGCGGTCGCCGAGACCGAGCGCGGCGGCACCGCCCCGGGTCGCTATCTCGAGGATCGTCCAGGCGTCGATCGCGGCTGGGTCTTTCCAGCGGATCGCCTGATGCCGATTGGCCATGAACATCGTCCGGAACAGGTCGAGCGAGCGGTCGGGCGCCGGTCCGTCGGTGCCGAGCCCGACGCGCAGCCCCGCAGCGAGCATGGCGGGCGCCGGGCAGTAGCCGAACACCGCCATCAGCGAACTCGGCGTGTAGGCGGCCGCGCAGCCGCGCGCGACCATCGTCGCGATGTCGGATTCGGTGAGATCGATGCAATGGGCCAGCACCGAGCGTTCGTCGAACACGCCAAACCGCTCCTTCATGAAGGCGACCGAGCCGTTGCGATGGCCGTCCTGCACGAAGCGGCTGCCGCTGCGCCGCGCGAGGTCCCAGGCGGCGATGACACTGTCGGCGATGGCGCGCTGCGCCTGCGGATCGGCGGCTGCGAAATCGGCCGCGCTGACGACCGGCGCCGAGACGGCGACATCGATGCGGCCCCCGGCAGCGCCCCGCCAGGACGCAGCGACGGCCTCGATGGTCGCAAGCTGGTCCGCGAGCCCGATGGCGCGCCCGGTCCCGCCACGGTCCCAGTCGCGCCGGCGCTTGGGGAAGGGCGGGCGGTCGATGCCCATCACCAGGATCTCGCGCAGCCCGCTGGCCGCCACGGCGGCGAGATGGGCCTCCGCGAAGGCGGGGTCCTCGCTGCGCATGACGTTGTCGCCGCCGCCGAAGAAGGGCACGGCCAGCGTCGTTCCGCCCATCAGCCGCTCCAGCGCCTGCAGCTCGGCGTCCGCGGTCCAGAAGGCGAGGTCCGAATGCAGCGCATAGACGTTGCCGACGGTGGCCATCCAGTTGTCGACGCCGCCGCCGAGATTCTTCGTCAGGCCGTGCCCGGCATGCAGATGCAGGTCGATCAGGCCGGGAATCAGGATAGCGCCGTTGCAATCGATGCGCTCGGCGTCGGCGGGCACCATCTCCGGCCAGCGGCCCTCAGCCACGTCCCCGATCACGCCATCGGCGACGACGACATGGCCACGGTCGAGGATACGGCGGCGTCCGTCGACGGGGATCACGACGGCATTGCCGAGGATCGTGGCCGCAGCCGCCGTCACGGCGCGGGCACGACGGGGTAGGTCGGCTGGAAGATCTCCGAGACCGGCGGATGCCCCCAGGTCCTCTCCGGGTACTTCGCGATCAGGCCGTCGAACTGCTGCTGGGCCCGGAGATGGCCGGCAGCCGCATCGAAGCCTGGGAGTTCGCCCGCCACCAGCACATGGCGCCCCTCCACGAAGGCATCTGTGACGTCGCGCCCCGCGCTGGACTGCATCAAGGTCTGGATCGGGTCGATCACCTGCCCGATGCGGTCATGCCCGAAATCGATCGCGATCAGATCGGCCCGTGCGCCGGGCATCAGCCGCCCGAGATCGGGGCGGCCGAGCGCGTCAGCCCCGGCCGAAGTCGCAGCATCGAACAGTTGCGCGCTGCTCGGCTGGCTGACCGAGCCGGCCACCACCCGCCCCAGCATCAGGCCGACCTGCATGTTGAGGATCATGTCGGGCGGCCAGGTGTCGGTGCCGAGCCCGATGCGCAGGCCCCGCGCAACGAGATCCGACAGCCCGGCGAGCGCCGCGCCGTTGCGCGCCATCACCACCGGGCAATGGACGACCGTCGCATCGGCGGCGAGGAGCGTCGCGAGGTCCGCTTCGCGCGTCGAGACCCCGCCGACGCTCGGGAAATCGGTGAAATGCGGCAGCAGCACATGCGGCCCCAGCACGGCGAGGCTGGCGAGCCAGGCGGTCGGCGAGAGCCCGTGCAGCCGCATCACCGTCTCGACTTCGAAGCGCGACTGGTGGCAGTGCAGCCGCAGCGGCACGTCGAGATCGCGCGCTGCGGCCGCGGTGCGGCGCAGAAGCTCGGGCGTGCAGCTCTCGATCCGGTCCGGCGCCAGCATGGTCCGGACCCGCCCGCCGGCACGACCTTCCATGTCGCGGCAGAAGCGGATCGCCTCGTCGAGCCCGGCGAGCCCGCGCGCTTCGTCCATGAACAGGCTGACCGTGCCGGCCTCGTCGACCTGGGTGTGGCCACTGCGATAGGCCGGGCCGAGATAGACGCGCAGCCCGAGCTCCTCCGCCGCCTGCGCCGCTGCGGCGAACTCCGCAGAGGTCTCGCCCCATTCGCGATAGAACAGGGAGGCGATGGGCAACGCCGTGGTGATGCCGTTGCGCAGCAGCTGCGCCAGCCCGTAGCGCTTCTGGAAGGCGAGTTCCTCGGGGCCGTACATCTCGTAGGGGCCACGCGCGACATAGCTCGTCGGCCAGATCCGGCCCTTGCGCCAGGAGGGTGTGTTGTCGAGGCTCAGCACGGCGGTGTCGAGGTCGCAGACCGCATCGAGATCGATGAAGCCCGGCGCGATTAGGGCGTCGGGCCGCTCGATGCGGCGGGTTACCTCTCCGGGGAAGCCGTGCCCGACGAAGACGATCTCGCCGCCTTCGAACACGACCTCGCCCCGCTCGATCAGCACATGCCGGCCGCCGCGATGGCCGACGACCCAGCGGCCGCTGACGAGCGTCCGACCGTTTGAGGGTGCAGCCAAGCTCATGCCGGCGTCCCTGCAACGATTGCACCACCCTTGATCACGATGCGATCGCGCGGCGGCTCGATCAGAGCCTGCGCCAGGGTTTCGGCCTCGAGAAGGACGAGATCGGCCTTCGCGCCGACATGCAGGCCGTAATCGGGAACGCCCAGCGCCGCAGCCGACTCGGTCGTGATCAGGCCGAAGGCGGCTTCGAGATCCTCGTCGCGGCTCATGCCGTTGCGCTCGGTGACGCGCGCCAGCCGTTCGATCATGTCGCCGCTGCCATAGGGCACGAAGAAGCCGCGGACCGCGTCGGTGCCGACGCAGACCCCGACGCCTGCTGCACGCAGCCGCTGCACGGAAGGGGCGGGCATGCCGGGAGGGCCGGCGGTCATCACCGCGACACCGGCCTGTGCCATCGTGTCGAGCAGAGTTGCGAGCCGCTTCTCTGGGAGCGCACCCAGGCAATAGGCATGGCTCGCCATCACGCGGCCCTGCATGCCGAGCGCCCTGGTTCGCTCGGCCATCAGTTCGAGGCAGAAGGCGCCGAGTTCGTCGGGCTCGTGGAGATGAATGTCGACTGGCTTGCCATGGCGAGCGGCGAGGCCGAAGACGAGATCGAGATGGGCGACGGGATCACGGTCGATCGTGCCGGGGTCGATGCCCCCGACGACGTCTGCCCCGAGCCTCAGAGCCTCCTCCATCAGCGCTGCCACGCCGGGCCAGACCAGGCAGCCGCTTTGCGGGAAGGCGACGATCTCGACATCGACACGGCCCCGGAAAGCCTCGCGTGCCGCGATCACCCCCTTGATGCTCTCGAGCCCGACCTCGGGATCGACATCGACATGGCTGCGGACATGCGTCGTGCCATGGGCGAGGGCCAAGGCGAGCTGACGTTCGGCCTGAAGACCTGCGTCGACCCCCAGTTCGCGCTTGAGCCTGCGCTCATTGACGATCCGCTCGGCCCGCACGGAAGTCGTTTCATTGCGGACCCAGGGCAGGCCGATGAAATTCTTGTCGAGATGGGTGTGAGCCTCGATCAGGCCAGGCAATGCGATACGCCCGCCGGCGTCGAGGCGCTCCACGCCTGGGGAACCCTGATCGTCGCGGGGGGCGAACGAAGAGATCAGCCCCCCTTCGAGACACAGATCGAGCGGCATCCCATTCGGCGTGCGGGCGTTGGCGATGACAAGGGCGCCACCCTTCGGATCGATCAAATCGGACACGTTTCTCAAGCGTTGGATTCACAAACCTCCATTCAATCGCCAAGTCGAAAGCGGCGCAATCGCTCAAACGCGCCTCGTCCTGCAAGCTGTGGCAAATGCCGATTGAAGCAGTGGTCTTGAGACGCGTTCGAGAAACCGTCGATGCAGGAAGGTGGTTTTCGGGCAAGTCCGTTGCGTCCGTCGCCGGCGCACAGCCGCCCGAAGAACGTCTTGGCTAGGGTCGAGGACGATCGAAACGTGCGGCGACGAGGAAGCCGGGACATTGTGCGGCTTGCGCATCGCGCGAACCGCAAATCGGCCTGCTGCCCGTCAGCCTCTCGCGTCGGTGCCCTCAGCCGGCGGAAGCAGACACGGGCGATCCGAAACCCCGCCCGGGAATCGCGGCGAGCAGTGCTCTCGTGTACGGGTGCTGCGGATCGCCGAACACCTGACCGATCGGTCCGGATTCGACCACCTCGCCATCCTTCATCACGGCGACGAGATCGCAGACCTGCGCCGCGACGCGCAGGTCATGGGTGATGAAGACGATCGACAGCCCCAGCCGCACGCGCAGATCCGCGAGCAGCTTCAGCACCTGCGCCTGGACGGAGACGTCGAGCGCCGAGACCGGCTCGTCGGCGACCAGCACGCGCGGCTCCAGGGCGAGCGCGCGCGCCAGTCCGATGCGCTGGCGCTGGCCGCCCGAGAACTCGTGCGGGTAGCGCTCGGTCGCCGCCGGGTCGAGCCCGACCAGCCCGAAGAGCTCCTGCGATCGCGCCCGCGCCTCGGCGCGCGGCGTGCCGTGGACGATCAGCCCCTGGGCGACCGCATCGCCGGCCTTGCGGCGCGGGTTCAGCGAGGCGAAGGGGTCCTGGAAGACCATCTGGATATGGCGCGTCTCGGCGCGCAGTTCGGATTTGGAGAGGCTCGCGAGATCGGTGCCGCCGATGCGGATTGCGCCGCTGTCGGGATCGATCAGGCGCACCAGGCAGCGCGCCAGCGTCGATTTGCCAGAGCCGGATTCGCCGACGATGCCGAGCGTCGCGCCGCGGGGCAGGACCAGTGAGACATCGCGCACGGCATGCGTGACACGCTGGCCGCGCCCGAGGAAACCGCCGGTGCGATAGGTCTTCGAGACATGCTCGATCGTCAGGATCGCATCGGGGCTGAGTTCACGCGGGGGTGGGGCGTCAAGGGGCGGGACCGCGGCGAGGAGTTGCTTCGTATAGGGATGCTGCGGGCTGCCGAGGATCGCTTCCGCCGTGCCCTGCTCGACGACGCGGCCCTGGCTCATCACCGCGACGCGGTCGGCGATCTCGGCGACGACGCCGAAATCATGGGTGATGAACAGGACCGCGGTGCCCTTGCGCTTCTGCAGGTCGCGGATGAGTTCGAGGATCTGGGCCTGGGTGGTCACGTCCAGCGCCGTCGTCGGCTCGTCGGCGATCAGCACTCTTGGGTCGAGCGCCAGCGCCATCGCGATCATGGCGCGCTGGCGCTGCCCGCCGGAGAGCTCATGCGGATAGGCCTTCGCGGCCGCGACGGGGTCGGGAATCCGCACCTCCTCGAGCAGGGCCTGAACCTTGTCCCTGATCTGCGCCTTGCCGAGATCGGTATGGAGCGAAAACAACTCGCCGATCTGGTCGCCGATGGTGATCAGCGGATTCAGCGCCGTCATCGGCTCCTGGAAGATCATGGCGATGCCGGCGCCGCGGATTTTGCGCATGTCCGGCTCGCTCAGGCCCGCGAGATCGCGGCCCTCGAACAGGATCCGCCCGCCATCGATGGCGACGCCCGGCGGCAGCAGGCGCATCACGGCATTGGCCGTCATCGACTTCCCGGAGCCGGATTCCCCGACGACGCAGAGGATCTCGTTGGGGTTGAGCGCGAGCGAGACCTCGCTCATCGCATGGGGGCGGTCGGCGTTCCTGGGCAGGCTGACGCTGACGGCGTCGAGGGTGAGAATCGCGCTCATCGGCCCTTCAGCCTCGGGTTCAGCGCATCGTTCAGCCCCTGCCCGACGAGCGAGACGGCGAGCACGGTGACGAGGATGGCGACCCCGGGAATGGCGGAGACGTACCATTGCACCCGCAAGACGTCGCGCCCGGCGCCGATCAGATTGCCCCAGGAGGCGACATTGGGGTCAGACAGCTTGAGGAAGGCGAGCGCGCTTTCGAGCAGGATCGCGATCGCCATGACGACGCTGGCATAGACGATGACGGGGGGCAGGGCGTTGGGCAGGATTTCGCCGAAGATCAGTTTCACGTCGCGCAAGCCGAGCGTGCGGCCGGCCTGGACGAATTCGCGGTTGCGCAGCGACAGGAATTCGGCCCGCGTCAACCTTGCCGAGGCCGGCCAGGAGACGATGCCGATCGCGACCGTGACCGTGGTGATGGTGGAGCCGAAGACGGCGACGAGGACCAGCAGCAGGATGAAGTTCGGCAGGGTCTGGAAGGCCTCCGTGACGCGCATCAGCACGGTGTCGACCCAGTCGCCGTAATAGCCGGCGACGGCGCCGATGGTGATGCCGATCATGACGGAGATGATCGTCGCGACCAGGCCGATCAGCAGCGAGATGCGCGCGCCGTGGAAGATCTGCGCGGCGATGTCGCGGCCGGAATTGTCGGTGCCGAGCAGGAAGCGGGGATTGGCGAACGGCCAGATCAGCGGCCGCCCGGCGAGCGCCAGCGGGTCGCGCGGATAGAGCCAGTCTGCGCTGACGGCCATGGCGAGCACGAAAATCAGGAGTAGGAGGCCAATGACCGCCGGCGGGCTGCGAAAATAGAGCTTCAGGAAGGACATCGCGTCAGCTCCCCGTCGTGATGCGCGGGTCGAGCCGGGCGTAGAGCAGGTCGACGATGAAATTGACGGTGATGACCAGCAGCGCGGAGACGAAGACGATGCCGAGCAGCGTGTTGAGGTCGCGCTGGATCACCGATTCATAGGCGAGGCGGCCGAGCCCCGGCAGCGAGAACACGCTCTCGACGACGACCGAGCCACCGAGCATCGTGCCGGCCTGCAGGCCGATCAGCGTCACCATCGGCAGGAGCGCGTTGCGCAGGACATGGCGTACGACGACGCGCGTTTCGTCCATGCCCTTGGCGCGCGCCGTGCGGACGAAATCGAGCGTCAGCACCTCCAGCATCGAGCCGCGCATGATGCGCAGGTAGATCGCCATGTAGAACAGGCCGAGCGTCAGCGTCGGCAGCACGAGATGGCGGGCGATGTCGAGCGTGCGCGCAAAGCCCGTCAGACCCACCGTGATATCCTCGAAGCCGCCGGCGGGCAGCCATTGCAGGTAGATCGCGAACACGACGATCGCCATGAGCCCGAACCAGAAGGTCGGCATGGCGTAGAACACGAGGCCGAGCGTCGAGATCAGCGTGTCGGGCCAGCGGTTGACGCCGCGCGCGGCGATGACGCCGAAGATCAGCCCGAAGAAGAAGGCGAGCGAGAGCGACGCCGTCATCAGCAGGATCGTCGCCGGCAGGCGCTCGGCGATGACGGTCGCGACGGGCTTGCCGTAGATCGCGGAGAAGCCGAGATCGAGCCGCACCAGCCGCCAGAGATAGTTGCCGAGTTGCGCCCAGGCCGAGACGTCGAGCCCGTAATACTGGCGCAGCTGCTTGGCGGTCTCGGCATCGCCGCCGCCCATCTGCGCCATCAGCGCATCGACCGTGTCGCCCGGCGCGAATTGCAGCAGTACGAAGACCCCGATCAGGATCAGCAGCAGCGTCGGGATCGAGGCGGCCAGACGCCGCCCCGCAAGGGTCAGGATACGCATGGCGTGAAGTTCATTTCGCGGAGCCTACAGCTTTCCGATTTGTCGCAGAAACACTGAGTCATCCCGGACAAGCGGCGGAGCCGCGCCGATCCGGGATCCATCGTAGAGCTCCGGAGGCCTTCGATGGATCCCGGGTCAAGCCCGGGATGACGGCGTGGTTCTCACTCTGCCAACCACAGATCGTGCCAGGAGCTCGAGCCCCATCGCGGAGTATTGGAGTGGTTGCGCGCCTTTGCGCTGATCGCGGTCAGGAAGATCTGCTCGATCGGCGTCCAGATCGGGATCTCGGTGTTGGCCAGGCGGACGAAGTCGCCATAGAGCGCCTTGCGCTTGGCGACGTCGACCTCGGTGGCCGCGTCGTCGATGATCTTGTCCATCTGCGGGTTGGCCCAACCCCACTGGTTGGTCCAGGGCGCACCCTTGGGCTGGCCCGAGCGGTACCAGACCGTGGTCGAGACGGCCGGGTCGTTGCGGTACTGGTGCCAGCCGGTGGCGAGGTCGAAGGCATGGTCGTCATAGACCTGCTTCAGGTAGCCACCGCCATCGGTCCTGACGACCTCGACCCGGATGCCGACATCGGCCAGCGACTGCTGGATGAAGGTGGCAAACAGGGTGATGTCCTCGCCCCAAGGCGCCGGCAGCAGGCGTAAGGAGAAGCGGGTGCCGCCGGCGCCGGCCTTGAAGCCGGCCTCGTCGAGCAGGGCTGCGGCGCGCTTCTTGTCGAAGGGGTACTGCGGGCCGTTGTCGGCCGGGTAGAAATCCGTCGAGACCGAGGGCACCGGGCCCGTGCCGCGCTTGGCGAAGTCGCCGAGGAAATTCTCGATGAAGAAGGGGATGTCGAGCGCATGCGCGATGGCGCGGCGCACCCGGATGTCGGCCAGCTCCTTGCGGCGGAAGTTGAACTCGATCGTGTTGGTGCGGGCGTTGCCCTCGTTGCCCTTGGTCGAGACGATGAAGCGCGGGTCCTTGCCGAGCCGGGCCGCGTCCGAGATCGTCAGGCCCGAGAAGGGGCTGTAATGGATCTGGCCGGCCTCCATCTGGGCGGCCGCGGCGGCGCGGTCGGTGACGACCCGCCAGACGATGCGGTCGAGATGGGGCGCATTCGGGCGCCAGTAGTCGGCATTGCGGTCGGCGATGACGTGCTGGCCGCGCTCATAGGTGACGAATTTGAACGGGCCGGTGCCGATCGGCGCGAGATTGGCCGGATTCTGGCGGATGTCGCCCTTGCCCTCGTAGATATGGCGCGGCGAGATGTAGCCGAGATCGGGCAGGGCGCGCAGCAGCAGGTTCAGCGGCATCGGCCGCTCATAGCGGAAGACCGCCGTCAGCGGGTCGGGCGTGTCGACGGCGGTGAGGAAGAGCTGCAGCGTCGTCCCGTAGTTGAGGATCTTCTTCCACATCTCCATCGCAGTGAACTGCACGTCCGCGGAGGTGAAGGGGCGGCCGTCATGCCACTTCACGCCGTCGCGCAGCTTGAAGGTGATGGTCTTGCCGTCGGGCGCGGCCTCCCAGCTGGTGGCGAGCACACCGACCGGGTTGCCGGCGGCGTCGAGATCGACGAGCTGCTCCTGGATCTTGCCGCCGATGATGTAGACGCCGGTCGAGGCCTGGAGGCTCGGGTTCAGCTGGCGCTGCTCGGCGCCGTAATGGACGGTAAAGACCCCGCCCTTGCGCGGCGTCTCCTGCGCGAACAGCGAGCGCATCGGGAAGGCGACGCTGGAGGCGATGGCGGCGCTGGTCAGAAGCGCGGCGCGGCGGGTCATGTCCATGGGAAGATCCTCGGTCCTGCGGTCATGGAAGGGAAACGATGGGCGCGGGGGAAGCGGGCGTCAACGGCGCCGCTCCCGGCAGCGGCCGGTGGGCTAGTGCGCGCGGAAGCTGACGACGATGCCGTTGGCGGCGCTGGCCGGGACGCTGAGCGCGCCGTCATGGGCCGTGGCGGTTCCGCCGAGGCTGGCCTGCGCCGCGGCGATGTCCGTCGTTGCCACGACCAGCGCCACCGCGCCCTCCGGAGCAGCGCCGTCACGGACGGCCTGCGGGTAGCGCTTGGCGAAGGCTGACGCATCGTAGAACAGGATGTCGGCCCGCTTGCCGCCGCTCGGCACCAGCCAGGCATCGCCCTCGGCGCGGGCTGGCTCGTCGATCAGACGGCCGAGATGGGCGGCGGCCGCCGAGGGATCGGCAGCCAGCACTTCGAGACGGATGATCCGCTGTGCGCCGTTGGCGTGCTCCAGCAACTCGGGGATCCAGACCGTCTCGCGGGTGAGATGCTGGCAGGCGAAGATGCGCAGGCCTCCGGGCTGCTCGCCGAGCGGCCAGCGGAAGACGTTGAAGCGCGCCTCGCCCGTGCCGCCTCCCGGCAGTTCGACCGGGCGGCCGAAATGGATCGGTCCCAGCGCTTCGATGCCGCGGCTCTTCAACTCCTCGGCGCCGGCGGCGGCATCATCCGTGGTGAAGGCGGCGCGCTCCACGCCCTCGCGCTTGGCGAGATAGTCGCGCGTCGGCTTGTTCTGCTCGGTTTCGGTCAGGATACCGAGCAGTTCGACATAATCCTCGCCGAACATGATCGTGTAGTTGCCGGTGCCGAGGATCGGCGAATGCGTGCCGCGCGGCGAGACGGTGAAGCCGAGCGCGCGCCATTGCGCGGCAGCGGCGTCGAGATCGCGGACGGTGACCACGACATGGTCGAGGCCGAGGATGTGCTGAAGCGACATGGGGAACCCTTGGACGAAAGCCGACAGGGGCGAGAGTTCAGCCGAAGCGCGGTCGAGGCGCAATCGCCTGGTCGCTTCGTCCCGACAGCCCCCTGCTGCGCTGCAAACATAGCGAGACGTGGATGAATATTCCAAGCTCGGAATGATATATCGATAATTTTAGAACAATGTATTCGCCAGGCCGCGCTTCAGGAGAAAATCCAACTCCACTTGTTCTCGACGCGAGAAGGCGCCCCTTGCGCCCGCGCCGCGAGATGGCAAGGATGGCTCGAGGCGCCGGCTCGGCGCCCCTGTCGCCGCCTCGGGAAGTTCAGCCCATGTCCGCCTCCGCCCCCGTCACCTGGCCGCCCTCGCTCTGGGCGGCGACCGCGCCCGCCGGCCCGGTGCTCTCCGCGCTGGACGGCGATGTTCAGGCCGATGTGGTGGTGATCGGCGCCGGCTTCACCGGCCTGTCGACGGCGATTCATCTGCGCGAGGCCGGTGTCGAGGTCGTGGTGGTCGAGGCGGCCGAGCCGGGCTGGGGCGCCTCGGGCCGCAACAACGGCCAGGTCATTCCCACGCTCGCGGGGCACGATCCCTCCGCCATGGTCGCGCGCCATGGCGAGGCCGGCGAGCGCTTCAACGCTGTGCTGCGCGACAGCGCGCAATATCTGTTCGACACCGTCCGGAAATACGAGATTCCCGCCGAAGCCGAGCAGGCGGGCTGGGTCCAGCCGGTGCATTCGCCGGGCCGTTTCAAGCTGGCCGAGAAGCGGGTGCGCGAATGGTCTTCGATCGGCGCGCCGGTCGAATTGCTCGACAAGGCCGCGACCGCGCGGATGACGGGCTCGGAGGCCTGGTTCGGAGGGTTCTGGAACCGCACAGGCGGCCATATCAACCCGCTCGCGCTGGCGCGGGGGCTCGCCGTGGTCGCGCTCAAGCTGGGCGCCGTGATCTATGCCCGCTCCCCCGTCGCCAGCATGACGCGGCAGGGCGACCGCTGGCTGGTGAAGACTGCCAGGGGCTCGGTCACGGCCCGGGCGCTGGTGCTGGCGACCAACGCCTATACGGACGAATTCGAGAGCGGTCTCGCTCCGGAGATCGCTGCCGAAGTGGTCCCCGTCCTGTCCTGGCAGATGGCGACCAAGCCGATCAGCGACAACATCGCCAAGACGGTCATTCCCGACCGCCAGGCCATGTCCGACACCCATCGCGAGCTCTATTTCGCCCGCTGGGACGCGCGCAACCGACTGGTGACGGGCGGCGCGGCAGTGTTTCCCGGTGCCGGCGGCGACAATCTGCGCAAGCCGGTGGCCGAGCGGTTGATGCGCCTGTGGCCGCAGCTGGGCGAAGTCTCCTTCGACTATGTCTGGTCCGGCTATATCGGGATGACGCCGGACGACGTGCTGAAACCCCAGGTGCCGGGCTATCCGCGCATCCACCGGCTGGGGCCGGACGCCTTCGGCTGGGTCGGTTGCAATGGCCGGGCGGTGGCGCTGTCGGTCTCGCTCGGGCGGGAACTGGCGCGGGCGACGCAAGGGGCGCCGTTGCAGACGCTCGGCCTGCCGCTGTCGGAGCCGAAGGCCCAGCCGATGCGTGGCCTCATCCGCCGCATCGCCCCGCTGGCGCTGCCGCTGTATCGCGCCTTGGACAACAGGGAGATCTGAGCGAAGCCGGCGGGGACCATAGGGCAGCGGTCGGCGCAGTCATCGGAGCGATACGAGGCCGCTTCCGGCCTATCACGCGGGATGTGGCGGGTCCGAGCCCCATCGCCGGCGCCATACAGCCGCGCGAAGCCTGCCGCATCAGCCCGAGGTCGCCCGGTTTCGTCGTATCGGGCCCCGGGGAATAGGACCGCCCCTCGGTCAGGTCGTGGCCGCTATGACCGCATCGACATCGGTGACCACCGCGACGTTCTGGAGCGCGTAGTTCACCGAGGCCGTGTGCCATTCGGCGTTCATGGTCGAACAGGCGTCCTCCGGCACGAGCATGAAGTAGCCCTTGTCGGCGCCGGTGCGCGCCGTGTGCTCGATCGACATGTTGGTCCAGGCTCCGGTGACGATGACGACGTCGCGGCCGAGCGCCTTGAGCACGGTTTCCAGCCGCGTTCCCTCCCAGGCGCTCATGCGGCATTTCTCGACGACATGGTCGCCGGCCTGCGCCTCGAGGCCCGGTACGGCGGCGCAGCCCCAGGTCCCGCGCACCAGGGCTTTGGCGTCGGCCAGCCCCTCGAACAGCGGCGCATTCATGGTCATGCCCGGCGCTCCCGGCTCGACCACAAACCAGACATGGATCACCGGGATGCCGCGCGCCCGGGCCGCCTGCGCGAGCTTCGACGCGTTGGCGATCGCGTTCTGCTGCTTGCAATGCTCCGGCGAGCCCGACGAGGCGAAGGCGCCGCCCTCCATCACGACGTCGTTCTGCATGTCCTGAATGATCAGCGCGCAGCGCGCCGGATCGAGCCGGTAGCCTGATGCGGCCTTCTTCGCGCCGCTGGCGGCGATCGTTGCGGCCGGCGTGACGCCCGAGACAGGCGGCGGCGAAGAGCCGCTTTGGGCAGTGCGACCGGCCTGGCCGCCAGCCTTCATGTACGGCTCCATCTGCGGGCCGACCTTGGTCTCGACGGCATAGAGCGAGTGCGTCGCGGTCAGGAACAGCGTGCGCCAGTCCGGCCCGCCCCAGGTGAGGTTGCCGACGAGTTCCGGCACGCGCAGCTTGCCGATCAGCTCGCCCCTGATCGTGTAGACCCAGACGCCGCCGGGGCCGCAGACCCAGAGATTGCCCTGCGCATCGCATTTCATGCCGTCGGGCACGCCGGGCTCGCTCGCCGAGACGATGCCGGAGGCGAAGACACGGCCCGGTCCGAGCCGCCCGTCGGGCAGGATCGGAAAGACGCGGATATTGTGCTGCACGGTGTCGTTGACGAAAAGCCGGTCCTCGGTCGGGCAGAAGCACAGTCCGTTGGGCTGGTCGAAGAGATAGCGGTCGACCAGGAGCTGCGGCTCGCCCCGACCCGGAGGTATCCGGTAGACGCCCTGGAAACCCAGCTGCCGCGGCCGCTCGACGCCGAAAACCGGCATCCGGCCATACCAGGGGTCGGAGAAATAGATCGCCCCGTCCGACTTCACCACGACATCGTTGGGGCTGTTGAGCTCCTGCCCCTCGAAATGCGAGGCCAGCACCTCGCGTCGGCCATCCGGCCGCTCGCGGATCAGCGACGAGGTCGCGTGCTCGCAGACGATCAGGTCGAGGTCCGCGTCATAGGTCATGCCGTTGCATTTGTTCGCCGGCCGCCGGACCTCGCGCACGCCGGATGCGTCCCAGCGTCGGCGCACATCCCCCGGCATGTCGGAGAACAGCAGATGCTGCTCGCGCGGATGCCAGATCGGACCTTCGCAGAATTCGAAGCCGGTGCCGAGCTGGCGCACCGGCGCCCAGAGATCGACGAGGTCGGCGAAGGCGGGGCGGACGGCGACGTGTGTTGTCATGGCGGCAGGCCCTTAAGCCGCAAACCAGTTGCGCGGCGGCAGCGACTGCACGACCGGGCCGGGAACCGCCATGTCCATGCGGCCGACGACCTGGCCGTGGGCGATCTTGGCCGGCTTGTCGTGGACCGGCAGCAGGAACTTGCCAACCGAGAGCAGCTTCTTGATCGCGGCCTTTTCCTCGCGCTTGGAGACGCCGTGATTGCCGGTGGTGCGCGGTTCGTTGGCGCTGATCTCGTGGAAGGGCGTCACGATCTGGTCGTTGAAATCGTAGATCACGTCGCCGCAGATGATGGCGCGACCCTCGACCGTGTCGACATGCACGTTCATCGAGCCCTCGGTATGGGCGCCGGCGGCTTCCAGATAACAGCCGGGGAACAGCTCGATCATCCCCGACAGCTCCAGATCCTCGAAGCGCAGCGCGTCGCGCGTATGCAGCCGGTCGATCAGGTGCTTGATGTCGGGCGCCGGATACTGCGGATGCATCAGGCCGGAAACCGAATATTCCAGCTCGCGCCGGTTGACGATCACCGTCGTGTTCATCGGGAAGAGCTCGTCCTTCCCGGCATGGTCGATATGGAGATGGGTGTGCATCACGTAGCGCACATCGCCCATCCGGACGCCGTATTTGGCGAGCTGGTTCTCGATCATGTTCTCGTGGAACTGGAGACCGCGCATCCCCAGCGTCTCCATGATCTGGTTGTGGCGGTAGCCGGTGTCGACGACGACCGGCCAGGGGCCGCCGAGGATCAGGAAGCCGTAGGTCGGGACGCGGCGGGTGCGGCCGCAATCGCGGCCGAGCACGAGGAAGCTCGATTCCAGCTCGATGTCGCCATAGTCGAGGATCTTGATTTCGAGCGCCATGGAGTCTCTCCCGTCAGGGCTGGGCGAGGCGGTAGACCCGCCGCGCGGTTTGGCTGAAAACAGAGGCCGCCGCGCCGTCCGGCACGGCGGCGCGATGGGCGTCGATCAGCTCGGGATAGGAGGTCCAGAGCTTCTCGATCGGAAAATTGGAGCCGAACAGGCAGCGCTCCGCGCCGAACAGCGCGAGCGTTTCCGTCACGATGAAGGCGATGTGCTGCGGGTCGTTGCGGCGCAGAAAGGTGCCGAGTCCAGAGAGCTTGCTGACGATGTTGGGCTGGCCGGCAAGCGCCCGCATGCCGTCGCGCCACTGCTCGACGCCGTCCGGCGAGAGGTCCTCCAGCATCCCGGCATGCTGCAGCACGAAGGTCACCTTCGGGCAGTTGAATGCGAGTTCGGCCGCCCCGTCCATCTGCGGGGCGAAGACCTGCAGGTCGAAGCTGAAGCCGTAATCCGCCAGCCGCGCGACATTGGCCTGCAGCCTGGCGTCGCGACAGAGATCTGGGCCGCTGGCGAAGCGATAGAGTGGGTTATCATGCCAGTGCAACTGCATCCGCACGCCGCGCACCCGCGGGTTCTGAGCCAACGCGTCGAGCTGCGGCCGGACGTCCTCAGCCAGCATGTCGGCATAGGCGACGATGGCGATCGGGAAGCCGGATTCGTCGGAGGCCTGCGAGACGAAGGCGACCTCGTTGAGATGGCGCGCCGGAGCCCAGTTGGCCTGGACATAGACGGCCTCGGTCACGCCGCAGGGGCGGCAATCCGCGAGGTACTCGGAAACCGGATAGTCGCGCCGGATCGGCTCATAGGGGCCGAAGATGCGCGGCTGCATCGGGCCGACGAGCCAGGGCAGGTCGGCCTGGCGCCAGATATGGAAATGCGAATCGACGATGGGTTTCATGCCGCGGTCGAGCCTCCGAGCGAAAGGATGTGCCGGCAGATCCGCGCCGTGCTGGCGCCGTTGCCGAGGCTGGCGAGTTGCGGCGCGATCAGCCGCAGCGCCTCGGTTTCGGGTCGGTAGCCGGGTTCGGCGGCGAGCGGCGTCAGCCAGTCGAGACGGTGGGCCCGGGCGGCCAGCCTTGCGACCGCCGAGACCAGCGCCGCCGGATCGCCGCGCTCCAGCCCGTCCGACAGCACCACGACGACCGCGCCGCGCGCATAGGAGGCGAAGCGCGGCACGGCGAGGAAGGCCTGCAGTGCGTCACCGATCCGGGTGCCGCCATCCCAGTCGGCGACGAGCCCCGACGCCTCGGCCAGCGCCTGTTCGCGGCGCTTGCGGCGCAGCGCGCGCGTCACCCGCGTCAGCCGTGTGCCGAAGGTGAAGACCTCGACCCGCGGCGTCGCCTGCACGATCGCATGCGCGAGGGCGAGATTGGCATCGCTGCGCTGCTTCATCGAGCCGGAGACGTCGATCATCAGCAGGATGGGGCGCGGCCGCGTCACACGCCTGAGCTTCTTCAGGCTCATCACCTCGCCGTCATGGCGGATCGCGGCGCGCAGGCTGCGGGCGAGATCGACGCTGGGCCCGCGCCTCGCGCCGCGATGGCGATAGCCGCGGCGGCGGGGCAGGGCGGCCGGCAGCGCCCGGGCGAAGCGCCGCAGGGTCTCGCTCTCGTCCAGCGGTTGCAGGGCGCGAACGGACAGCGCTTCCGCCCCGGTCGCGGCCTGTCCGGTCTCGTTGACCTCTTCGCCGACCAGGATCTCGCGCGAGCCGGAATCCTCCTGCACCGCCATCTCCTCGTCGGGCGCGAAATCCTCGTCGCCGGGCTCTGCGATGGCACCGAGGAAGTGCAGGTCGAACAGCGCATCGAACAGCTCGCGCTGTTCGGGATGGGGCGCGAGCGTCGCCACCGCAGCCTTGCGGATGTGCTCGATGCTGCGCGGACCCAGCAGCTCGACCGCCATCAAGAAGCTCGTCGTCTGCTCGGGCGCGACCGAGAAGCCATGCCCACGCATCAGCGTCGGGAAGGCGACGAACAGGCGCGCGGCGGCGGGGAGGGGGGCGATCATGGCCAACCCTCCGGCTCACACTCCGCCCTCATCCTGAGGAGCCGCGCCAGCGGCGTCTCGAAGGATGCTCCAGCGGACGCTGGAACCTCCTGGACCATCCTTCGAGACGCGCCTGCGGCGCTCCTCAGGATGAGGACTGAGGGTTGGACGAGCCGCCTCATGCCGCCAGCCCCGGAATGATCAGCGGCAGGCGGGGGCGTAGGTGGACGAAATCCTCCTCGTCCTTGATCGCAGCGCCTAGCGACCGGCGGAACGCCTCCGGCCAGGGCGCGCCGGCCTGGGCGAGAGCGGTCGCGGCCTCCGCCCAGTCGACGGCTTCCGCTACGCCCGGTGGCTTGGCCAGCGGCTCCTGCCGCAGGAGCCCGATAGCGTGCACGACGGCGCGCGCCGTGCCCTCCGCGACGGCGGAAGAACGCAGCATGATGATCTGCGCCTCCCGCTCGGGCTCCGGATAGGGGATGTAGTGATAGACGCAGCGGCGCCGCAGCGCCTCGTGCAGCTCGCGGGTGCGGTTGGATGTCAGCACCACGACCGGCCGCTCGGCGGCGCGCAGGGTGCCGCGCTCGGGGATCGAGATCGAGAAATCGGACAGGAATTCGAGCAGGAAGGCCTCGAATTCATGGTCCGAGCGGTCGATTTCGTCGATCAGCAGCACGGTCGACTCTGGCCGCCGCAGCGCCGTCAGCATCGGCCGCTCGATCAGGAAATCGTCGCGATAGATGTCGAGCGTTTCCCCTTCGCGGGCTTGCCTGATGGCCAACATCTGGCGCGGATAGTTCCACTCGTAGAGCGCGGCTGACGCGTCGATGCCCTCGAAGCATTGCAGCCGGATCAGCTGGCGCCCGAGGATCCCGGCGATCGCCTTGGCGGCCTCGGTCTTGCCGACGCCGGGCGCGCCCTCGAGCAGCAGCGGCTTGCCGAGCGCGAGCGAAAGATAGCCGGCGGTAGCGATGCCGTCATCGGCGAGATACATCGCGCCCGTGAGGGCCTGCGCGAGGTCCTCGGGGCTCGAGATTCCGGCGACGGTGGTGCGCAGCGCCATGCGATCACCGCCAGTTCACGGGGCCGCCGCGGCGCGGGCCGGGCTTGACCCCGCCATTGGCCTTGAGACCGCGCAGAATCTTCTCGGGCGTGATCGGCAGCTCGTCGACGCGCACGCCGACCGCGTTGTAGACGGCGTTGGCAATCGCCGGCAGGACCGGATTGGCGCACATCTCGCCGGGCCCTTTGCCGCCATAGGGTCCGTCCGGCGCCGGGCGCTCCAGCACCGTGACATGATAGGGCGCGATCTCGCCCGGCCCCGGCATCAGATACTCGTTGAAGTCGCGCGGGCCGTGGGCCGGGTCTGGGTAATAGGGCTCGGGCGTTTCGTAGAGCGCGTGGCTCATGCCCATCCAGGCCCCGCCAACGAGTTGCTGCTCGACCATGCGCGGATTGATCACCCGGCCGAGCTCATAGGCGCTGGTCATTCGGAGCACCTCGACCTCGCCGGTCTCGTCGTCCACCGCGACATCGGCCACGAGGCAGGCATGAGCGAAGGCGGTGTTGGGGTTCATCTCGCCGGTCTCGGCATCGACGGCCGAAAGCGGGATCAGGAAGATGCCGCGCCCGGCAATGGTCTTGCCCTGCTTGAACTGCGCCGCCTGGGCGGTGGCCTTGACCGTGATCGAGCGCGAGGGCGCACCGCGGACATGGATGTTGCCGCGCCCATCGGTGACGAGGTCGCCGGCATCGACCTCGAGCTCCTCGGCCGCAGCCTCCAGCAGCACGCCGCGCGCCTCGCGCGCCGCGACGATGATGGCGTTGCCCATGCGATGCGTGCCGCGCGAGGCAAACGAGCCCATGTCATGGGGGCCGGTGTCGCTGTCGGCGGTGTCGACATAGACGTCCTCGACCGGCACGCCGAGCGTCTCCGCCGCGATCTGCCGCGAGACCTGCTTCATGCCCTGGCCGAGATCGATCGCCGAGAGCGCGACGGTGAACTTGCCGTCGGGGTTTGAATGGATCAGCGCCTGGCTCGGATCACCCCCGAGATTCATCCCGATCGGGTAGTTCACCGACGCCATGCCGCGACCTTCGTGACGGGCCATGTCAGCGCCTCCTCGTGCCGAAGACGGATGAGAAGCGCACCGCGCCATGCTGGGTCTGGGTCGGAGTCGACGGGGCGGGCGAGGGCGGCGCCGGGGGCGGCTGATAGGGCGGGGGCTGTTGGCCCGCCACCGGCTGGTAGGGCGAGGGCGGCGGAGCATACGCCGCAGGTGCCAGCGGCTGCGCCGTCGGCCGGGCCGCCTCGTAGCGCGGCACCTGCGTCGGCGTTGCGCGGCCATCGCGGGCGCCCTCCATCACCGGCTGCTTGCTCGGCGCGATGCGCGAGGTGCCGGCCGGCAGGGTCTGTGTCGGGCCGGATTGCCGTGTGTCGGGCCGTCCGATCTGGCCGCGCGCATCGAGCACGGTCGCCGGAATCTGCCCCCGCTCGCCGTCGCCGCCGCCTGTCAGCGAGGATTGCCGCTTGCCCTGCTCCGAGATCGGCCAGTTCGCCTTCCCGGCTGCGACCTGGACGCATTCGATCAGCGCCGTGTTCGAGGCCTTGCGCCGATGCGGCTTCATATCCCCGTCGCGATAGGCGTTGAGGATCCGGAACTCCATCGGGTCCATGGCGGCCGCTTCGGCGAGCCGGTCCATCTGGACCTCCAGCGCGAAATCCACCGCCGTAATGCCGAAGCCGCGCATGGCGGTCGAGGGGCAGCGATTGGTGTAGGCGACATGGACGTCGGAGGCGACGTTGGGGATCCAGTACGGTCCCGGCAGATGCGCGGTGCACTTGATCGCGGCGTAGCTCGACAGCCGCGTATAGGCGCCGGCGTCGAAATAGCTGCGGATCTGGCGGGCGACGATGCGCCCGTCGCGCATCAGCCCGTCCTTGATGTAGATGCGCTCGGCTCCGCGCGGCGAGCCGTAGAGCATCTCCTCCTCGCGATCGAGCACGAAGCGGACGGGCCGCCCCGTCACCATCGCGCCCAGCACGGCCAGCGGCTCGGTCAGCGAGTCGACCTTGCCGCCGAAGCCGCCGCCGACCGTGCCGCCGATGAAATGCAGGCGGTTGGACTCGACCGCGACGATCTTCGCCGTCGTGCCGAGCGCGAAGAACAGCCCCTGCGCGCAGGAATGGACGACGAAGCGGCCGTTCTGCTCGGGTGCGGCGATCGAGCCGTTGGTCTCGGTCGGCGCATGCTCGATCGGCGACATCTGGTAGCGGTGCTCCAGCACCATGTCGGCCGAGCCGAAGGCGCGCTCGACATCGCCGAAGCGCAGCTTCTGGTGGTCGAAGCGCTCGTGGTATTCGAAATAATTCGCCGGATAGGTCTCGTTGACGACCGGCGCGCCGGGCTTCAGCGCCTCCTCGACATCGAAGACGGCCGGCATCGGTTCATAGTCGATGCGCACCAGCGCCTTGGCGGCCAGCGCCTGCGCCTCGCTTTCGGCAATGATCGCGACGACCGGCTCGCCCACATAGTGGACCTTGTCGACCGCCAGCGAGGGCTCGTCGTCCTTGCCGAAATTGATCAGGCTGAGCAGCGTATTCTTGTTCACCGGCACGTCGGCGGCGCGCAGCACGCGCTTGACGCCCGGCGCGCGCGCTGCGGCCGCGACGTCGATCGAGCGGATGCGGGCGCTGGCATGGGGGCTGCGCACCACCTTGAGATGCAGCATGCCGTCGAACGCATGGTCGTCGAAATAACGCGTCAGCCCGGTGACGTGGCCGGGCATATCCTGACGCTGGATGCCTTTGCCGACGACGTTGAGGTTGTCGTCGCGCTCATCGGCGAAGAGGTCCTTGCGGAGTTCTAGCATAGCCGGGTTCTCCTTGGTCCGTTCGCCCCAACCGCGCCGTCATCCCGGGCGCAGCGAAGCGAAGACCCGGGATCCATTCCGGAACGGCTCAGGCATGGATCCCGGCTCTGCGCCGTGGAGCCTGTCCTCGGGCCTGCCGAAGGCAGGACCCGGGGGCGGCTTGGCCGGGATGACGGCGCGCATGAGACCTGAGGTGTCATCGTCATGCCCGTCTCACGCTTTGAGGGCCGGCGGCGGCGAGGATTGCGGCGACGATGGGCTCGTAGCCGGTGCAGCGACAGATGTTGCCGCTGATCGCCTCGATCACCTCGTCGCGGGTGGGGTTGGGGTTCCGGTCGAGCAGCGCGCGCCCCGCGGTCAGCATGCCCGGCGTGCAGAACCCGCACTGCGCGGCGAAATGCTCCATGAACTGCGCCTGCAAAGGGTGCAGATCGGGTCCATCGGCCATGCCCGAGGCCGTCTCGACCTGCCGGCCCTCGCAGGCCACTGAGAGGGTCAGGCAGGAGAGATACGGCTCGCCGTCGATCAGCACGGTGCAGACGCCGCAGGCGCCCTGGCCGCAGCCATATTTCGGGGCGAAGTCGCCCAGGCTCCGGCGCAGCGTGTTGAGCAGCGTCTCCGGCGCATCGACGAAGGCAGCGCGGTCGGTGCCGTTGAGGCGAAACTGGACGGGAATCTTGGCCATGGCGCGCTCCTCAGCGGGGCTCGCCGGCAAGCAGCCGGCCGAGATGAACGGGCAGCACCTCGCGGCGATACCATTCGCTGGCGATCGCATCGGTCGCGGGACGGCAGCCTTCGAGCGCCGCCTGTTTCGCCGCGGCGATGGCCGCGGCATCGAGCGCCTTGCCGTCCAGCACCCGCTCGACGCCGCGCGCGCGGACCGGCATCGGCGCCATCGCGCCATAAGCCACCCGCGCCTGGCTCACCCGCCCGCCGGCCAGCGGAAGATGCGCTGCGATCGACAGCACCGAAATCCCCTTCGGCTTGATCCGGCTGATCTTGCGGAAGTGGAAATCGGCCGGATTGGGCGGTCGCGAAAACTGGATCGCGCCGACCAGCGCCGACCCCATCCGTTCTCGGGCCGCCAGGAACTCCTCCAGCGGCGTTGCCCGCCCGCTGCCGAAGCCGGACTGCACCACGACCTGCGCATCGAGCGCGAGCAGCGCCACGGTGAAATCGCCGTAAGGCGTGGGTGCGAAGAGATTGCCGCCGACGCTCGCCATGTTGCGCACGGCGGGGCCGCCGATCGCACGCGCTGGAGCGTGCAGGAAGGCGAGCTCGCGGCTGGCCAGGATCTGACCCATCGTGACTCCGCCGCCGAGCTCGATGCGGGCCCCATGGGCCTCGATCCGCCGGAAGGCCGGATCGGTGACGCGCAGCAGCGTGCCCTCGGTCAGCCGGCCCTCATTGACGTCGCGCATCACCAGCGTGCCGCCGCCGACCAGCACCGCCTGCCGGTCTCCGGACAGGATGCTGGCGGCTTCTGACAGCGTCGCGCAGCTTCTCACAGCCAGCATGTCAGACCGCCTCCCGCGCGAGTTCCGGCAGGCGGCGAACCGCCTCGATGCCGTTGGTGTAGACCTCGTCGCCGACGATGCGCGCCAGTTCCGCCTCGCGGCCTCGCGGCGTGGTGAAGCGGCTCTCCCAGTGCCAGAAGGCGCGGTTGCCGTCGGTCACCGGTAAAAGCCGGACATGGGCGACGTAGTTGAAGAGCGGGATCGGCGTGTCCAGCAGGCAGTAGCTGAAGGTCATTTCGAGGTCCGAGAGCGTGAGGAGCTGCTCGCGCAATTCACTACCGTCCTGCAGCCAGAACCGGCGCACGCAGCCGATCCTGTCGGACGGGTGGCCGCGCTCGATCTCGCTCCTCGCGACGATCGGGTGCCAGCGGTCATGGCCGTTGAAGTCGCGCAGCACCGACCAGAGCAGGTCGACGGGCGCGTCGATGATCGTGCTGCGGACGACGTGAGGCATGCCTCATCCCCCGAATGCGCGCTTGAGGGCGTCGAATCCGCCCTGGAAGACGTTGGTGCCGATGCCCTCGACCAGTTCCGCCTCGCGCTCCGGCGCGCAGTCGAAATCGGCCGACCATTCGATGAAGGTGCGCTCCTGGTCGGTGATCGGCGTCAGCCGCAGCGTCGCGACGTAGTTCGTCAGCGGCATCGGCGAATCCAGGATCGAATAGGTGCAGAACATGTCGTAGTCGGAGAGACCCAGCAGCTGCTCGCGCAGGCGATCGCCGCTGCGCAGCGAGAAGGCGCGGATGCAGCCGACCTTGTCGGCGGGCTCGCCGTTTTCGATCCGGCTTTCGGCGATGCGCGGATGCCAGTTCGGCAGGCCGTTGAAATCGCGCACGCGGGCCCAGACCTTGGCGGCGGGGGCGGAGATGACGCTGGAGACGTAGACGCGGGCCATGAGCTTTAAGCCTCAGGAGGTCTTGCCGGGGCCGGCTTCGGGGGCAGGGCCCTCACCACCGGCCTTCGTATCGCCGCTGCCCTTCGGCTTCGCCGGCTGGGCATCCTTGGCGACGCGCTGCATGTCGGAAGCCTCGCGCATCAGCCCGCCCATCTTGGCGAGGTTGCCGCCCTCGATGCCGATCTCCTTCAGCACCTGGTCGATCATCGGCGCCTGGACGCGGTAGCGCAGCGCCGACTCGATGACCTCGTCGGTCGGCGAGCGGGCGGCACCGCCGACCCCGCCGCCACTGCCACCGATCCCGGCGAGCCCGTCGACATGGAGGATGCGGATGCCCTCGATCTTCTCCATCGGCTTGACGCTCTCGCGCACAATGCCCTCGATCTTGTCGAGCAGGCGGCGCCGGAACAGCCCGTAGCGGGCGCCGTCGCTGAGCACGTTCTCGGCCTCGTAGAGCAGCTTCTGGGCCTCGGCCTCGACGGTGCGGCGCACCTTGTCGGCCGCGGCGGCGATGTTGGATTCCTCCGCCGCCTTCTCGGCGAGCAACACCTCGACCGTCTTGCGACGCTTGGCGCCTTCGCTCTCTCGGATGGTCTTGACCTGTTCCTCGGCCTCGACAGCCTTGGCGCGGGCGCTCTCGGCATTGGCCTGGGCGGCGGATTCCTCCAGGGACTTGGTGTAGAGCGCGATCGCCTTGTCCATGGCGGCCGCCTCGACATCGCGCTCGCGGGCGATCTCCAGCTTGCGCAGCTCGCGCTGGCGCCCGACACGGGCTTCGTCGAGCCCGCGGTCCGACGAGATGCGCGCCCGCTCGACCTCCTCGTTGGAGGCGATCTGCGCTTCCTGCAGCGCCTGCGTCCGGGCGATCTCGAGCTGCTCCAGCGCACGCCGGCGCTCGATCCGGGCGGCCTCGAGCGCCTGCTCGCGGACGATGTCGACGGACTCGACCTGCTGCTTCGCGGCGATCTCGGCCTGGCGCAGCGCGCTGTCGGCGTCGGTGCGCTCGACCCGCTTGGCGGCGAGCACGATGGCGCGATCTTCTTCCGCGACCTCGACCGCCTTCTTCTGGGCGATCTGCAGCATCTCGCGCGACTTGACCGCGTCGATGCGCTCCTCGTCCAGTTTGAGTTCGGTGGCGATGCGCTGGCGCTCGACGGTGTCGCGGCGCTTCAGCTCGGCTGAGTCGAGATCGGCGTTGCGGCGGATCTCCAGCTCCTTCGTGGCGAGTTCCGCCGCGATCCGTTCGGCGGCGACGACCTTCTCCTGGGCGATGCGCGCGGCTTCCGTTGCCTCTCGGGCGGCGATCTCGGCGGTATCGATCGCCTGGTTGCGGGCGATCTCGAGATTGCGGACCTCTTCGTCGCGGCGGATGCGCTCGCTGGCGACCGTCCGCTCCTGGCTGATGCGCGCCTTCTCGACGCTCTCGCGCGCCGCGATCTCGGCCGCCTCGATCGTTTCGGTCTGCTCGATCTCCAGCAGGCGCTTGCGCTGATCGAGCGCGATGCGCTCGGCCGTCAGCACGTTCTCCTGGGCGATGCGGGCCTTCTCGACCGCCTCTCGGGCGGCGATCTCGGCCTCGTCGAGGGCGCGGTTGCGGGCGATGCCGAGGGCGCGGACGCGCTCCTCCTGGCCGATGCGGGCGGTGTCGACCGCCTCCCGCGCGGCGATGTCCTCCTGGTCGAGCATGCGGGTGCGTTCGATCTCGCGGTTGCGGATCTCCTGCTCACGGATGATGCGCTCGGCGCTGATCGCGGTTTCCTGCAGGATGCGCGCCTTCTCGGTCGCCTCCCGCGCCGCGATCTCGGCGGCTTCGAGCGTCTGCGCGCGCTCGATTTCCTTCTGGCGGATGTCGCGCTCGGAGGCGATTCGCGCCGCGCTGATCGCCTGCTCATTGGCGATGCGGGCCTTCTCGATCAGCTCGCGCGAGGCGATCTCGGCCTCTTCCACGGCCTGCGTGCGCGCGATCTCCTGCTGGCGGATGTCGCGTTCGGAGGCGATGCGCGCCTCGCTGATCGCGCGCTCGTTGGAGATGCGCGACTTCTCGATCTCCTCGCGGGCGAGGATCTGCGCCTGCTCGGCTTCGGTGTCGCGCGCGGCGCGCTCGCGCGCCACCTCGGCGCGCTGCACGGCGCGCTTGATCTCGATCTCGCGCTGCTGTTCGAGCCGCGCCGCCTCGCTGTCGCGCTCGATGTCGAGCGCCTGGCGCTCCGCCTCGAGATTGCGGGTGCGGATGCGGATCATCGAGTCCTGCTCGATGTCGTTGCGCAGCTTCCGCTTGTCCTCGATCTCCTCGATGATCCGCGTCAGGCCGGCGGCGTCGAAGCGGTTCGACGGGTTGAAATACTGCAGGTCGGTCTGGTCGAGGTCGGTGAGCGCGACCGACTCCAGCAGCAGGCCGTTCTGATCGAGCGCTTCGGCGGCCGCTTCCTTGACGCGCTGGACATACATCCCGCGCTGCTCATGCATCTCCTCCATCGTCATTTCGGAGGCGACGGTGCGCAGCGCCGAGATGAACTTGCCGGAGAGAAGCGCGTGGAGCTGGTCGGGCTGGAGCGTGCGGCGGCCCAGCGTCGCGGCGGCGATGGAGACGGAATCCCGCTCCGGCTTCACGCGGACATAGAATTCCGCGTCGATGTCGACGCGCATCCGGTCGCGCGTGATCAGCGCATCGTTGCTGGCGCGCGTCACCGCGAGCTGCAGCACGTTCATGTTGACGGGCGTGACGTCATGGATGATCGGCAGCACGAAGGCGCCGCCATTGATCACCACCCGCTCGCCGAACAGGCCGGTACGGACGAAGGAGACCTCCTTCGACGAGCGCCGATACAGCCAGTTCACCAGATAGACGACAATGGCGATGACGATCACCGCCACGATCAGCCAGAGGATCAGCGATCCGATCAGCTGTCCCGTCATGTCCTCATCCTCCCGTCGGTGTCACGCTCGGCCGGCGCCTGCCCCTGAGCCCTCATCCTGAGGAGCGCTCCGCAGGAGCGCGTCTCGAAGGATGGTCCAGCTATCTCCGGAGCCTCCTGGATCGTCCTTCGACACGCCGCTTCGCGGCTCCTCAGGATGAGGGCTGAGAGTGGTGGCCGCCTTCTCATGGCTTTGCTGCCTTGCCGGTCTTGCGCGCCGGCTTTGTCGCCTTCGCCTTGCTGGCTCCACCCGCCCGCCCTATGCGCTTGAAGGCCCGCGTCTGGTCGCGGATCGCGACCTCGACCGGCAGGCGCTCCATCGAGGACGCCCCGTAGAAGCCGTGGCAGTGCTGCGTGTGCTTCATGATGAAGTCGGCATCCGCCGGCTCGGCGACCGGGCCGCCATGCACGAGGATGAGCGCGTCCTTCTTGACCGCGAGCGCGGCGGCGGCCCAGGCATCGACCAGCGCCGGGCAGTCGGCGAGCTTGAGCGCCGTCTCGGCGCCGATCGCGCCGCCCATGGTCAACCCGAGATGGCAGACGATGATGTCGGCTCCGGCCTCGGCCATGGCGCGCGCATCCGCCTCGCAGAAGACGTAAGGCGTCGTCAGCAGGCCTTTGGCGTTGGCGAGACGGATCATCTCGACCTCGAGGCCGTAGCCCATGCCGGTCTCTTCGAGGTTCTTGCGGAAGACGCCGTCGATCAGCCCGACGGTCGGGAAGTTCTGCACGCCGGCGAAGCCGATCCGCGCGACCTCGTCGAGGAAGACGTCCATCCGGCGGAACGGATCGGTGCCGCAGACACCGGCGATCACCGGGGTGGCCTTCACCACGGGCAGCACCTCCGCCGCCATCTCCATGACGATCGCATTGGCGTCGCCATAGGGCATCATGCCCGACAGCGAGCCGCGGCCGGCCATGCGGTAGCGGCCGGAATTGTAGATGACGATGAGGTCGATCCCGCCGGCCTCCTCGCATTTTGCGGAAAGCCCGGTGCCCGCGCCGCCGCCGACGATCGGCTCGCCCGCCTTCACCATCGTCCGGAAGCGCTTCAGCAGGCTCTTCTTGTCGAACGTCATGCGCTCGGTTCCCCATCGATGAAGCGGCGCGATTGTCTCGCCGTCATTGCGAGCGCAGCGAAGCCATCCAGGGGGACGTCGAGCGCTGCCGCCCCTGGCTGGCTTCGCTGCGCTCGCAATGACGGAACGGTTGCAGAGGTGCTCATGCCCGGCCTCCATTGGCCCGCTCGCGCCGGCGCCCGGCATGCAGCGTGCGGAACTGCTGCACGAGGGCGGCCGCGAAGGCCGGGTCGTTGATGTGATGGGGACAGCGGATCAGCCGCCGCGTCGGCGTCTGCCGCACGGTCTGCTCCAGCGCCTGGAACAGGGCGGCGTCGGCAGCGGGGTCATGGAACGGCTGGCCGGGCGCATCGAGCGCCGACACGCCGCGCTCGGGCAGGAGGAAGCGCACCGGCCCCTCCATCAGGTTCAGCCGCTCGCCGATCCACCGCCCCATCCGCGCATTCTCGTCCGCCGTCGTTCGCATCAGCGTGATCTGCGGGTTGTGCGGGTAGAGATTGCGGCCGCGATAGCGCTCCGGCACCGTCTCCGGCGCGAAGAAATTGACCATGTCGAGCGCGCCGACGGAACCGACATTGGGGATGCGCGTGCGGATGATCGCGCCGAAGCGGTCCTCCGTCGCCGGCAGGAAGCCGCCCATCATCATGTCGCAGATCTCGGTGGTCGAAACGTCGATGATGGCGCCGACCAGCCCGGAATCGACCAGCTTCTCCAGCGCCCGCCCGCCCGTGCCGGTGGCATGGAAGACGAGCGGCTCCCAGTCGGCCTCCAGCAGCCGCGAGACCTGCTGCACGCAAGGCGTCGTCACACCGAACATGGTGAGCCCGACGAGCGGCTTTTCGGGCTCGGTGCGCCGCGTCGTCGCGGGCCTGGTCAGCTCCGCCAGCCGCGCTTTGGCCATGGCGGCCATTGCCCGCGCCCCGTTTCCGAGCACCAGCCGCGAGACCCGGTTGATCCCCTGCACATCGGTGACGGCAGGCATCATGGTGATGTCGGCGGCGCCGACATAAGCAGCGACATCGCCCGAAGCCATGGTCGAGATCATCAGCTTCGGCAGGCCGATCGGCAGGGCCTGCATCGCGGGCGTCACCATCGCGGTCGCCCCCGAGCCGCCGGCCGAGATCACGCCGAGAACGCCCTGCTGGCGCGGCAGCCAGGCCTTGAACGCCTCCGTCATCGCCGCCACGGCCGCCCCGCGGTCGCCGGACGCGATGCCGGTCGAGCCCCGCGGATGGGCGAGCGCGATCTCCTGCGGGGTGACGTCGCCCCCGGCGCTGCGGCCCGAGGTCGAGATGTCGACGAGCCGCGCACGCACGCCGTCGGCCTGGACGAGATCGCGGATGAAGCGCAGCTCTTCACCCTTGGTGTCGAGCGTGCCGACGACGACGACATGCGGCTCGCCGCTGCCCGAGGGCGCATGGCGCCGGCCGTCCGCGACCCGGGCGCCGTCGCGCGTCGCCAGCGTCGGGCGCGAGATCGTTCGCGCCTGCGCCTCGATCCGCGCCGCCGGGACGGGCTGCGACCAGCGCGTCGGCATGACCGGATTGGCGTTGTAGACCCGCATCGGACCGCTCGGCGGGGCAGGGACCGTCCCGCTCTCCGACGTCTCCGCGGGTTCGGGTGCGCCATCGGTTTCGTCGTGGCTGTGCCGGCCGACGCCCAGCAGGCGCTGCTGCAGGTCGCGGTCGCCGGCCAGCGTCGCGGAGGCGATGATGCGGTTGATCCGGCCATTGACCATGATGGCGACCGGGTCCGACATTTCGGTCGCGACGCCGATATTCTGTTCGATGACGAGGATGGCCACGTCGCCCTGATCGGCGAGACGCACCAGCATCTCCTCGACATGGGCGACGATGACCGGCGCGAGCCCCTCCGTCGGCTCGTCCATGATCAGCAGGCGCGGATTCATCAGCAGCGCCCGGCTGATCGCCAGCATCTGCTGTTCGCCGCCCGAAAGCTGCGCGCCGCCATTGTTGCGGCGCTCCGCCAGCCGCGGGAAGGCCTCGTAGATCCGTTCCGGCGTCCAGGCCCCGCGCTTGGAGCGCTGCATCAGCCGCAGATGCTCGTCGACCGTGAGCGAGCGCCAGAGCCGACGCCCCTGCGGCACATAGCCGATGCCGAGCCGCGCGATCTCGGCCGGGCTGCGCCCCGCGATCTCCTCGCCGAAGAAGCGGATCGAGCCGGAGCTGACCGGCACCAGCCCCATGATCGCCTTGCACATGGTCGTCTTGCCCATGCCGTTGCGGCCGACCACCGAGAGCACGCCGCTCTGGAGGGTGAGGTCGACGCCCTGCAGCGCATGGGAGCGCCCATAGAACACGTTGAGGCCGGCGATCTGGAGGATCGGCACGCCGACGCCGGGCGGGGCCTTGAGGCGCTCAGCCATGCCCGCCTCCGACATGTCCGCCGCCGAGATAGAGCTCCTGGACTTCCGGGTCGCTCTCGATCTCCTGCGGCGCGCCCTCCTTGAAGATGCGGCCGTTGTGCATCATCGTCACGCTCTCGACGACGCGCAGCGCCACATCCATGTCGTGCTCGATGATGATGTAGCCGATATGGCTCGGCAGCGAGGTCAGGATGTGGACGAGGTCGCGCCGCTCGGTCGGCGACAGCCCCGCCGCCGGCTCGTCGAACAGAATGAAGCGCGGCGCGCCCGACAAGGCGAGCGCGATCTCGAGCTGGCGCTGCTGGCCATAGGCGAGTTCGCCGACCAGCCTGTCCTTGACGGCGGAGAGATGCACCGCCTCGACCAGGGTTTCAGCTGCCTGGACCAGTGCGTCGTCCCGGCGCGGGCGCAGCAGCGAGAAGCGGTTCCGCGAGACGCCCCGGCAGGCGAGATAGACGTTGTCGAGCACCGAAAGCCCGGTGAAGAGCGATGAGATCTGGTAGGTCCGGCGCAGGCCCCGTCGGATGCGCTCCTGCGGCGGAAAGGCGGTGACGTCTTCGCCGAAGAAGCGGATCACGCCCGAACTCGGCGCGAAATCGCCCGTCACGCAGTTGAACAGCGTCGTCTTGCCGGCTCCGTTCGAGCCCAGCACCGCCCGCCGCTCGCCGGGCTTCACCGAGAGCGTGATGTCGGTCAGAGCCGCCAGCGCGCCGAACAGCCGCGAGACGCCGCGCAGTTCCAGCGCATTGGCGGAGCCCGCTGCCGTCAGCCGCTCGCGGGAGACGACGGCGCTCATGGCGTGCCTCCGCCTGTGCCCATCTGGCTGTCGCGGGCGTCGCGGCCGCGGCGATAGCGCTCGCGCAAGCGTTGGAAGATGCCGATCAGCCCGTCGGGCGAGAACAGCACGATCACGAGGAAACCGAGCCCGATCAGCAGCTGGTAGCGCCGCCCGTCGAGGCCGACACCCTCGAGCACGTCGAGCGCGAAGGTGCGCAGCAGCACATAGACGAGCGCGCCGATGAAGGGGCCGATCGGGCGGCTCAGGCCCCCGACGACAGCGATGATCAGCATGTCGACGACGGGCCCGACGCCGGCCGTGCCGGGCGAGATCTGACGCTGGTACCAGACCAGCAGCACGCCGGCCGAGGCGGCGATCAGCGAGGCGAAGGTATAGGCGGCGATGCGATGCGCGACGACGTCGAAGCCGAGCGCCGCCATGCGGCGGGGGTTGTCGCGCGTGCCCTGCAAGGCGAGTCCGAAGGGGGCCCGCGAGACGTAGATCACCGCGCCATAGGCCAGCGCCGCACAGGCCAGCGTCAAATAGTAGAAGGGCAGGCTCTGCCCCCAGTCTATCCCGAGGAAGACCGGCGGCAGGATGCCGTTGAAGCCGCTGAAACCGTTGAAGATCGTGTAGTTCTGCAGCGTCAGGTAGTAGAAGGCCGAGGCGATCGCGAGCGTGATCATGATCGTGTAGATGCCCTCGGTCCGAACAGAGAGCGCCCCGCTCAGCGTGCCGAACAGCGTCGCGACCAGCATCGCGACGGGCACCGCCGTCCACCACGGCCAGTTCAGGCTGATCTGGGTGATCGCGCTGCCGCCGAGGATCGCCACCAGATAGCCGGCAAAGCCCGCCACCGTCATCTGGATCAGGCTGACGATGCCGCCATAGCCGGCCAGGAACATCAGGCTCAGCGCGATCATGCCCAGGATCATCGCATAGGCGATGATCTGTACGAGCCAGAACGGGCTTGCGATGGCGGGCATGACCAGCAGCAGGGCGGCGACGACCCAGAAGGCGGTCCCCCGCCGCGCGACCCAGTCCCCGAAACCCTCCTGGGGGCGGGCACGCTGCTCCAGCTCGAGATCGGCGATAGCCATGGTCAGCGCCTCGCCGCCAGGCCTTCGGGCCTGACTGCCAGGACCGCGACCATGATCAGGAAGGTCAGCATCACCGCATAGGTCGGCATGTAGACCGAGCCGAACTGCTCGGCGAGGCCGACGATCAGCGCCCCGACCGCAGCGCCCGGGATCGAACCCATGCCGCCGACGATGACGACGACGAGCGAGGACAGCAGGATGCGCGTATCCTCGCCCGGCTGCAGCGACTGGAAGGTGCCGCCGACGACGCCGGCGAGGCCGGCGAGCCCGGCCCCGAAGGCGAAGACCATGACGAAGACGAGCTGCACGCGCACGCCCGTCGCCGACAGCATGTCGCGGTCGTCCACCCCGGCGCGCACCAGCATGCCGACCCGCGTGCGGTTGAGCGCCAGCCACATCAGCACGCCGACGATGATCGCCCCGATCAAGATGGCGATGCGCACCAGCGGATAGGTCATCATCACCGCCTCGCCATTGCTGCGCAAAGCCACGGCGAAGGGCAGGGTGACAGGGCCCGACAGCCACTCCGGCGCCGTGACCTGGAAGGTATCGCCGCCATAGCTCCACAACAGCAGGTCGGCGAAGATGATCGAGAGCCCGATGGTGACGAGCGTCTGGCGGAGATCCTGGCCCTCCATCCAGCGGAACAGCAGCAGCTGCATCAGGATGCCGACGATCGCGACGAGGAGGAACGCCGCGAGCAGGGCCACCAGCCAGGAGCCCGACCATTCGCCGACGCTGTAGCCGACATAACCGCCGAACAGATAAAGCGAGCCATGCGCGAGGTTGACGTTGCGCATCAGCCCGAAGATCAGCGTGAACCCGCTCGCGACCAGGAAATACAGCGCCCCCAGCGTGATGCCGTTGAACAGCGCGCTGAGGAAGACGCGCTTGCGCCCGAACATCGCCTCCATCCCGGGCGTCCAGATCGAGAAGACGAGCCAGGCCAGGATGGCGAGCGCCAGCAGGATGATCAGCGACCAGATCGGGCGGCGCGCAACGAAATCAGACATGGCAGGTCCGCAGCGACGGGCCGGACAGCTGCGGTCCCTGGCCGATACGGCGCAGCACGCGGCGATAATCACGCGGCGCCATGCCCATATGGGCGGTGAAGAAGCGTGTGAAGACGCTCTGGCAGGAGAAGCCGAGCGTCTGGCTGATCCGCGTCACCGGATCGCCCGAGAGCACGAGGCGATCGAGGGCGGCGTCGAGCCGGACCGTGTTGGCGAAGACGGTCGGGGTCACGCCGACCTGTTCGCGGAAGAGCTTGAAGAAATGCGCTCGCGACAGTCCTGCCTCCCGGGCGACGCGGGCGAGCGCGCCTTCATGGGCGGGATGGGCCTCGATCAGCCGCTGCGCCCGCGCCACCCGCCGGTCGAGCATGCTTCCCGGGGCGACGTGCAGCAGGGCGGAGGCGAGGTCCTGGCCGATCGGCTCGCTCGACGCCTGGGCCAAGGCCATCAGCACGGGCGCGAGGTTGAGATCGCGATGAGCCGACAGCAGCATCTCGACCGCCTCGTCGCGCCAGGCGGCGAGTTCGCGGGTGACCACGAGTTCGGAGGCGGGGAAGGCCAGCGCGCCGGGCGGCGTCATGGTCTGGGCCGCCAGCCATTCGGGCTTCAGATAGACGACGAGGAAGAGGCCGAGCGCGCCGGGCCGCAGCGGCTGGAAGTTGTGCGGCTCCCAGGGGTTGATCGCCACCCCCATGAAGGGGTCGACCAGGGTGGTGCGGCCATTCACGGTCACGAGGCCGCGCGATCCTTCGAGGAAGAAGATCAGATGGGCCTCGCGGTGGGCGTGCAGCACCAGCGGGCGGTCGAGATCGTAGATCGCGACGCGGCCGAAGGGGCCGTGGCAGACCGCAACTGCGCGACTCATGATGCCTCGCGAAAGTAGGTCCGACGCAGGAAGCTGGGCCTCGTCAGGCAAGCCACCGCCTTGGCACCGCGAGATCCGCTCGCAGGCGCCGGGAGTCGGTACGTGACGGAAGCGGAGGGGGCACGCACGATGCGGGTCCCCTCCATCGAGCGCTCGGGCGCGCTATTTCTTGCATTCCGGATTGGTGCGGGACGGCAGGCCGATCGCCTTGAACGCCTCCAGCGAGAGACCCAGCGTCTGCGTCACGTCCGGCACGGCGCGCACGAACTTGTTGGTCAGGTCGCCATTCGGCAGCTCGGCGACCTCGGTGATGAAGGTCGTGGCGATCGCCTGACGGTTGTCGTCGAGCCGGATCTTGCCGTTGGGCGCATTCAGCTCGACCTTGGCCAACTCGGCGCGCAGCTTGGCGCCGCCGTCCGAGAGATCACCCTTCACCTTGTCCATCGCGATCGAGAGCGCCATCACGGCGTTGTAGTAGTTGGTCGCGAAGAGCGAGGGGCTGGCGAAGCGCTTGTCGGCCGGGAAAGCCTCCTGATACGTCTTCACCCAAGCCTTCCAGCGCGGATCGTCCCAGGCGTCGGCGACGCCGCCGGAGGAGGGCGTGCCGACCAGCAGGCGCTTGGCGGCGCCCTTCGACGAGAGCACGGTCTGATCGACCATGATCGAGCCGCCGATGAACTTCGCCTTGCCGCCGGTCTGGCTGTACTGGTTCAGGAAGTTGACCGCGTCGCCGCCGCCCAGCCCGAGGAAGACGGCGTCGACATCATCGGGGATGTTGGCGATCACCGAGCCGAAATCCTTGGTGCCGAGCGGCACCCACTGGCGCTGGACGATCTCGCCCCCGGCGCGGCAATAGCCGATCGCGAAGCCGAAGACCTGTGTGTAGGGGAAGGAGTAGTCCTCCGCGATCACCGAGATCTTCTTGAAGCCCTTGTCCTTCAGCACGTACTCGCCGAGGCCGGCCATCCACATCGCGCCGTCGCTGTTGAAGCGGAAGAAATTCGGCGAGGGATTGACGAAGGTCGTCTCGAGCGCTCCCGACGAGCCGTTGACCATGACGAGGTTCGGCACCGTCTTGCTGTAGTCGCGCATGGCGATGCCTTCGGAGCCGGAGAGCGGCCCGATGATGAGCTGCACCTTGTCCTGCTCGACCAGCTTGCGGGCCGCGCGGAGCGCGGAATCCGGGCTGGCGTCGGTCGCCGTGATGATGAACTCGAACTCGCGCCCGGCCATCTTGTTGCCGAGTTCCTTGGCCGCGATCTGGACGCCGCGGACGCCGTCTTCACCGCCGGACGTCAAAGCGCCCGACAGCGTCGCCATCACACCGATCTTGAGTTTTTCCTGGGCATGCGCGGCCGGTACAGCCGCGACGAAACAGGCCGCGACAGCGGCCGCAAGCGTCTTGCGCATCGTAGTCCTCCCTGCGTGCTGGCCGCGCCGAAGGTTCCGACGGCGAAGCCGGTGGCGGCTTTTGGATCCGCTCTGAACACACGGTAACATAGCGCCGGACGCTGCCAAGACCGCGTATATTGCGCTGGGTCTGCTTTTTAGCGGGACGAGCGAGGCTTCGCGCAGCGGCTGATCCGGCTGGAATCGCGGCGAGGCGGCTGCGCCAATGGCAGCGTCTTGCCAGCGGCGCGAAAATTGGTAAACCAAATCACGGCCATGATCAGGTTTGGCGCACGCGATGAGAGCACGATGAGCACGACGACGGGACACGCCCAGCGGGTTCGCGATTTCATCACCGATGGGATCCGCGCGGGCGTCTATGGGGCACGGAGCAAGCTGCCGACCGAGCGGGCCCTGTCGGAACAGCTCGCGGTGCCGCGATCGGCCGTCCGGGATGCGCTCGCCGTGCTGGAGTGCGGCGGCGCCGTCACGAGGATCATCGGCAGCGGGACCTATGTCCGCGCGGCCGCGAGCGAGCCGCCGCCCGCAGAGCCGACGCCGCCCTCGGCCAGCCCGGCCGAAATCATGGAGGCGCGCCTGCTGGTCGAGCCCCGCCTAGCCGAGCTCGCCGCGATCAACGCCGATCAGGACGATTTCGCGCGCTTCGACGAGTGCATCCAGCAAGGCGACGCGGCCGAGGACTTCGAGGCCTTCGAGCATTGGGATGCCGCCCTTCATGAGGCGATCGCCCGGTCGACGCATAACCGCCTCGTCATCGAGCTCTATGCGATGATCACGCGCGCCCGCGATCTCACCGCCTGGGGTGAACTCAAGCGCCGCAGCCTCAGCGTCGAGCGCCGCGACCATTATCGCCGCGAGCATCACGCCATCGTCGTGGCGCTGAAGGCGCGGGATGCCGGTGCCGCCGAGGCCGCGCTGCTCGGCCATCTCGAACGCGTGCGCGGCAATCTGCTGGGGCGCTGAGCACCATATTGGTTGACCAATACGGTGAAAATGAGGTCATTCTGTCTGATTGGTTGACAGCTTGCCGCGGCCTGCTCTAGCTCTGGGGCATCGCGCCGCACGGGCGCCAGCATCGGGCCGTCTTCATGAAACTCGCCATCTTCACGCAGGGCCACGAGCCGGCCGCCCAGGGCCGCCTCGGGGTTATCCAGGGCGACCGCATCGCCGATCTGTCCGGGCTCGAAGGCGCTCCCGCGACGATGGCGGCCTGCTGCGCCCTCGGAGCGGATGCGGCGGCCCGGCTGGCCGGCATGGCCGAGGCGGCACCGACGCTGCCTCTTGCGGATGTCACGCTGCATGCACCTTTCCCGCGCCCGGCCCGCAATGTCTTCTGCGTCGGCAAGAACTATCACGAGCATGCCAAGGAGTTCGCCCAGAGCGGCTTCGACGCCAGCACCAAGGATGTCGTGCCCGAGGCGCCGGTGGTCTTCACCAAGCCGCCTTCCGCGGTCATCGGCCCGGGCGAGACCATTCCCGGCCATCTCGATCCGACGAAATCCGTCGATTACGAGGGGGAACTCGCGGTCGTCATCGGCAAGGGCGGGCGCGGCATCGCCGCCGCCGACGCGCTCGGCCATGTCTTCGGCTACACCATCGTCAACGACGTCACCTCGCGCCAACTCCAGCACAAGCACCGCCAATGGGTGCTCGGCAAGGGCATCGACGGCTTCTGCCCGATGGGTCCGGCCGTGCTGACGGCGGATGAGGTGCCCGACCCGCGCACTCTGCGCCTGCGCACCTGGGTCAATGGCGAGCTGCGCCAGGACGCGACGGTGGCGGACCTGATCTTCGACATCCCGACGCTGATCAGCACGATCTCGGCCTATATCACGCTGGAGCCGGGCGACATCATCGCCACCGGCACGCCCGTCGGCGTCGGCATCGGCTTCAACCCGCCGAAATTCCTCGTCGCCGGCGATCTCGTGCGCATCGAGATCGACGGGATCGGCGTGCTCGAAAACCCGGTCGGCTGAACATCCGTGAGGCTGACGATCAAACCATAAGGGAGCCGCGCCAAAGCGGCCCATCAGGAGGAGGAAACGGTGTCGAGGATCAAGCTTCTCTGTCTCGCCGCCATGGCGTCGGCCGCACTCGCGACCTCCGCCCTGGCGCAGTCCTATCCGAGCCGCGGCGTCCGGGTGATCGTGCCCTTCGGCGCGGGCGGCCCGGCCGACATCTACGCGAGAGCCGTCGGCCAGCAACTGCAGGATGCGCTGAAGCAACCCTTCACCATCGAGAACAAGCCGGGTGCCGGCGCCGTTATCGGCACGACGGAGGCTGCCCGCGCCGCTCCCGACGGCTACACGCTGCTGATGATGTCGAACACCCACACTGCCAACGAGACGCTGATCCCGAGCAAGGGCTACAATCTCACCAAGGATCTGGTGCCGGTCGCACCGGTCAACGAGGCTGATCTGGTGATCGTGGTCAATCCCGCGGTCGAGGCGAAGACGCTGCAGGAGTTCATTGCGCTCGCCAAGTCGAAGCCCAAGCAGCTCAACTACGCCTCGTCCGGCGTGGGCACGCCCTATCATCTCGCCGGCGAGAGCTTCAAGGCGCTGAGCGGCACCGACATCGTGCATGTGCCCCATCGCGGCAGCGGCGAGGCACGAACCAACGTCATCGGCGGCCATGTCCAGATGATGATCGACTCCGTCACCACCATGGCGCCGAGCATCGCGGCCGGGCAGGTCAGGGCGCTCGCCACCACCGGCGCCAGCCGCTCGGCGCTGCTGCCCGACGTGCCGACCGCGGCGGAGGCCGGGCTGAAGGGATACGAGGCGACGATCTGGCTCGGCTTCATGGCCCCGGCCGGCACGCCGCAGCCCGTCATCGATCAGC
>NZ_JAUXYO010000042.1 GCF_030694325.1 Allobosea sp. | reverse complement strand
CGCCGATCGAGGCGCTGCGCGGCGCCATCGACCCGACCCCGCGCCCGGCCAAGGCGCAGCCGGCGGAAGCGGAGGAAACGACGCCATGAACATCGGCGAAGCGGCGCGGCATTCGGGCGTCAGCGCCAAGATGATCCGCTACTACGAGAGCATCGGGCTGATCGAGGCCCCCCAGCGGACGCAGGCGCAGTACCGCGTCTATGCTGGCGACGACCTGCACACGCTGCGCTTCATCCGCCGCGCCCGCCATCTCGGCTTTTCGCTCGACGAAACGCGCGCGCTTCTGGCTCTCTGGCGCGACAAGAGCCGCGCCAGCGCCGATGTGAAGCGCCTCGCTATGGACCATGTCCGCGATCTCGAGGCCAAGGCAGCCGAGTTGCAGGCCATGGCCGACACGCTGCGCCATCTCGCCGAGACCTGCCAGGGCGACGGCCGGCCCGACTGCCCGATCCTGAGCGATCTCGCCGCGCCGCCCACCACCGCCTGCTGCTGATGGAGCAGCCTGCCGGCCGTGCATGAAGCTGCCCTGGAATCGTCCCGGCCATGCGTCTGCCTGCTGGACGGGACGGGGCGCGATTGATCATATGCCGGCCTGACCAAGGCAGGACCATCATGGACAACCGAAACGATCTCTGGCGCCACGTCGATGCCAACAAGGAGCGCCTGATCGCGCTGAGCGAGCGGGTCTGGGGCATGCCCGAGGTCTGCTACACCGAAACCCGCTCTTGCGCCGAGCATGAAGCCGAGCTCGTGCACCAAGGCTTCCGCGTCACCAAGGGCATTGCCGATATCCCGACCTCCGTGATCGGCGAGGCCGGCGAAGGCGGACCCGTCATCGCCTTCATGGGCGAATACGACGCACTGCCCGGCCTGTCGCAGGAGGCCGGCGTCGCCAGCCATTCGCCGGTCGAGACCGGCGGCCACGGCCATGGCTGCGGCCACAATCTGCTGGGCTCGGCCGCGCTGCTCGCCGCCGTGGCAATGAAGAACTGGCTCGCCGAGAACAAGCTGCCCGGCCGCGTGCGCTATTATGGCTGCCCGGCCGAGGAAGGCGGTGCGGCCAAGGCGTTCATGGTCCGTGCCGGCGCCTTCGACGACGCCGATGTCGCGATTTCCTGGCATCCGTCGAGCTGGTGGGAGGTGGCGCCGCCGCTGGCGCTCGCCAACACCCGCGCCGATTTCGTCTTCACCGGCCGCACGGCCCACGCCGCCGCCGCGCCCCATCTCGGCCGCAGCGCGCTCGACGCCGTCGAACTGATGAATGTCGGCGTCAACTACATGCGCGAGCACATGCCCAGCGACGCCCGGGTGCATTACGCCGTGCTCGACACCGGCGGCATCGCTCCCAACGTCGTCCAGGCCCATGCGCGCGTCCGCTACTCCATTCGCGCCCGCGATCTGCGCGGTATGCTCGAACTCGTCCAGCGCGTGAAGAAGATTGCCGAAGGCGCCGCGCTGATGACGGAAACCAAGATGGAGATGCGCATCGTCAGCGCCGTCTCCGACCTGCTCGGCAACACCCCGCTGGAGCAGGCGATGCATGGCGTGATGGAGGAGCTCGGCCCGCCGCATTTCGACGACGCCGACCGCGCCTTCGCCCAGGAGATCCGTAAAACCCTGCAGCCGCAGGAGATCGCCTCGATCTGGCGCACCATCGGCATGGACGACACCGGCGCGCCGCTGGCCGATTTCCTCGTGCCGATGGACGCCAAGCGCAACCCGGCGATCGGCTCGACCGATATCGGCGATGTCAGCTGGGCGGTCCCGACCGTGCAGGCCCATGCGCCGACGGTGGCGATCGGCACGCCCTTCCACACCTGGCAGGTCGTCGCCCAGGGCAAGACGCCGGCCGCCCACAAGGCGATGGTCCATGTCGCCAAGGCGATGGCGGCGACCGGCGCCGCCGTCTTGCTCGATCCGGCGTTGATGGCCGCCGCCAAGGCCGACCACAAGAAGCGCCTGGGCGCGGAGGGCTACACCTCGCCGCTCCCGCCCGAGGTCAAGCCGCCGCTGACGATGTCGCTCGGCGGGTGAGCGTCTCGCCTCTCTCGAGGAGGCATCGTCATCCTGGACAAGCCGCGTAGCGGCGCAGGCCGGGATCCATCATAAGGCACCGCCGGTGCCCTTCCATGGATCCCGGGACAGCCTTGGGCCGCCCAGGATGACGGTGAGGTCGTGGAGAAGGGCCGCTACCGCAGCCCGTCCTCGCCCTTGATCTGGTCCTTGGTCAGCCCACCGATGCGCGGCAGCGGCCGGCCGGAATCGGTGACCGCGATCGCGACCAGGATTTCGCCGGCGCGCGGGGCGTCCGTCACGCGCACCTCGACGGCGTCGAAATGCGAGCGCACATAGGCCGCGTCCTTGTGGCCGAGCGGCACGTCGATCGGCGTGCCGAGCCCGCCGCGCTTCTTGGCGGAGGGAATCAGCGCCGGGCCCTTGCCGAGCGCGGCGCGCACCGGCGTCCCCAGCTTCGGGTGCAGGATCGCCGCGGCATGCTCCAGCTCGCCGCCCTCGCCGACGATCGCCGCCTTGCCGAAGCTCTCGGCCTGGCCGGGCTCGATCCCCAGCGCCGCGAGGCAGCGCTTGGTCAGGAGATCGCCCAGTTCGACGCCGATCTCGGTCAGCTCCCCGAGATCGTCGCGGTAGCCCCCGGCGAAGGGGTTGGCGATCACGGCGACCGAGACGGCGCGCCGCGTCGGCGGCGAGACGGATTGCCCCCCTTCGATCAGGGTTTCGTCGACCTGGGTGAGGATCTTGCGGATGGTCGCGGGCATGATGGGCTCCGGCGTCAGTGAAGGAAATCGAGAGGCACGTCATGGTCGGCCTTGAGCCGACCATCTCCCGCGAGAGATTCTCGGGTCTGCGCTGCGCTCCGCCCGAGAATGACGTCAGTCATCACCGCTGCCCGTCCCAGACGCTGATCTGGTCGGCGCGCAGGCCGCCGACGCGCTCATGGATCCGCGCGCCCGTGGTCATGACGAGGATGAGCACCATCTCGTCGGCCTGGGGCGAGCCCGGCACACCGACCTCCACCGCGCCGAAATGGCTGCGCACATAGCAGGCGTTGATATGGGTGACGGGGATGTCGATCCGCGCGCCAGGCCCGGCGACCTTCTTGGTCGAGGGCACGATCGCCTTGGCGTTGCCGAGGATCTCGCGCATCGCGTAGCCGCCCGGCACATGCCAGAGCGCGCCATGCTCCAGCTCGCCAGCCGAGCCGACGACGGCACCCTTGCCATAGCCCTCGACGGTCGTGGGATCGCCGCCGAGCGCATCGAGGCAGCGCGTCGCCATCTCCAGCCCCGCGGGTTTGAGCGCCTCCATCGTCGGCAGGATGTCGGGCTCGTAACGGCCGGCATAGGGGTTGGTCAGCACGACGCAGACGGAGGCGATGCGCTCGGTCCGGCCGGGCAAGGGGCCGAATTCGTGGAAGATCTCCTCGACGGTGGTCTGGATGCGGCGGATCTCGACGAGCACGCTCATGGGACTATCCTTCAGACCACGGCCGGGGCGCTGTGCGACGGCGGCGTCGAGCGCGAGCGCCCGGTCCGCACCAGCCCGTCGATCACCACCATGCCGATGCCGGGAATATCGCCGAGGGCGACCGCCTCCAGCAGGCCCTTGCCCGAGGAATGCTGGGGCTTGTCGAGGAAGACGAAGTCGGCGGGATAGCCGACCGCGATCAGCCCGGCATCGAGCGAGCGCCGGCGCGCGACATTGCCGGTGGCGAGGCAGAAGGCCTGCTCGGCCGGCAGTCCGCCGAGGCTCGACAACAGCGTGATCATCCGCAGCATGCCGTTGGGCTGGACGCCGGAGCCGGCTGGCGCATCGGTGCCGATCAGCACATCCGCCAGCCGCCCGGCCTCGCGCGCCGCCTCGAGCGCCACCAGCGCCGATTTCTCGTTGCCGTTATGGACGACCTCGAGCGCGCCCTTGGCCCTTTCGCAGAGGATGCGGATGTCGCCATGGCCGATCGAGGTCGGCCCGCCATTGATATGGCTGACGACGTCGGGCTGGGCCTCCAGCACGTCGTCCTTATTGACGAAATGCGAACCGGCGATGGAGGGGCCGCCGGTGTGCATGATCGATTCGAGCCCGATCTCGCGGCACCAGTCGGCCACGCGCTTGGCATCAGGCCCCTTGGCGACGGTGCCGAGACCGATCTCGCCGATATGCCGGATGCCGAGCGCCTTCAGCTCCTCGAAAACCTCGCGGCCGAAATCGAGTTCCGCGACCGGCGCACCCGCGATCACCTTGGCGCCGGCGGGCCGGAAGTTCTGGAAACAGCGCTGCGCCGTGACCGCCAGCGCCTTGACGCCGACGGCATCCTTCGGCCGGCCCGGCAGATGCACCTCGCCGGCCGAGACGAGCGTGGTGACGCCGCCATTCACCCCCATCTCGATCCAGCCGAGCTGGTTCTGGCGCGGCGTCCAGTCGCCGAAGACCGGGTGGCAATGGGAATCGATCAGCCCCGGCGACAGGCCCGAACCCTTCGCGTCGATCACGCTGTCGGCGCCGGAGCAATCGAGATCGGCGGCCTTGCCGATCGCGGCGATGCGCCCGTCGACGGCGACGATCGCGTCGGCATCGAGGATCGGATGCGCCAGATCGCCCGACAGCAGGAGCCCGATATTCCGGATCACCAGCTTGCCCTTGGCGGGTCCCGCCGCGACGTCGTGAGCCATCTGGATCTCCGCAGCCCTCCCGCCGGCACCCCACGGGACAGGCGGCGATTGAATGTGTAATAACAATCATGGAGAGGCCCGCCGCCGCTGGCAAGGCCCTCGCGAGGTCGCCGGCTTGCGCCCGGAGGCACGCCGCCGAGGAGGCTAGGATACAGCCATGACGCGCACCGAGTCCCCAGTCGCCGAGCTCGATGGCGAGCCAACCCCCGACGCCGCCAGACGCAGCCGCAAGCCGGCCGAGACCTATGTGCTGGAGGAGCAGGTCGGCTTCCTGATGCGGCGCGCGCAGCAGCGCCACATCGCGATCTTCCAGCGCATCATGGGCGAGGATGGGCCGACGCCGACCCAGTTCGCCGCCATGGCCAAGCTCGGCGCGGGTGAGGAAATCTCCCAAAATCAGCTCGGGCGGATGACCGCGATGGACCCCGCGACCATCAAGGGCGTGATCGCGCGCCTGGCCGAACGGGGGCTGGTCGAGCGCCGGCCGGACCCCGACGACCAGCGCCGCGTCCGCGTCCGCCTGACCCCGGCCGGGCTGGAGGCGATGCCTGCCCTGACCGAGAAGGCCCGCGCCATTACGGCCGCGACGCTCTCGCCGCTCTCCCGCGAGGAGGCGGAACGTCTTCTCGCGCTTCTCGCGCGTCTCGATTGAGCAGGGCCTGCCCGCAAAATCCGCTTGCGCCACCTTGTTTGTATACTAACAATAATCAGCGAGGGTTCCGGATCGTCACATTCGAGGGGAGCTGGCCATGGCACGCTATCTGCGGCCCACCACGCTGGACGAGGCGCTGGCGCTCCGCGCGCAGGCCGGCGGCGTGCCGCTGACGCCGTTGGCCGGAGGCACCGACGTCTACCCGGTTCGCACCCACAGGAGCGCCTGGTTCCAGCCCTTCGACCGCGACATGCTCGACCTCGGCGCAGTCCCGGAGCTGTCGGGCGTCCGGCATGACGCGGCGGGAACCCGCATCGGGGCTGGTACGACCTGGAGCGCCATCGCCGAGGCGGCGCTCCCGCCCGCCTTCGACGCCCTGAAACAGGCCAGCCGGCAGGTCGGCGGCGTCCAGATCCAGAATCGCGGCACGATCGGTGGCAATCTTTGCAACGCATCTCCGGCCGCCGACGGCGTGCCACCGCTCCTGGCGCTCGACGCGCAGGTCGAACTGGCGAGCCTGCGCGGTCGGCGCCGCCTGCCGCTCGCGGACTTCGTGCTGGGCAACCGCCGCACCGCGCTGGCGCCCGACGAGATCCTGGTCGCGATCCACGTCCCTGCCCAGCCCGAGAGCGCCCGCTCGATCTTCCTCAAGCTCGGCGCGCGGGCCTATCTCGTCATCTCCATCGCCTCCGTCGCGGCTGTCGTCGCCACCGACGACACGGGCAAAGTCACGGACGCTTGCATCGCCGTCGGCGCCTGTTCGGCTGCGCCGCGGCGCCTGCCCACGCTGGAAGCGAAGCTCGTCGGCCGGCCGGCGGGCGATCTCGCCGCCCTCGTCCAGCCCGAAGACCTCGCGGCGCTGTCGCCGATTGACGATGTCCGTGCCAGCGCCGCCTATCGCCGCGATGCGGCGCTCGTGCTGGTACGCCGGGCGCTCGCCCAGCTTGCCGACAAGCCGATGGAGGTCGCTGCGTGAACATCCATGACCGCTCCGCCCTCACCGCCAGCGCCGATGGCACTGACGGCATCACCTTCCGGCTCAACGGCGCCGATGTCGCGCTGGACGATGCCTCCGACAGCCGCCTCAGCGAGGTTCTGCGCACGAGTCTCGGCGCCACCGGCACCAAGGTCGGCTGCGATGCCGGCGATTGCGGCGCCTGCACCGTCCTGATCGACGAGGCCCAGGCCTGTGCCTGCCTCGTCCCGGTCGGCCAGATCGCCGGCCGCGATGTGCTGACCGTCGAGGGGCTGGCGCAGACCGCGATCGGCGCCGCGCTCCAGCAGGCCTTCCAGGCGCATGGCGCGGCCCAGTGCGGCATCTGCACGCCCAGCATGCTGATGGCGGCCTATGATCTGCTCCGGCGCAACCCGCAGCCGGGCGAGCGCGAGACGCTGGACGCGCTCGGCGGCGTGCTCTGCCGCTGCACCGGCTATCTCAAGATCGTCGAGGCGGTACGCGACGCGCATCGCTTTTTCGATGAGCCAGCGGAACCTCAGCGCGCCCTCTCCCCCCTCGTGGGGGGGGAATGCGCTTCGATCGGTAGCCGCCTCGCCCGTCTCGACGGCGCGCCCAAGGTCGCCGGTTCCGAGCGCTATGGCGCCGACAGCGCTCCCGACGATGCGCTCTGGCTGCGCGCGATCCGCTGCCCGCATCCGCGCGCGCGCTTCACGCTGGGCGATCTCGAGGCCTTCGTCGCCGCGCGGCCCGGGCTGGTACGGGTCTTCACGGCGCAGGACGTGCCGGGCGAAAACTCCTTCGGCATCTATCCGCACCTCAAGGACCAGCCGGTCTTCTCGATCGCCGAGACGCGCTATCGCGGCGAATGCGTGCTGGCGGTGGTCGGCGAGAAGGAGGCGGTCGAGCGCTTGAGCATCGACGACATGCCGATCGCCTGGGAGCCCCTGCCGGCGATGGTCGGCAGCGCCGCGGCGCTGGCCGAGGGCGCCTTCACCCTGCATGATTTCGTGCCCGACAACGTGCTGACGCGCGGCCGCGTCGAGCGCGGCGATGTCGAGGCGGGCTTCGCGCAGGCGGCCCATGTCGCGCATGGCGCCTTCGAGACCGGCTTCGTCGAGCACGCCTATATCGAGCCCGAAGCCGGCTATGCCAAGCGCATCGGCGATACGATCGAGATCTTCGCCTGCACGCAGGCGCCCTATATGGACCGCGACGAGGTCGCCCGCGTGCTCGGTCTGCCGCTGGAGAGCGTCCGCATCCTGCCCTCCCCCTGCGGCGGCGGCTTCGGCGGCAAGCTCGACGTCTCGCTGCAGCCGATGCTCGCGGTCGCGGCCTGGGTGCTGGACCGGCCGGTGCGCTGCATCTTCTCGCGCATCGAATCGATGATATCCTCGACCAAGCGCCATCCCTCCTCGATCCAGGCGAAGGCCGCCTGCGATGCGGCAGGGCGCCTCGTCGCCTATGCGATGGCGGGCGATTTCGACACCGGCGCCTATGCCTCCTGGGGGCCGACGGTCGCCGGCCGCGTGCCGGTTCATGCGACCGGGCCCTACAAGGTGCCCCATGTCCGCAATCTCTCGCGGGCGATTTACACCAACGGCCCGCCCTCGGGCGCCTTCCGCGGCTTCGGCGTGCCGCAGGCGGCGCTCGCCCAGGAGAGCCTGTTCGACGATCTCGCCGCGGCCGCCGGCCTCGACCGGCTGGAGTTCCGCCTGATCAACGCGATCCGCGCCGGCGACACGACACCATCGGGACAGCGTCTCGAAGCCAGCGCCGGCCTCGCCGAATGCCTGGAGGCGCTGAAGCCGCACTGGCAGCGGCTGCTGGCGGATGCCGCCGCCTTCAACGCGCTCGAGGGCCGCACCCGCCGCGGCGTCGGCATCGGCTGCATGTGGTACGGCATCGGCAACACCGGCATGTCGAACCCCTCGACCATGCGCGTGACGCTGTCGCGGGATGGCCGCCTCACCTTCTGGAACGGCGCCGTCGATATCGGCCAGGGCTCGACCACGGTCCTGACCCAGATCGCGGCGGACGCGCTCGGCCTTCCGGTGGACCGCTTCGATTTCGTGCTCGGCGACACGGCGCTCACCTTCGACGCCGGCAAGACCTCCGCCTCGCGCCAGACCTTCGTCTCCGGCCGGGCCGCCGAGGCGGCCGCCGCCGCACTGCGCGCAGAAATCCTGCGCCTGACCAATGCCGGACCATCGGCCCGGCTGGCCCTGGAGGGGACGAGCGTCACCGTCGCGGAGAACGGCGTCGTCGCGCACATCGACCTCGCCGCCCTGCCCGCCCAGGCCGACGGCACGGTGCTGGAGGGGATCGGCTCCTTCGACCCGCCGACCGTTCCGCTCGACGCGATGGGCCAGGGCGTGCCCTACGCCACCTATGGCTTCGCCGCGCAGATCGCCTCGCTCGATGTCGATCTCGATCTCGGCACGATCAGGCTCAACCGCATCGTCGCCGCACACGATGTTGGCCGCGCGATCAACCCGATGCTGGTCGAAGGCCAGATCCATGGCGGCATCGCCCAGGGCATCGGGCTGGCGCTGATGGAGGAATACCTCCCCGGCCGCACCGAGAACCTGCACGACTACCTGATCCCGACCGTAGGCGACGTGCCGCCGATCGACATCATCCTGGTCGAGGATCCCGAGCCGCTCGGCCCGTCGGGCGCCAAGGGCATCGGCGAACCGGCGCTCGTCCCGACCGCGCCCGCGATCCTCGGCGCAATCCGCCATGCCACCGGAGTCACGCCGCGCCAGGTGCCCGTGCTGCCGCACCGGCTCTGGGAGTTGCTGCGCGCCAAGGAGGGTCGCTCGTGAACGAGATCAACCCGACGGCGACACCGGAGAGCGTGCTCGCCGAGCGCTCGCGCAAATTCGGCGTCGCCGAGGGCGATGAGGGCATCGTCCGCTGCGATGCCTGCCCCGTGCTCTGCCGGATCCGGCCGGGCCGCTCCGGCGCCTGCTCGCGCTATGCCAACGAGAACGGACTTTTGATCCGGACCGACCCGGTCGTGCTGCTGGCGGAAGCGGTAGAGGAGGGCCAGCCCCTCGTCGCCTTTGCCGAGAATGCGCAGGACTGGGACGGCTCGATCCTGCCCGCGGAGCGCGTCTTCGTCACCGGCATCGGCTCGGGCACGACCTATCCCGACTACAAGCCCGCCCCCTTCATCGTCTCGTCGCAGCATGAGGGCGTCGATACGGTGACCGTGGTGACCGAGGGCATCTTCTCCTATTGCGGCCTCAAGGTGAAGATCGACACCGATCGCCATCTCGGCCCGGAGACGGCGGCGATCCGCGTCAATGGCGAGCAGGTCGGCCATGTCACCACCGCCGAATACGGCTCGCAGATGCTCTCCATCGGCGGCGTGCGCCATCTCACCGGCGGCTCCAAGAAGGAGGGCAACACCACCTGCGAGACGATGCTGAAGCTCGGCAATGGCGAGGCGGTCGAGCTCACCATCGATGGCGGCCATGGCGTCGTCGTCCAGGCCGGCCAGGCGCCGATTGTCGACGGCAAGCCCGAGACGCGCATGCGCGTCGGCTGCGGCTCGGCCACGATCGGCATCTTTGCGCAGCAATGGCAGGGCCATGTCGACGAGGTCATCGTCGTCGACGACCACCTCACCGGCGTGCTGACCGAGCATCAGGCCGGCCGCGTCCTCGACATGAAGCCGGCCGGCATCCGCGTCCGCGGCCGCAAATCGACGCCCGGCCGCTATTTCCAGGTCGCGCAGCCCGGGCTGGGCTGGGGCGGCACCGACATCACCGACCCGCTCTCGATCATCCAGAAGATCGACCCGGGCACTGCCTGGCCCGGCATGCGGCTGCTGATGACCTCGACCACCGGCGAGGACTCGCTCTACTGCATCCTCGACGAGAACCTCCTGCCGGTGGAGGCGGAGATGCCCGCCGCCGTGCGCCAGGTCGTCGAGCGCATCGGCGAGAACTGCGAGCCGTCGCTCTGCAGCGTGCTCTTCGTCGCCGGGGCCGGCGGCTCGCTGCGCGCCGGCGTCACCGAGAACCCGATCCTGCTCACCCGCTCGGTCCAGGGTGGCACGACGCGCGTCACCATGGGCGGCGCACCGGTCTATGTCTGGCCCGGCGGTGGCATCACCGTCATGGTCGATGTGCTGCGCATGCCGAAGAACGCCTTCGGCTATGTCCCGACGCCCGCCATCGTCGCGCCGATCGAGTTCACCTTGCCGCGCGAGCTCTATCTCGCCTGCGGCGGCCATGCCGAGGAGATCGTGCCGGTCGAGGAGGTCCTGCGCGCCCATGGCGGCCAGGCCCGGATCGAGGGCGGCGCGGCGGAGAACCCCTGGCCGCTGCGGCGGGGCTTCGGTCCATGATCCCTTCAGCCCTCATCCTGAGGAGCCGCGAAGCGGCGTCTCGAAGGATGGTCCAGCGTGCTCTGGAGCATCCTTCGAGACGTGCCTGCGGCACTCCTCAGGATGAGGGCTGAGAATGCAAGGCGCTCCATGGGCGCTCACCGCGTCGCCCGCTTGCCGGGCAACCGCTTGCATCTGCAGGAGGGCCCGAGCGATCTCGTCATCGCGGCCTTCGGCGCTCCCG
>NZ_JAUXYO010000041.1 GCF_030694325.1 Allobosea sp. | reverse complement strand
ATCGACGCCGTCTTCGAGGATCTCGATGTCGCGGCGGTGAAGATCGGCATGCTGGCGACGGCCGAACTGATCGAGACCGTGGCCGAGGGGCTGAAGCGCCACAAGGCGCGCAACATCGTGCTCGACCCGGTGATGGTCGCGGCCTCGGGCGCGCGGCTCTTGGAAAACGAGGCCGTCGCCGCCATCCACCGCCATCTCTTCCCGCTGGCAACGGTGATCACGCCGAACCTGCCGGAAGCCGCCGCCCTGCTCGGCACCAGCGAGGCGGAAACCGAGGACGCGGTCGAGCGGCAGGCGGATGCGTTGGCCGCGCTCGGCGCCGCCAATGTCCTGATCAAGGGCGGGCATGGCGGCGGCGACAGCAGCTGCGATCTGCTCCTGCTCGCGGGCGGCAGCCGCCAGCGCTTCGCAGCGCCGCGCCTCACCACCCGCAACACCCATGGCACGGGCTGCACCCTGTCATCGGCCATCGCTTCTGGGCTGGCGAAGGGGCTCTCGCTGCCGGAAGCCGTCGGCCAGGCGAAGACCTATATCTCGGCGGCGATCGCGGCGGCCGACGAGGTTCCGGTTGGCCATGGACACGGGCCGGTGCATCATTTCCACCACTGGTGGGATCGTCAGGACGGGAGACAGCCATGACAGCCATCCCGGATTTCACGATGCTGGACTTTGCCGACGGCGCTGAGCCCGCCTCCGCCGCACTGCCGGCCGGCGAGGCCTGGCTGACGCCCGAGGGCATCCCGGTCAAGCCGGCCTACGGTCCGGAGGATCGCGACGGCCTGCCCTTCGTCGACACGCTCCCGGGCATCGCGCCCTATCTGCGCGGTCCCTACCCAACCATGTATGTCAACCAACCCTGGACGATCCGGCAATATGCCGGTTTCTCCACGGCCGAGGATTCCAACGCCTTCTACCGGCGCAATCTCGCCGCCGGCCAGAAGGGGCTCTCGGTCGCCTTCGATCTGGCGACGCATCGCGGCTATGATTCGGACCATCCGCGCGTCGGCGGCGATGTCGGCATGGCCGGCGTTGCGATCGATTCGATCTACGACATGCGAACCCTGTTCTCCGGCATCCCGCTCGACCAGATGAGCGTCTCGATGACGATGAACGGCGCAGTGCTGCCGGTGCTGGCGCTCTACATCGTCGCGGCCGAAGAACAGGGCGTGCCGGCCGCCAAGCTCTCGGGGACCATCCAGAACGACATCCTCAAGGAGTTCATGGTCCGCAACACCTATATCTACCCGCCCGGCCCCTCGATGCGGATCATCGGCGACATCTTCGCCTACACTTCGGAGAACATGCCGAAGTTCAACTCGATCTCGATTTCCGGCTATCACATGCAGGAGGCCGGGGCGACGCAGGACCTCGAGCTCGCCTATACGCTCGCCGACGGCGTCGAATACATTCGCGCCGGCCAGCGAGCGGGCTTAGGGGTCGATGCCTTCGCTCCGCGCCTGTCCTTCTTCTGGGCGATCGGCATGAACTTCTTCATGGAGGTCGCCAAGCTGCGCGCCGGCCGGCTGATCTGGGCCAAGCTCGTCAAGGATTTCGGCGCGCAGAGCGAGAAGTCGCTGCCGCTGCGCACCCATTGCCAGACGTCCGGATGGTCGCTGACGGCGCAGGACGTCTTCAACAACGTGCCGCGCACGATGATCGAGGCGATGGCGGCAACGCAAGGCCATACCCAGTCGCTGCACACCAACGCGCTCGACGAGGCCTTGGCACTGCCGACGGACTTTTCCGCCCGCATCGCCCGCAACACGCAGATCCTGCTGCAGCAGGAGAGCGGCACGACCCGGATCATCGATCCCTGGGGCGGCTCCTATTATGTCGAGCGGCTGACGGCCGAACTCGCGACGAAGGCGTGGGGTCATATCAGGGAAGTCGAGGCGCTCGGCGGCATGGCCAAGGCGATCGAGGCCGGCATCCCGAAGCTGCGCATCGAGGAGGCTGCCGCCAAGACGCAGGCGCGCATCGATGGCGGGCTGCAGGCGATCATCGGCGTGAACTGCTTCAAGCCGGAGAACGAAGCCTCGATCGACGTGCTCAAGGTCGACAACGCCTCGGTGCGCGCGCAGCAGCTCGAGAAGCTGAAGCGCCTCAAGGCGGAGCGCAACGAGGCCGAGGTCAAGGCCGCGCTCGCCGCCCTAACCGAGGGGGCGAAGGGCCAGGCCAATCTGCTCGACCTCGCGGTGAAAGCGGCCCGCGCCAAGGCGACGGTCGGCGAGATTTCCATGGCGATGGAGCAGGTGTTCGGGCGGCACCGGGCCGAGATCAAGTCGATCTCGGGCGTCTACAAGCGGGAGGTCGGCACGATGAACCCTGCGGTCACGCGCGTGCAGATGATGACGCAGGCTTTCGAGGAGGCCGATGGCCGCCGCCCGCGCATCCTCGTCGCCAAGATGGGGCAGGACGGGCATGACCGCGGCCAGAAGGTCATCGCCTCGGCCTTCGCCGATCTCGGCTTCGACGTCGACATCGGCCCGCTCTTCGCGACGCCCGACGAGGCGGCCCGGCAGGGCGTCGAGAACGACGTCCACATCATCGGCGTGTCGTCGCTGGCGGCCGGCCATCTGACGCTCGTGCCCGAGCTCAAGGCGGCGCTCGCCAAGGCCGGGCGGCCCGACATCATGATCGTCGTCGGCGGTGTGATCCCGCCGCAGGATTTCGATGCGCTGATCGAAGCGGGGGCCTCGGCGATCTTCCCGCCCGGCACGGTCATCGCCGATGCGGCCGAGAAGCTGCTCGAGGACCTCAACGACCGGCTGGGCTATGTCCAGCGCACGGCCGCCGAATAGCGGACAGGCGCGGCCGGCGGGCCGCGCCTGTCCCATGATCACGAATGTCGCCGCGCGACACTAGCGCCAGCCGTGACCATAGCCGTAGCCGTAGCGGGGTGGCGGTGGGCGGAAGCCGTAGGCATCGGGATGCTGCCAGCGGCGCCGGCCCCAGTAGCCGTGGAAGACGGGCGGCGGCGGCCGCCAGCCATGCCGGGGCGGACCCCAACCCTCCTCGTAGCGGCCTCCGAAGGCCTCGGCCGAGGCGGGCGCCGCGATGCTGCCCGCAGTGAACACGGCAGCGCCGAGAGCGAGCCCGGCCAGCGCGGTAACGACGAATCTGCGGGCCATGATCCTTGTCCTATTGCAGGCTTGGGCCATCCCCTCGCCTTGACAATGACCATGGCGGATCGCGTCTGAACGGCGTTTGAGGCCGCCGTTCACCCGCCGTTTAGCCGAATCCGTGTCCGAGGCAGCCAGGTCGTGGTCGTCAGCCCGCCAGAGCCTGGCGCCGCTTCAGCAGCAGCGAGGCCGCGATCACGACTGTGGCGACGAAGCCGATCAGGATGGTGCAGGCGGCGTTGATCTCGGGCGAGACGCCGAGCCGGACCGCCGAATAGAGCCTCATCGGCAGGGTCGTGGCGCCCGGCCCGGTGGTGAAGCTCGCGATCACGAGGTCGTCCAGCGACAGGGTGAAGGCGAGCAGCCAGGCCGCCGCCACTGCAGGCGCGATCAAGGGTAAGGTCACCGTCCAGAAGGTCACCAGCGGCGTGGCACCGAGATCGCGCGCGGCCTCCTCGAGCGAGCGGTCGAAACCGACGAGGCGCGCCTGCACGACGATGCAGGCGAAGCCGAGGCCGAAGGTCGCGTGGGCGATCGTCACCGTCCAGAAGCCGCGCTCCACATCCGCCGCCACGAAGAGCAGCAACAGGGAGAGGCCGGTGATCACCTCCGGCATCACCAGCGGCGCCAGCGCCATGCCGGTGAAGAGCAGGCGCCCGCGGAAGCGGCCCTGCCGTGCCAGCGCCAGCGCCGCGAGCGTCCCCAGCGCGGTGGCGAGCGTGGCCGAGACGAAGGCGAGGCGCAGGCTGAGCCAGGCGGCCGACAAGAGCGCCTCGTTGGAGAGCAGCGTCCCGTACCAATGCGTCGAGAACCCGCCCCAGACCGTGACGAGCCGCGAGGCGTTGAAGGAATAGGCGATCAGCGCCAGGATCGGCAGATAGAGAAAGGCAAAGCCTGCAACGAGGGCGAGGATGAGGCCGGGGCCGAGCCGGGTCATGCCGCGCCTCCCCCCTCGCCTGCCCGCACACGCGCGCGCTGCAGCAGCGCCAGCGGCAGGACCAGCACCACCAGCAGCACGACCGCCACCGCCGAGGCCAGCGGCCAGTCGCGGTTGGAGAAGAACTCCGTCCACAAAACCTTGCCGATCATTGTCGTGTCCGGCCCGCCGAGGAGATCGGGAATGACGAACTCGCCGATGGCAGGGATGAAGACCAGTGCCGAGCCGGCGAGGATGCCCGGCAGCGAGAGCGGCAAGGTCACCGTCAGGAAGGCCCTGAGCGGCGTCGCGCCGAGATCGGCGGCGGCCTCCAGCAGGCTGCGATCGAGCTTCTCCAGCGTCGCATAGAGCGGCAGCACCATGAAGGGCAGGTAGGAATAGACCATGCCGATCAGGACCGCGGTCTCGGTGTTCAGCAGGCGCAGCGGCTGATCGCTCAGGCCGAGCGCCGCCAGTGCCATGTCGAGCAGCCCCTCGGGCCGCAGGATGCCGATCCAGGCATAGACGCGGATCAGGAAGGAGGTCCAGAACGGCAGGATCACCAGCACGAGCAGGATGGCGCGCCAGCGCGCCGGGGCGCTCGCCATCGCATAGGCCAGCGGATAGCCGATCGCGAGCGCGATCAGCGTGGTCAGCGCCGCGATGCGCAGCGAGAGGAGATAGCTCTGCCAGTAGAGCGGATCCACCCAGATCAGCCCGAAATTTTCGAGATCGAGCCCCGCCAGGAAGTCGCGCAGGGCCGCGAAGCCCTCGAAATGCGGGGCATAGGGCGGCAGTGCCGTCGCAGCATCCGACAGCGCGATGCGCAGCACCATGGCGAAGGGCGCGAGAAAGAAGAGCCCCAGCCAGAGATAGGGCACGGCCACGATGAGGCGGGCGGGTGCCTTCACGGGCGAGACCGGCCCGCTCACGGCTTCAACACCAGCCCGGCCTCGACATCCCAGCTCAGCCAGACCGTATCCTCCCAGGCGAAGGGGCGCTCGATCCGGCGCGAGCGGTTTGTCAGGGAGACCTTCAGGAGCTGGCCGTCGTCACCGCCGACCATGACCTGAACCATGGTCATGTCGCCGAGATAGCCGATATCCCAGATCTCGCCGCGGACCTTGTTGGAGCCCTGGGCCGGCTCGTCATGGCTCAGCACGATCTTCTCCGGCCGCAGCCCGACGAGGACCGGCGCGCCCGGCGACAGGGCCGGCGCCTCCTCGTTGAGCTCGACGCGCCCCGCCAGCGGCGTCGTCACGCTGACGAGATCGCCGTCGATCGCTTCGACGCGGCCCTCGATGATGTTGATGTCGCCGACGAATTCCGCGACGTGGCGGTTGACCGGCGCCTCATAAATCACGTCGGGCGGGCCGATCTGGACGAGCCGGCCATGGTCCATCACGGCCATGCGGTCGGCCATCGTCATGGCCTCGTCCTGGTCGTGGGTGACGACCATGAAGGCGGTCCCGAGCTCGCTCTGGATGTCCATCAGCTCGAACTGGGTGGCCTCGCGCAGCTTGCGGTCGAGCGCCGCCATCGGCTCGTCGAGCAGCAGGAGCTTCGGGCGCTTGGCGAGCGCGCGGGCGAGCGCGACACGCTGGCGCTGCCCGCCCGACAACTGGTCTGGGCGACGCTTGCCCAGCCCGTCCAGCTTGACCAGCGCCAGCATCTCAGCCACGCGCCGGTCGATCTCGACCCGCGGCAGCCCCTCGCGCTTCAGGCCGTAGCCGATGTTGTCGGCGACGCTGAGATGGGGGAACAGCGCATAGGACTGGAACATCATGTTGACCGGCCGCAGATGCGGCGGGACGGTGGTGATCTCGACGCCGTCGAGCAGGATTTGCCCTTCGTCCGGCGTCTCGAAGCCCGCCAGCATCCGCATCAGCGTGGTCTTGCCGCAGCCGGACGGGCCGAGCAGGGCGAAGAACTCGCGCGGGTAGAGAGACAGCGAAACATCCGCGACGGCGGTGACGCCGCCGAAGCGCTTGGTCACCCCGCGGAATTCGACGAGCGGCTGCGCGGCGGGGTCGTTCCAGGGCTGGAAGGCGCGGCGCACGCTGCCGGGCGATGCCTTGCGCATGGCGGCCGCGCCGCGCCCCTTCTGCACGTTCACGCCCGCGCCGTCACTTGCCTGTCTTCACCCGGGTCCAGAGCCGGTTCACCAGCCGCTGCGACTTCTGGTCGTAAGGCGTGATCGTGTAGAGCCGCGCCATGACCGCATCCGGCGGATAGATGCCGGGATTGTCGCGCACGGCCGCCGAGAGCAGCGGCTTGGAAGCGATGTTGCCATTCGCATACTGGATGAAGTCGGAGTTCTTCGCCGCCATCGCGGGGCGGTTGACGAAATCGACGAAGGCGAGCGCGGCGTCCGGATTGGTCGCATCCTTCGGAATCACGAAGGAATCGAACCACATCAGCGCGCCTTCCTTGGGGATGGAATAGGCGATCTCGACCTTGTTCTTGGCCTCTTCCGCGCGCTTCTTGGCTTGGAGGACGTCGCCGGAATAGCCGACGGCGAGGCAGATATCGCCGTTGGCGAGCGCGTTGATGTACTCGGAAGAGTGGAACTTCTGGATGTGCGGGCGGATCTTGCGCAAGAGCTCGCCGGCCTTGTTCAGGTCCGCTTCGGCCTTGGAATCCGGGTTGAGGCCGAGATAGCGCAACGCGGCGGGAAACATCTCCTCGACCGCGTCCAGCACATGCACGCCGCAGTTCGAGAGCTTCTTGAGATGCTCGGGATCGAACAGGATCTTCCAGCTGTCGATCACCGCATCAGTGCCGAGCCGTTCCCTGATCTTGGCGACATTGTAGCCGATCCCGGTCGTGCCCCACATGTAGTTCACGGCGTGCCTGTTGCCGGGGTCGTATTTGGCCAGCCGCCCCTGAATTTCGGGCCAGGCGTTCTTCAAATTGGGCACCTTGGCGGGGTCGATCGGCGCATAGAGGCCGAGCGGGATGTGTCGCGGCAGGAAGGAGGCGGTGACCACGATCAGGTCATAGCCGGTCTTGCCGGCGAGCAGCTTGGTCTCGACCGTCTCCATCTGGTCGAAGGTATCGTAGACGACCGTGATCCCAGTCTCCTTCTTGAAGGCGTCGAGAACCTCGGGGTCGACATAGTCGGACCAATTGTAGACGCGCAATTCCTTGTTCTGGGCGGCAGCCTGCTCCGCAACAGTCAGCGACAGGCCCAGCGCGAGACCCGAGACGATTCCCTTGAACCAGCGACCAGCCATCATGATGCGTTCGATTCCCCTCCGGACGGACGGCGCAGAAGCTAGCAGCTTGGCGCCACGTCTCAAGCCGTTGTGATCTTGCACTGCGTCGATCGACCTTGCGATGCAATAGGGCTGCCACATATTGGCGTCATGCGCGCTGCCCGCCTCCTTCCTCTCCTGTTCCTGCTCGTGTTCATCGTGCCACTGGCGACCCATGCTGCCTGGTGGTCGATGCAGGGGATGGCCGAAGACTGGCGCCGGGCCGACTGGTCGAGCGCAAAGCTCCTGCCCGCGGCATCCACCGAGCCGGAGGCGACCGTCCATGTCTTCGCGGCCCGGGTCGGCCGCTGGCGCGGCGTCTTCGCGCATCACTCCTGGGTGGTGGTGAAAGAGGCCGGCGCCAGCGCCTATACGCGCTTCGACGTCGTCGGCTGGGGCACGCCGGTACGCGTCAATCATCGCGAGGCCGACGGGCGCTGGTATGGCAACCTGCCGGAGCCGGTGGCCGAAATTCGCGGCGAGGCGGCTGAGCGGCTGATCCCGCGGATCCGCGAAGCCGTGAAGAGCTATGCCTATGTCACGCCGGGCAGCTACCAGGCCTGGCCCGGCCCCAACAGCAACAGCTTCGTCCAGCATGTGATGGCCGAGGTGCCGGAACTCGCTCGGGCCCTGCCGCCGACCGCGATCGGCAAGGATTTCCGCGAGGACGGGCTGTTCGCCGGGCTGACGCCGAGCCGCACCGGCATCCAGGCGTCGCTCTACGGACTCGCCGGCTTCACCATCGGCTGGGTCGAGGGCGTCGAGATCAACCTGCTCGGGCTGGTGGCCGGCTTCGACCTGCGCAGCCCGGCCCTGAAGCTTCCGGGCTGGGGGCGGGTCGGGGTTTAGGATAAAGCGTCATTCTCGGGCGTAGCGAAGCGCAGACCCGAGAATCTCATGCAGGAAAGAACGTGCGAGAGATGCTCGGGTCTTCGCCCGAGCATGACGTATTTCGCCCTCACACCGCCTCCAACGCCTGCGCCAGATCCGAGATCAAATCCTCGATGTTCTCGATGCCCACCGAGATGCGGATCAGCGCGTCAGTGAGCCCGATCTCCTCGCGAAGCTCCCGGGCGACGCCGGAATGCGTCATCGCGGCCGGATGCGAGACCAGCGTCTCGGTGCCGCCGAGCGAGACCGCGAGCTTCATGATCTGGAGGTTGTCGAGCAGCGCGAAGGCCTCCTTCTCCCCGCCAACGACATCAAAGGCGAAGGTCGAGCCGGCGGCGGTGCATTGCCGGTCGAAGACCGCCTTGCGGGGATCGTCGGCCGCAAGCGCACCGAGATAATGCACCTTCGCGATCTTCGGATGCGCGGCAAGGTACTCCGCGACCAGCTTGGCGTTCTCGTTGGCCCGGCTCATGCGGATGTCGAGAGTCTCCAGCGAGCGCATCAGCATCCAGCAGGAGTTGGGGTCGAGTTGCGTGCCGAGCGAACCGCGCCAGCTCTTCACCTGCCGCACCAGCGCCTCCGAACCGCTGATCGAGCCGCCGACGAGGTCGGAATGGCCGCCGACATATTTCGTCAGCGAGAGCAGCGAAAGATCGGCGCCCTGCTTCAGCGGCTTCTGATATTTGGGCCCCAGCATCGTGTTGTCGACGACGACCGGCGGGCGATGGCCCTGCGAGGCTTCGAGCTCGTCGGCGATCAGCTTGCAGGCGGCGAGATCGACCAGCCCGTTGGTCGGGTTGGCCGGCGTCTCGACCAGGATCATGCCGACGCGCCCCTTGGCGGCGGCGGCCTTGGCCGTCTCGCGCATCTGCGCGATGTCGAGCCCGTCGGTGAAGCCGAAGGCGGTGACGCCGAACGCGCCCATCTGGTTCTTCAGCAGGGTCTCGGTGCCGCCATATAGCGGACGGGAGTGAATGATGGTGTCACCGGGCCGCAGGAAGGCGAAGCAGGTCGTGGCGATCGCGGCCATGCCGCTGGCGAAGACGGCGCATTTCTCCGCCTCGTCCCAGATCGCCAGGCGATCCTCGAGGATCTCCATGTTCGGGTGGTTGAAGCGCGAATAGACCAGTCCGGGCTTCTCGCCCGGCTTGGGCTGCCGGCGTCCGGAGGTGAAGTCGAAGAAATCCTTGCCCTGCTGCGCGTTCGCAAAGACGAAGGTCGAGGTCAGAAAGATCGGCGGCTTCAGCGAGCCCTCCGACATGGCCGGCGAGTAGCCGAAGCCCATCATCAGCGTCTCGGGATGCAGCTTGCGATTGGCGATCCGGTCCTTGTGATAGCTGTCGTCGCTCATGATGGCCTCGCTGGGATAGGACTGCGTGGCGGAATACGCCTGATGTCATCTTAGACGCGGCTCGTGGCGATTGCTTGGACACTTCCAGCTCGCTAACGATCACAATCAGCGATTTTCCTCCATTTTTAAGAGACAGGGAAGCAGATCATGCTCGATAGCGTCGACAGGCGGATGCTGGCCGTCCTGCAGGAGGATGGCCGCATCACCAACCAGGATCTTTCGGAGAAGATCGGCCTGTCGCCCACGCCCTGCCTGCGGCGCCTCAAGCGTCTCGAAGAGAGCGGCGTGATCCAGGGCTATTCGGCGACCGTCGATCCCAAGGCCTATGGCCTGCCCTTCAGCGTCTTCGTCTCGGTGCGCCTCTCGCAGCAGACCCAGGAGCACATTGCCGAATTCGAAAAGGCGGTCGAAGGCTGGAACGAGGTCACCGAATGCTACCTGATGACCGGCAGCCAGGATTATCTCCTGCGGGTGCTGACGGACGGCATCGAGGGCTATGAGCGCTTCCTGAAGCAGAAGATGACACGGCTGAAATGCATCCAGTCGGTCGAGTCGAACTTCGCGCTGGCGACGGTGAAGAAGCGCATCGGCCTGCCGCCGCTGTGAGCCGCTAGCGCCCCGCGAAGAGCGCCTCCGCCGCGGCTGAAGCCATCCGCCGCGAATCATGGCCGACGCCGGGCACGACGATCTCACGCCAGCGGATGTCCACGTTCAGCCGAGCCGCCTCGGCGGCCGCCACCGTCATGAAACGCTGCCCGCGCGCCAGCCGATTCGGGCCTTGCGCCTCGGCGCCCCGGCTGTGGTTCAGTTGCGGATGGGCGGGGTCGTCGTCCCGCTCGCCCAGCATCACCAGAAGAGGCTTCGCAAGGGCCGCCGACAGCGAGGCATCGGTCGCCGGCGTGCCGACCAGTGAAAAGGGATAGGCGAAGCCGCCAGCCTCAGCCCGTAGAGGCAGGGTGTAGTAGCCGGCATTGGCGCTGATGGCGGTCAAGTACCGCGCCGCCGGCATCAGCAGCGCCATGCGGTGGACGAACTGGGCCCCCGCGGAATGCCCGAACAGAACATAGCTCGATCCCGCGACACGGCCGCTGGCCAAAGCGCGATCGAAGAAGCGCTCGACGCTCGCATAGAGCCATCGGGCTGGGTCCGTCTCGTCGCGTACGCCGCCCTGCTGGAACAGCCGCGTTGGGAAGCGCTCCCTGTCGAAATGCGGGGCGGCGATCAGCAGGCCATGGCGCTCGGCCGCCTCGACCCAGTTGTCGCGGGCGTTCTCGGCATTGCGCTCGAGGCCATGGATCGCGATCAGCAGCGGACAGGGCTTCGCCGTACAGGCCGCCGGCACATAGGTCTCGACATTGATCGGCTCGATGCCGTCGGGGGAGACGTCCTCGTGGATCGCATGGCTGCGCCCCGCCTCCTGGAAGGGCGTGAGGTCATGGGCTGCCGCGAATCGCGGCGCGCAGACCAGCAGGAGCATCGCCACCAAAGCCCGGCCGACCGTCGACATCGCTCCACGCCTCCCCGGCGCGGAGTTTGCGCCGGACGGCCCGACCGGGCAAGGCGTTCAGGCGCCCTTGCCGCGATCCATCGCCCGGCGCACGACCTGCGTGACTTCGCTGTCGGACAGGAAGAGGTCGTGCCGCAGCATGCTCCAGCCCCGGCCGGAGGTGTCGGCGACGCGGACGCCCAGCGCCTCCAGGCGGGCGCGGTCGGCCGCTCCGGCGCGCGCGACGCCGCCGGCGATGCGGGCAGAGATCGCCAGTGCCCGGTCGCCCGGGTCGATGATCAGCGTCATGCGGCGGGCGAGCGGGCCGAGCTTGCCGACCGTCTGCTCGAAGGCGTCGATATCGATGTCGGGCGAGGCCAGGACGACGGATCCGATGCGGGAATAGACGTCGGCGGAATCGCGCAACTCGCGAAGGCCTTCCAGCGTCAGGAAGGTGCCCATCGAATGCGCGACGATGTGAATGCGGCCGACCGTGGGGTTGGCGACGAGGGCCTGCAACGCCTTGACGAAGCCGTCGCGCGACCAGAGCGCGCTTTCGCGGTCGTAGGCGTAGTCAAAGAGCTTGCCGCCCGATGGCCAGGAGAAGATCGCAGTGCGGCCTTGGAATTCGAGCGAATGCGAGAGCTGGCCGGCGCTTCGCGCCGCGGATTCGAAGGTCTCGTTGTAGCCATGCACGTAGAGCAGCACGTCGCGGCCGGTCGCGGCCTGGGCAAAGGCGCGGCCGGCATCGGCGGAGGTCTGGCTTTCGAGGCCGAGAACCGCCCAGTCGCCGCTGACGGCGGATGAGACGCGGCCGGAAATCCCGTCGGCGGGCGGTGCGAGACGCGCTTCCGCGAAGGTCAGCGAGCCGCGGTCCGAGCCGAAGAAGGGCTGGCGCGGGCCGACCGGCTTGCGGGTCGTCACCACCAGCAGTTCGGGCTCCTTGCCCAGCGCCGAGGCATCGGCACGGGTCGGCTCGGAGAACGGCGAGACGGCGACTTCGCTCTGGGCGCAGGCCGAGAGCGCGAGTGCGAGCAGGGCGGCGAGCGCCGCCCGACGGCAAGAATATGCGTGCCGCAAACCAAGCATCGTGTCGGGCATCCAGTCGATGATGAGGGGGCCGAGTTGGCCAGTGCCCCCTTAACGACAGGCTAACGCGGCCAGAATGCGGCGATGCACTCCATCACCAGCGGTTAGACGCCGACCGTGGCTCAGCGGCCACCCGAGATGATGGCCGCCGGCGCCGTCACGACCAGTCCCACGGTCGATCCGACAGTTCCCGCGACGCCACCCGCGATGTCGCCGACCCGGTCGCCAAGTCCCGGCCCGGCGGTGGCGATGCCGCCATCGGCCTTCAGGCGCTGACCGATCATCTGCACGACCTTCGGCGAGGAGGCGAATTTGCTGTGGTTCAGCGGATCGCCCGACGATTCCGCCGACAGATCGATGATGCGCGCGCCGAGCTTCTCGAGATCGGCGATGATCTCCGTGTCCTTGGCGGAGACGGCGCCCAGCCGCGTCTTGTCGCCTGCGAAACGCCGCGAGAAGTCCAGCGCCCGGTCGTCGGCCGAGACGAAGACGGTGACGGGCCGCTTGATCTCGCGCATCTGCGTCTTGAAGACGTCGAGATCGACGTCGGGTGCCGCCAGGATGACGTCGCGCAGCTTGCCGCCGAAGGTGCCGTCGCCCCGGATCGAAGCCTGCCTCACGGCCTCCAGCGTCAGCAACGTGCCCATCGAATGCGCCAGGATATCCATGCGCGTCGTGCCGAGATCGCGCGCGATCGCCCGCAGGTTGAGCTCGAGGAAATCGCGCGAATAATAGGCGCTCTCGCGATCATAGGGATAGGCCAGCAACTGCCCCCGCGACGGCCAGGTGAACAGCACCGGCACGCCCTTGAACCCCGAATCATGGACGATCTGGGCAAAGCGATAGGCGGCGTCGGCGAAGTTCGTATTGAACCCGTGCACGAAGACCAGCACGTCACGCTGTGAAGCAGGCCGCTTCAGGATTTCGCGGCGGACATCGGCGACGATGGGCGCAAGGTCGAGCCGCTGCACGTTCGTCACGGCGAAATGCTTGGCCGGATCGCTCGGCCCCGAATCCGGCAGTTCGAGCTCACCGGGCTTGTGGATGCGCGGGACCGTGAAATCGAGACGCGCGAAGGCCAGCCGCGGGCCGCGCTCGCCATTGAAGTAGACAGGCTCGGACGAGGCCTCGCGCGTCGTCGCGACGAACATTTCCACCTTGCCGGCGATATCGGCGGCGGCGCTGGCGGCGGGGTTGATCTGGAGCACGCGCGGGGTTCCGCAGGCGCCCAGCGCCAGCGGCACAAGGACCGCCCACGCCAGAATCCGAAGCCGCATCACCGCGCGCGTCGTCATCATCGGCTGACTATATCTCCTGATGCGCGATGCGCGGTCGAGACGACCGCGCACCTCGCGATGAAAGCAGAGCCGACGGGCGAAACCTTGTCGCTGGACCCTCGGCCTTGCTAGGGGAGCTTATGGCCGATCCTCCCGCTCCTGTCACCGCACTGGTCGCCGGCGTGCTCGCTGGCGACAGGGCGGCGCTGGCGCGGGCGATCACGCTGGTCGAATCGCGCCGGCCCGATCACCGGCGGCAGGCGAGCGAACTGATCCAAGCGCTCCTGCCGCGGACCGGGCGTGCCGTTCGGGTCGGAATCACCGGCGTGCCGGGCGTCGGCAAATCCACGACGATCGACGCGCTCGGCAGCTTTCTCACCCAACGCGGACACAAGGTCGCCGTGCTGGCCGTCGACCCTTCATCGACCCGTACCGGCGGCTCGATCCTCGGGGACAAGACGCGCATGGCGAGGCTGGCCGTCGATCCGGCTGCCTATATCCGCCCCTCGCCCTCGTCGGGCACGCTGGGCGGCGTCGCGGCGCGGACACGCGAGACCATGCTGCTCTGCGAGGCGGCGGGTTTCGACGTCATCCTGGTCGAGACCGTCGGCGTCGGGCAATCCGAGACGGCCGTGGCCGAACTCACCGATTTCTTCCTGGTGCTGATGCTGCCCAATGCCGGCGACGAGTTGCAGGGCATCAAGAAGGGCATCATCGAACTCGCGGATATGATCGCGGTCAACAAGGCGGACGGTGCCGGTGCGACCACCGCACGGGCGGCTGCGGCGCAGTACCAGGCCGCGCTGCACATTCTGGCGCCCTCGTCTCCACTCTGGTCGACGCCTGTGGTGACGATCTCGGGCCTGACCGGAGACGGGCTCGACACGCTCTGGGCGAAGGTCGAGGATCACCGCGCCCGCCATGAGGCGAAGGGTCTGATCGCCGATAAGCGTCACCGGCAGGATGTGAAATGGATGTGGGCCATGGTCGAGGACCGTCTCAGGGCCAAGCTGCGCGACGACCCCGCGCTGAAGGCCGCGACGCCAGCGCTCGAGGCGGCTGTGGCCGCGGGGACACTGGCGCCGACGCTGGCGGCCGATGACATCGCCCGGGCTCTGGGGCTGTGAGCCGATGAGACAGGCCCGCCCGGATATTCTGGTCACGGGTTTCGGCCCCTTCCCGCGGGTTCGCGTCAATCCGACGACGGCTCTCGCCCAGGCCGTGACGAAGCGGCTCCAGGCCGCCGGCTTTGCCGCC
>NZ_JAUXYO010000033.1 GCF_030694325.1 Allobosea sp. | reverse complement strand
ACAAGCTCAACGAAGCGCAGCGCCAGATCGTCAGCGAGGAGGCCGCGACGGCCGGCGCGGCGGCGCGCAAGGGCGTGCGCGACAATGAGGAGAGCAATCTCGCCGAGATGCAGAAATCCGGTGTGGCCGTGACGCGGCCCGATGTCGGCCCGTTCCGCGAGAAGATGGAGCCGGCCTATGCCCAGCTGCGCAAGGCGCTGGGCGATGACACCTGGAACACCTGGACGAAGCTCGTCGCCGCCGCCCGGGTGGCGTGACTCCGCGCTGAAGCCACCCGCCGCCGCTTCGCGCGGCGGGTGGAGCCCCCGCAGCGGCACCGGCCCTGCCGAGGGCGGTCGACGCTCCTGTCTTCGTTCCCGAGGATCTTGGTCCGCATGCTGGTATCCGCCGTCCTGATCGGCGTCTGCGTCGTCATTCTGCTGGGCGTTCCGATCGCGGTGGCGCTGGGGCTGGTCGCGATCGGCACGATGATCGCGACGGTGGGCCCGGACCTGCTGGTGATCCTTATCCAGCGCACCTATGCGGGCACGACCTCGTTCCCGCTCCTGGCCATCCCCTTCTTCGTGCTGGCCGGCAATCTGATGAATGTCGGCGGCACGACGGAGCGCATCTTCCAGGTCGCCCAGCTCTGCATGGGCCGGGTCCGGGGCGGGCTGGCGCATGTCAACGTCATCGGCAGCGTGATCTTCGCGGGCATGTCGGGCTCGGCCGTCGCGGATGCGGCGGGCATGGGCGTGATCGAGCATCGCGCCATGACCAAGGCCGGCTATACCAGCCGCTTCGCCGCGACGATCACGGCCGTGTCTTCGACGATCGGCCCGATCATTCCGCCCAGCATCCCCTTCGTGATCTATGGCAGCCTGGCGAATGTCTCGGTCGGCGCGCTGTTTCTCGCCGGTATCGTGCCCGGCCTGCTGATGGCGGCCTCCCTGATGGCGGTCATCGCGCTGGTGGCGAAGCGGATGAACCTGCCGCGTGGCGAGGGCCTGCCGCCGCTGCCGGTGGTTCGAGGGATCCTCCTGCGGGCCCTGCCGGCACTGCTCCTGCCGCCCGCCATCCTGGTCGTGATCTTCACCGGCATCGCGACGCCGACCGAAGCCGCCGTGGTGGCGGCGGGCTACGCCTTCGTGCTGGGGCGCTTCGTCTATCGCGAACTCGCCTGGTCGGACACGCTGGCGGTGATCTGGGACAGCGCCCGCCAGACGGCGCAGGTCATGTTCATCATCGCGCTGGCGGCGCCCTTCGGCTGGGTCCTCGTCCAGCAGCAGATCCCCAATGCGGTGCTGGCGTCGTTGCTGACGCTGTCCTCCGAACCCTGGGTCATCCTGCTCGTCATCAACCTCACGCTACTGCTGTTCGGGATGTTCATCGAGGGCATCGCCATCATGATTATCGCCTATCCGGTGCTGCTGCCGGTCATCACCCAGATCGGCGTCGATCCCGTGCATTTCGGCGTGATCCTGGTGCTCAACATCATGATCGGGCTGGTGACGCCGCCGGTCGGGCTGTGTCTTTACGTCATGGCCGGCATCGCCAGGATCTCGATCGCTGAGATCACCCGCGAGATCTGGCCCTATGTGCTGGCGCTGATGGGGGTGCTGATGCTGATCACCTTCGTTCCGGGGATCTCGCTGTGGCTGCCCCATGCCTTGGGTTACGGAGTGGCGCGATGATGCGCTTGTTCGGGGCCCTCGACCGGCTCGTCGCCATTGCCTGCAAGGTCGCCGCGATCGCCTGCCTGCTCGGCCTGTTCGTGCTGCTGGCGCTCGCCATCGTGCTGCGGCTGCTGCCGCTCTTCACCATTCCCGGCTATGACGAGCTGGTCGAACTGCTCTTCATCTGGCTGGTGATGCTGACTTCGCTCGCGCTGTGGCGCGAAGGCGTGCTCTACCGCGTCATGCTGTTCGAGGACCTGATGCCGGCCGCCGCCAAGCGGCTGGTCGAGATCGCCATCAACCTGGCGATGCTCGGCTTCGCGCTGGTGCTGGTCGTCTACGGGTGGGATTTCGCGCAGAATTCGGGCGAGACGACGCCGTTCCTGCGCCTCGACAAGGCCTGGTTCTACGGCGCGATCCCGGCCTGCGCCGCCCTGATGGCGGTCTACAGCCTCGTCTGGCTCTGGCGTGTCGCCACCGGCCGGGGCGCGCTGGAATCGAGCGCGACGCTCGCCGGCTGATCTCACTATCTGGAAAGGTTCGACCATGACCCGTCTCAGCGGCAAGACCGCGATCATCACCGGCGCGGCGGGGGGCATCGGCGCCGCCACGGCGCAGCTCTTCGCGGAAGAGGGCGCGCGCCTCGCCCTCGTCGACATCGACGAAGCCGTGCTCGCCGAGGTCGAGGCCATGGTGAAGGCCGCCGTGCCCGGCGTCGATCTGATCGCGATCCCCGCCGATGTCGGCCAGGAAAGTGCCGCGGCCGAGATCGTTGCGCGCACGCTCGAGGCCTTCGGTGGTGTCGATGTGCTGGTCAACAATGCCGGCATCCGCTCCTATGAGCCGCTCGATGCGGCCAAGGCCGAGACCTGGCAGAAGATCCTCTCGGTCAATCTGCTCAGCTACGCCTATCTGGCACGCGAGGCGCTGCCGGCCCTGCGCCGATCCGGCAAGGGCGCCATCGTCAACATCTCCTCGACCCATGCGTTCAACCCGCGCGGCGGCATGGGCCAGTACGACGTCGCCAAGGCCGGCATCATCTCGATGACCAAGACACTCGCCTTCGAGGAGGTCGGCCATGGCGTGCGCGTCAATGCCGTCTGCCCGGGCCTGACCCTGACGCCCTTCCATGTCCGGCGCTTCGCACCGCAGGGCAAGACCGAGCAGGACCTGCGCACGGAGAAGGTCGATCACAACATCATGCAGCGCTGGGCCGATCCGCGCGAGGTCGCTTGGCCGATCCTGTGGCTGGCGTCCGACGAGGCATCCTTCTGCACGGCCTCAGTCATCATGGCTGATGGCGGCACACGTGTCTGACGAGGGCCTCGGCGCGCAGACGCGGCAAGCGGGACGTTCTGTCAGCACGACCCCGGTTCGACAGGCCGTCGGGTTGTTGGCACTGCAGTCGGCGTGACAGGGGTTTTTGGCGCTGACAGTCGACGAAAGGGCGTCATGCGGTCGCGACAGCGTCGCCATGCCGCCACCGGCTCACAAATTGCTTGCGTGGCAGGAGCCACCCCCACACAGTCGGGGCGGCGCCGATCCGCCGCTCCCGCCCGCTTGTCTCACCGCCGATGGCCGACGCCGATTTCGCGATGACCGTTCACGCCGTTCCGGCGCGCTCCTCCCGCATCGTCCGCGCGGCCCGCCGCCGTGCCCAGCACCGGCCCCGGCCGGTGCTGATCGTGTTGCATCAGGAGCATTCGACCCCGGGGCGCGTCGGCCGGCTGCTGCAGGCGCGCGGCCACGCGCTCGACATCCGCAAGCCGCGCTATGGCGACCCGCTGCCGCAGACGATGCGCGACCATGCCGGCGCGGTGATCTTCGGCGGGCCGATGTCGGCCAATGACCCCGACGACTTCGTCAAGGCCGAGATCGACTGGATCAATGTCTGCCTGAAGGAGGCCGCCCCCTATCTCGGCATCTGTCTGGGCGCGCAGATGCTGGCGCGGACGCTGGGCGGCCGGGTCTACACCCATCCGGAGGGGCGCGCCGAGGTCGGCTATTACGGCCTCGACCTCACCGATCACGGCCGCGATCATGCGGCGGAGGCCGGCTTCCACTGGCCCGGCACCGTCTATCAATGGCACCGTGAGGGCTTCGATTGCCCGCCCGGCGCGGAGTGCCTGGCGACCGGCGGCGATTTTCCGGTCCAGGCGATCCGCTCTGGGCCGCGCGCCTACGGGATCCAGTTCCACCCGGAGGTGACGCCGGCGATGATGTGCCGCTGGTCGGTGCGCGGGCATGAACGCACACTGATGCCGGGCGCGCAGCTGCGCCATCTCCATCTCGAGGGCTGGTACCAGCACGACCCGGCGATCCGCCGCTGGCTCGATGGCTTCCTCGACCACTGGCTCAAACTCCCGACCGAAACGGACGCCGCGTGACCCGCACAGCCCTTGTTCTCGGCGCCGGCATGGTCGGCGTCTCCTGCGCGCTCTCGCTCCAGAAGCGCGGCTTCACCGTGACCCTGATCGACCGCCGCGAGCCCGGCCGGGAAACCTCCTATGGCAATGCCGGCGTGCTGGCGCGCTCCTCGATCGTGCCGCTCAACAATCCCGGGCTCTACGGCAAGATCAGGAGCTATCTCGGCAACCGCCACCCGGCGCTGAACCTGGACTGGTCGCGAGCGCTGACCCGACCGGGCTGGCTGCTGCGCTTCCTCTGGGAGGCACGCCCCTCGCAGGCGGCCGCCCGCATCGCCGCGCTGGAGTCGCTGACGAGCAGCACGGTCGAGCGCCATCGCGCGCTGATGGCGGAGGCCGGGGTCAGCCATCGCCTGCGCGAGACCGGCACGCTCAAGCTCTGGCGCAGCGAGGCCGGCCATGCGGCGGCCCAGGCCGAGCACGACTTCCTCAAGGCGCATGGCATCGCCTCGCAGGTGCTCGACCGGCAGGGCATTTCGGGCGTCGAACCGGCGCTGAACCCGATCTTCCACGCCGGGCTGCTCTGCCTGGAGAACGCCTCGGTGGATTCGCCGGGCGCCGTGACGCAGGCCTATGCCGAGCTGTTCGCGCAGCGCGGCGGGCGGATCGAGCGGGCGGAAGTCCAGCGGCTGGAGCGCGGCGCGTCCGGCTGGCGGGTGATGACGCCACAGGGCGACTTCGAGGCCGACATCGCCGTCGTCGCGCTCGGGCCCTGGAGCATGGATCTCCTGGCGCCTCTGGGCCTCGACCCCAAGCTCGACGTCGAGCGCGGCTATCACCGCCATCTGCGGGCGAAGCCGGGGGCCAAATTGTCGCGCCCGGTCTACGACGTCGACGCCGCCTATTTCATGGCGCCGATGGAAGAGGGCTACCGCGTCACCAGCGGCGTCGATCTGAGCCGCCGCGACGCGCCCGACAACCACCGCCAGATCGATCAGGTCACGGCGAGTGCGCGCGAAGCCTTCCCGCTCGACGAATTCGCCGGAGAGACCTGGCGCGGCGCACGGCCGACTTTGCCGGATTCACTGCCGATGATCGGCGAGGCGCCGCGCAACCCCGGCCTCTGGCTCGCCTTCGGCAACCAGCATCTCGGCTTCTCGACGGGCCCGATCACGGGCGAGATCGTCGCCGCCCTGGTCTGCGGCGAGACGCCGCCGGTGGACCCGGCTCCGTTCAGGCCGGCGCGGTATATCGGCTGAGTTGCGCGGTAGAACCACTCCGTCATCCCGGACAAGCCGCGCAGCAGCGCCGATCCGGGATCCATCGGAGGGCTCAGTTCCCTACGATGGATCCCGGCGCTCCGCTTCGCTTCGGCCGGGATGACGGCGCGGGAATGAGGATCGTCGGAGCAAACCTGCTCAAACCTGGCGCGCCACCATCATCTTCTTGACCTCCGCGATCGCCTTGGCCGGGTTGAGACCCTTGGGGCAGGCGTTGGCGCAGTTCATGATGGTGTGGCAGCGATAGAGCCGGAACGGGTCCTCGAGATTGTCGAGGCGCTCGCCGGTCTGCTCGTCGCGGCTATCGATCAGCCAGCGATAGGCCTGCAGCAGGGCGGCGTGGCCGACATAGCGGTCGCCATTCCACAAGTAGCTCGGGCAGGAGGTGGTGCAGCAGGCGCAGAGGATGCACTCATAAACCCCGACGAGCTTCTCGCGGTCCACGCGGCCCTGCTACCACTCTTTTTCTGGCGCCGGCGTCGTGGTTTGCAGCCAGGGCTCGATCGAGGCGTGCTGGGCGTAGAACTGGGTCAGGTCCGGCACCAGGTCCTTGATCACCGGCATATGCGGCAGCGGGTAGATCGCGACCTTGCCCTTGGAGCCGCACTCGTCGATGCCGGTGGTACAGGCCAGCCCGTTCTTGCCGTCCATGTTCATGGCGCAGGAACCGCAGATGCCCTCGCGGCAGGAGCGGCGGAAGGTCAGCGTCGGATCGATCTTGGACTTGATCCAGATCAGCGCGTCCAGAACCATCGGGCCGCAATCTTCGCGGTCGACGAAGTAGGTGTCGGTGCGCGGATTCTCGGTGTCGTCGGGGCTCCAGCGATAGACCTTGAACTCGGTCAGCTTGGCGGCCCCGGCCGGCTTCGGCCAGGTCTTGCCCGCGACGAGGCGCGAGTTCTGCGGAAGATTGAATTCAGCCATCTGTCAAATCGTCCTCAGTACACCCGCGCCTTGGGCTTGATGTACTCGATGTCGTTCGAGAGCGTGTAGGTGTGGACCGGGCGGTCGTCGAGCGTGACGGTGCGCTTCTCGTCGTCGATCCAGGACAGGGTGTGCTTCATCCAGTCCTTGTCGTCGCGGTTCGGATAGTCCTCGCGGGCATGGGCGCCGCGGCTCTCGGGACGGTTCAGGGCCGAGTCCATGGTGACGACGGCCTGGGTGATCAGGTTGTCGAACTCCAGCGTCTCGATCAGGTCCGAATTCCAGATCAGCGAGCGGTCCTTGGTGCCGATGTCGGTGATGCCGGCCCAGACCTCGTGGATGAGCTTGTGGCCCTCTTCCAGCGTCTCGCCGGTGCGGTAGACGGCGCAGTTGTCCTGCATCGTGCGCTGCATCCGGCCGCGCAGGTCGGCGGTCGGCGTGCCGCCCGAAGCGTTGCGGTACTTGTCGAGGCGCGAGAGCGCCAGGTCGGCCGAGTTCTTCGGCAATTCGGGCTGCTTCTCGCCCGCGCTCACCGTGTCGGCGCAGCGCAGGCCGGCGGCGCGACCGAAGACGACGAGGTCGATCAGCGAGTTCGAGCCGAGGCGGTTGGCGCCATGGACGGAGACGCAGGCCGCCTCGCCGATCGCCATCAGGCCGGGCACCACGGTGTCGGGGTTGCCGTCGACCTTGGTCAGCACCTCGCCATGGAAGTTCGTGGGGATGCCGCCCATGTTGTAGTGGACCGTCGGCAGCACGGGAATCGGCTCGCGGGTGACGTCGACGCCGGCGAAGATCTTGGCGCTCTCGGAGATGCCGGGCAGGCGCTCGTGCAGGATCTTCGGGTCGAGATGGTCGAGATGCAGGTAGATGTGGTCCTTGTTCTTGCCGACGCCACGGCCGCCGCGGATCTCCATCGTCATCGAGCGTGAGACGACGTCGCGCGAGGCGAGATCCTTGGCGGACGGGGCATAGCGCTCCATGAAGCGCTCGCCTTCCGAATTGGTCAGGTAGCCGCCCTCGCCGCGGGCGCCTTCCGTGATCAGGCAGCCGGCGCCGTAGATGCCGGTCGGGTGGAACTGCACGAACTCCATGTCCTGCAGCGGCAGGCCGGCGC
>NZ_JAUXYO010000029.1 GCF_030694325.1 Allobosea sp. | reverse complement strand
ATCGACGGTTACGCATCCTCGACTGGAAACTATCGATCCCAGTCCAACCGCGAGATTGCTTCGGACCTCGCTGCCCAAGGCGGGGTAGACAGCGTCGAATTCGATGTTTTTGTTGGGCAAGGCCACCGCGATCGTCCTCTCCCGGAGATCAAAGGCAAGACAGGGCCCCGCAAGCAGCTTGATGCCAGCATTGTGGATGCGTCGTCGCTGAGATGCATCGAGATCGTGCAGGCCGTAAGGCGAAATCAGCGTTACATCCGCCGTGAAGCTGCGCAGGAACTCGGCGTCATTGAGCCCGTTCGCAGCGGTGCCGATGACGCCGACGCGGCGATCCGTCACCTCGAACCCATCGCAGATCGGACAATAGCGTAGCAGGCCGCGCGACAGCGCCTCGGCGTGCATATCATCTGGCATGGCGGGACGGCGGTTCACAACGCCGGTCGCCAGCAGAACCGTGCGGGCGCGCAGGATTAAGTCCCCGGCTACCGCCACGAACAGATCGCCGTCTCTCGTCAACGAGGTCACCTCGGCAGCTATATGACGGGAGCCATATCGCGTGGCCTGAGCCTTCATGCGCGCCAGGAGCTCCAATCCCCCTATGCCGTCCGGGAAACCGGCATGGTTGTGGCTGACTGGGATCCAACCCGCGCGGCTTTCTCCACCGTCCACGACCAAAACAGACAGATGAAACCTGGCCAGATAAATCGCAGCTGTCTGACCGGCCGGGCCGCCACCGATCACAAGGCAGTCGAACGGACGCGACCCGTTGCCAATGAGCGGCTCGCGGTTAGCTTCAGAAGCAAACGTCACTGCGATTGGCGATCCAAGCCGATCCTGTCCCGACCCTGTCGATGCCATACCTTCGAACTCCCTCAACTTCGTCCGGATAGATCCTTGAGCGAAAATCGGAATAGAAAGACCAATTCCACGTCGGTTGGCACCGGCCTTTACACGTAAATTTTAGTTTCGATATCTTCCAGGACGCGTGTGACCTCTTCAAATCGAGCTTCCGCGTCCGACCAGTTTTGCACGAAGTCGAACAATTCTCTCATCGCCGGCGCGATTTCCCTGTA
>NZ_JAUXYO010000020.1 GCF_030694325.1 Allobosea sp. | reverse complement strand
CGGCGGCCTCCGGCCAGAGCCCCGGCAGCGCCGGAAACGGATAGGTCGTCGCCCAGTCGGTGCGGTGGTTGCCGCCGAGCAGGATCTCCACCCCGTCGGCAATCGAACCGTAGCGGCCGATCGTCAGCCGGGCCCCGCTCTCGGGAAAGCGCACCTTGGGTCGGCCATAAGTCCAGGCGCCGACCGCGATCTGTTCGGGGCGCCGCGCAATCAGCTTCGCCAGGTGAAGCCGGGTCTGGTTGTGCGGGTTGACGCGCCGGCGCAACAGCCCCCTGGCGACCGGCGGAAGCCCTGCCCACCAGACCACGAGCGGGCCGGGCCGCCACGACAGGTCCTCCGGCGGCAGCCGATCCGCCGCATCGAGCGGTTGCGTCACCGCGCTTCGGCCTTGAGGTCGATCTTGTCGAGGATTTCGGTCGGGTCGGTGAGGGTGATCACGTCGGCCAGGCCGAGCCCGCTCGCCGATTTTGCCTTGGCATCGAGGATCAGTGTCCCGGGCTGGGCGACGAAGCGCGATACTGCCGCCGTCAGCGCCTTCGCCGCATCGGAGGGACCCAGGATCGAGGCCAGCCCCAGGCTCGCGATCATCGCGAATTGCTGGCGCATCTCCTCGGGCTTGCGCCCGGCCTTGCGGGCCTCGTTGGCGATCAGATTCTCGACGAGGCCGAAATTCTCCAGCTTCGCGGTCAGGCCGCGCGCGGTGGCGCCCAGCGCCGCGACCTGGGCCAGCGCGACGTCGCTCGAGAACAGGTCCTTGGTGACGTTGCCGAGCGTCGCCGACGCCTCGAGCCGCGCCAGCCCTTCGCCGCCGAGCGCGATCTGCCGGATGACCAGTTCGCTGCGCGCGGCCTCCCAGGCGAGGTCGACCCGCGCATTCAGGTCGAGCGAGCGGATGCCCATGGCGATCAGGTCGCGGGCTGCGGGGTTGCCGGCCCCCTCGGTGATCGGCGCGACCAGCTTGTCGAGCGTCAGGGCGAGGCTGGTCGGGATGCCGTTGAGCTGCTCGCCGGCCTTCAGCTCGAACGTACCGAGCCCAATGCGGACCGGCTGGCCGCCCGGCGCGATCGGCGGCGCATCGACCGACAGGCCGGTCATGCGGATCGTGCCGATCGTGGGAATGTAGCGGCGCCAGTCGATGGCGGCGTCCGCGTCCGTGGACTTCGCGAGATCCTCGCGCAGCGCCTTGATCACCGGGCCGTAGGAGAAGCCGGAATAGCTGATCGAATCGACCAGGCCCCTGGCGCCGCCGCCGGCGAACTGCAGCCCCTCCAGCGCGAAGCCGGATTTCGCCGGCGCATCCTCGCCATAGGCGATGCGGGCGATCTTGACGTCGACCGGTCCGGGATTGGCCCCCGGCTTGGCTCCTGGCTTCGCCCCGGGCTTTGCGGCCTGCGGCTCGACGACGGTCATCGTCATGTCGCGGATCTCGCCGCTGCCGTAGTCTACCCGGTCGTAAAGCGCGAGCAGCGACTGCCCCATGCGCTTCTCCGCCTCGCGGCGCGCCGGGTCCGGCTTGCCACCGGGAGGCGGGACCTCCTCCGACATCGCCATGATGCGGCCGAGCAGGTCGCCCAGCGGCTCCTCGCCGACGGCGGCGGCGAAATTCCGCCCGACCATCTTGCCCAGCGCAATCTTGCCGGCGGGGCCCAGATCGATCGTGTAACCGTCCTGCTCGAAGCGGCCGAACAGCGGCCGCATCGGCTCGCTCTGGCCGGGCTGGGTCCGCTCGGTCAGAACGCGTGCGGTCTGGCGCATGTCGAACGCCTCGAAGGCCATGCGCAGCAGCGTGCCGGTGATCTTGCCGGAGGCGGGGCTTTCTCCGGCCAGCGAGCCTCCGGCGGATTCGCCGCGCGCGATGCGGCCGTCGCGGAGGTCCGTCAGGCGCACGTCGCGATACGTTGTGACCTGCTTCTGCCGGCCCTGGCTGTGCTCGAACACGAGTTCGGGGGCGGTGATCTCGGTCGCGGAGACTCGGTTGATCCGCGCCACCGCGCTCTCGCTGCTCTTGGTGTCCAGCAGTGTTCGGAAGGCCTCGCGGTCGAGGCTGGCGCCCTTGACGACGAGCCGGGGCGCCGAAATCGCCATGCCGCCGAAGTCGAGGCGGACATTGTCGAGCTGGAAGTCGGCCGCCGCGGCCGGCAGCGACAACACGAGCAGGCAGGCGGCGAGGGCGGCGCTGAGCGGGCGGCGCGGGCGCGGAGCGGTCATGACGGTCTCCTGATGTGTGGCGGCGACCCTGCCCCAACCCGGCGATGAAGAAAAGCCGAGCCGAGGAGACATGCTGACGAAAGGCTTGCATGCTGACGAAAGGCTTGACCGCTTGGGGAGCTTGGCCGCCATCTGTCGCAGATTCGCCATCTGCGCCGTCATAGCTTTGCAGGATGCGCAGCCCGCACCACCCCGCAGCCGGCGCTCCCGGAGACACCATGCCGATCCAGGCCCGAACCCGTTCGTTTCTCGCCGGTCTCGCCGCCGCCGGCCTCGCGCTGGCCGCGACCCTGGGAATGGCGCTGCCGGGGCGCGCGGCACCGCCCCTGACCCTCGCCCAGGCCGCTCCGGCCGGCCAGGCGACGGCGCTCGAGGCGCTCTCGATCGTCAGCGGCGACAAGCGCCACGCCTTCCAGGTCGAGGTGATGCGCACGCCCGAGCAGCGGGCGAGGGGGCTGATGCACCGCCGCTACCTGCCCGCCGACCGCGGCATGCTGTTCGATTTCGAGCGTACCGAGCCGGTGGCCATGTGGATGGAGAACACCTACATCCCGCTCGACATGCTGTTCATTCGGGCCGACGGCACGATCGCGCGCATCGCCGAGGATACGGAGCCTTTGTCGCGGCGGACCATTCCCTCCGGCGAACCGGTGCTCTCGGTGCTCGAAATCAATGGCGGGGTCAGCCGCAAACTCGGCCTCAAGCCGGGCGACCGGGTCGAGCACCCGCTGTTCAAGCGCTGATCGCGGGCCGCTTTCGCTTGCGGCGCAGCCAAGGGACGTGATAGCCAACCGCCACGCGTGGAATGGCCAAGTCGGGGTATAGCGCAGCCCGGTAGCGCATCTGCTTTGGGAGCAGAGGGTCCCAGGTTCGAATCCTGGTGCCCCGACCATTCCGGGCGTCTCGCAACCGGGGCCGGCTCCGGTGGCGAGCCGTGACAGACGGCCAGGATTTCAGGTGAGCGCCGAGCGAGAGCCATGACCGCACGCATCTATCGCCCCGCCCGGACGGCCATGCAGTCGGGCACCGCCAAGACCGAGCGCTGGCTGCTCGAATATGAGCCGGAGCAGCCGCGCCAGATCGAGCCGCTGATGGGCTGGACCTCGTCGGGCGACATGAAGAGCCAGGTCAAGCTCTGGTTCGACAGCGAGGCCGAGGCCGTCGCCTACGCCACGCGCAACGGCATTCCCTTCCGTGTCGAGCAGCCGCAGGAGCCGCTGCGCCGCACCGTCGCCTATTCCGACAATTTCAAGTTCTCGCGCCGCGGACAGTGGACGCATTGAAGCTTTGGGGTGAGGGCGTCCACCCTCGCTCCCCATGAGACAGGCGAAGGCCTTGGCCATCGTCTTCGGGCCCGTAGCTCAGATGGATAGAGCAGCAGCCTTCTAAGCTGCTGGTCGCTGGTTCGAATCCAGCCGGGCTCGCCATTCTTTTCCGCGCTTCACAGCGCCGTCTGCGCGGACGCGCCGACCGCCCGCCCAACCGTCTCACTCTTCCCGGCCCCAGTTGCGGAGCCGCCGGACCACGACGGCTGGATTCGCAGGGCGTCGCTGCCAGAGGCCGTGCAGCAGCCCGCCGAGGAAGAACAGCCCGAAGCTCGGCAGCGCCACCCCGATCGGGGCCGTGACGATCCCCATGGCGCAGCCGCCGGAATCCCCGGCGCCGCATTTCGGATCGAACATCATCGCGCCGAAGACGAGGATCACGGCCGCCAGCGGCCCGATCAGCAGGCCCCAGAGGCCTGTGCGCAACGCTTTCAGCAACAGCCGGCCCATTCTTCCCGCCTCCCATTCGGGACGAGGCTATCGGCCTCGTGCGGCGCTGTCATGTGCCGGGGCGGCCGCCGATGCTTGCCGCGACGCAGCATGCGGCGTAAACCGCGCCGGCCGCTCCTGGCGGCCTTCGCCTTGATCATGCCCGAAAGACCGGTCATCGCCGCGGCGTCCCGCGGGTGAGACCGCCCGGCCTTTCCGGCCCAAAGCCAGTTGCGATCGCTGCGGTCGCGAGGATGTCCATGCCGTCGCTCACCTCCGCGCTCGACCGTCTCGCGACGCTGGCCAGTGCCAGCCACGCCCGCGCCTGCGCGTTCCTGGTGCTGCTGTCGCTGGCCGCTTTCCTGCCGGGCTTCCAGACGCTGCAGCCGCTCGACCGGGACGAACCCCGCTTCGCCCAGGCGAGCAAGCAGATGCTTGAGACGCGCGATTTCGTCGACATCCGCTTCCAGGACGAGGCGCGCCACAAGAAGCCGGTCGGGATCTACTGGCTGCAGAGCGCGACCGTCGCCGCCGGCGAGGCGCTGGGCGTGCCGCAGGCGCGCACGCAGATCTGGCTCTACCGCATTCCCTCGCTCGTCGGCGCCATCGCCACGGTGCTGCTGACCTACTGGGCGCTGCTCGCTTTCGTCGGCGCGCGCATGGCGCTGCTCGGGGCGGCGCTGATGGTCGCCTGCGTCCTGCTCGGGGTCGAGGCCCGCATCGCCAAGACCGATGCGTTGCTGGCGGCCTGCGCGGTCGCGACCATGGGCGCGCTGGCGCGGACCTGGCTCGACTGGACGCGCTCGCTCGCCTTCGTTCCGAGCTCGCGCAACTGGCTGGTGTTCTGGGGCGCGACGGCACTGGGCCTGCTGCTCAAGGGCCCGATCGTGCCGATGGTCTGGGGGCTCGCCGTCCTCGTGCTCAGCATCCGCGAGCGCGGTTTCCGGTGGCTGGCGCCGCTGCGCTTCGGCCGCGGCCTGCTGCTGTGCCTCGTCGTCGTCCTGCCCTGGTTCATGGCGATCGCCTGGAAGACCGGCGGCAGCTTCTTCGCCGAAAGCGTCGGGCAGGACATGCTCGGCAAGGTCGCGGAGGGGCAGGAGAAGCACTGGGGCCCGCCGGGGCTCTACCTCCTGATCTTCTTCGGCACCTACTGGCCGGCCGCCGCCTTCGCCGCCATGGCCGTGCCCTTCGCCTGGGCGCGCCGGCGCGAGCCGCAGGTGCTGTTTCTGCTGGCCTGGATCGTGCCGTCCTGGCTCGTCTTCGAGGCGGTGCCGACCAAGCTGCCGCATTACGTGCTGCCGCTCTATCCGGCGGTCACGGCACTGCTGCTGCTGGCCCTCCTGAACGATGGGATCGACCGTTTCCGGCGCGGCTCCGTCGCCACGGCGCTGCTCGTGGTGATCGTGCCGCTCGCCCTGACCGGGGTCATCGTCGCGGCCAACTGGTCGCTGGACGGCACCATCCCCACCCTCGCTTTGCCCTTCCTGCTGCTGGCGCTGCTGGTCGCCGGGACCGTCGTCGCCGCCTTCCGCCGCAGCGACATCGAGGGCGCGCTCTGGCGTGGGGTGGTCGCGAGCCTGCTGCTCGGGCTTGGGGTCTACGGCTTCGCAGTCGAGAGCCTGCGCGCCTTCAAGCTCTCGCCGCGTCTGGCCGAGGCGGTGCGCTCCATCGGCTGCACCGATCCGGCGGTGATCACCGTCGGTTACCGCGAGCCGAGCCTCGTCTTCCTCGTCGGCACCGATCTCGCCATGGGCCCGGACGGCGCCGCGGCTGCCGCCTTCCTGAGCCAGCCCGGCTGCCGCATTGCGCTGGTGGAAGCCCGCCACGCTGCCGCCTTCCAGGCCGCACTGCCCGCTGGCGGCGTCACGCCCCGGCTGGTGACGACGCTGCACGGCTTCAACCTCAACGGCGGCCGCCGCCTCGAGATCTCGGTCCTGGCACGGCCATGACCACCCTGCAGTTGCGCCGCGCCTGAAACCTCCTTGCCCTGTCGGCCGCCCTGACGCAGGTTGCGGGCCGATTTTTCCGGATGATCGTCTGTTGACCGACCCGCTCCCGTCGCCTGAAACCGCTTCGCCCGCGCCGCTGCTCAGCGTCGTCGTGCCCGTCCGCAACGAGGTCGGCAATGTCGGTCCGCTGGTCGCCGACATCGAGGTCGCCTGCCGCGACATCGGAGCCTTCGAGGTCATCTACATCAATGACGGCTCGACCGACGGAACCGCGGCCGCCCTTGCCGCGCTGGCGGCGCAGCGTCCCTGGCTGCGGATCGTCACCCACGCGCAATCCTGCGGCCAGAGCGCCGCGGTGCGCAGTGGCGTGCGCCATGCCCGCGCGCCCATCGTCGCGACGCTCGACGGCGACGGCCAGAACGATCCCGCCTTCCTGCCGGCGATGGTTGTGGCGCTCCAGCAGGCCGGGCTCCAGGCGGGCCTCGTCCAGGGCCAGCGCGTCGGCCGCAAGGACACCGGCTTCAAGAAGCTGCAGTCGCGGATCGCCAACGGCGTGCGCGGGCGCCTGCTGAAGGACGGCACGCGCGACGCCGGCTGCGGGCTGAAATGCTTCCGCCGCGAGGCCTATCTGGCGCTGCCCTATTTCGACGCGCTGCACCGCTTCATGCCGGCATTGATGGTGCGGGAAGGCTACAGCGTCGTGCATCTCGACGTACGCGACCGGCCGCGCCTCAGTGGCGTCTCGAATTACGGCTTCTTCGACCGGCTCTGGGTCGGCATCCTCGACCTCGTCGGCGTCTGGTGGCTGATCCGGCGCCGCCGCCGCGTGCCCCAGATCGTGCCGGAGGCGCAGCCATGATCATTTCGATCGGCCATGCCGTATCCGACTACCTCTACGATGTCTTCGTGCTGAAGTTCGACTTCTGGCTCGCCTTCGGCATCGTCGCACAACTGCTCTTCACCGCCCGGTTCCTCGTCCAATGGCTGGCCAGCGAGCGGGAGGGCAATTCGGTGATGCCGCTCTCCTTCTGGTACTTCTCGATGGCCGGCGGCCTGATGACGCTGGTCTACGGCATCGTCCGGCGCGAGCCGATCATCATCATGGGCCAGGCGCTGGCGATGGTGATCTACACCCGCAACCTGATCCTGATCTTCCGCAACCGGCGCCGCGGCCGCCGTTCCGCCGAGTGATCAGGCGCCGGGTCCCGCTCACGCCGCCGCGCGTAGCCGGGCGAAGCCGGCGTCGAGATCGGCCTTGAGGTCGTCGAGGTCCTCCAGGCCGATATGGATGCGGATCGTCGGGCCCTTGAAATCAGGCGTCGTCGCCGTGCGGTAGGCCCGGCAGTCGAAGGGCAGGACGAGGCTCTCATAGCCGCCCCAGGACGCGCCCATCCCGAACAGGGTCAGACCGTCCAGCATCGCCGCGACCGCCGTCATCGAGACCGGCGCGAGTTCGAAGCCGAACAGCGAGGATGCGCCGGTGAAATCGCGCTGCCAGAGCCCGTGGCCGGGATCGTCCGGAAGCGCCGGATGCATCACCCGCACGACCTCGGGCCGTGCCGCCAGCCACTGCGCCATGGCGATGCCGGCGGGCATCTGCTCCTTCAGCCGGATCGCCATGGTGCGCATGCCGCGCAGCGTCAGGAACGCGTCTTCCGGCGCGATGATCACGCCCAGCTGCTCCCAGCTCGCCCGCAATTGCTTGTAGAGGTCCGGGGTGCGCGCCGAGATCGTCCCGATCAGCACGTCGGAATGCCCGGCATAGTATTTGGTGCCGGCCTGCACGGTGATGTCGACCCCGGCCTTGTGACTGTCGAAAAACAGCGGCGTGGCCCAGGTGTTGTCCATCATCACCAGGATGTCGCGGGCATGGGCCGCCGCCACGATGGCCGGGATGTCCTGCATTTCGAAGGTCTGGGAGCCAGGGGCCTCGGTCCAGACCGCGCGCGTGTTCGGCCGGAACAGCGCCTCGATGCCGGTGCCGATCGCCGGGTCGTAAAAGCTTGCCTCGATGCCCATCCGCTTCAGCATCGTCGCGCAGAAATTCCGCGTCGGCCGGTAGACGCTGTCGGTCACCAGGACGTGATCGCCGGCCGACAGGAAGGCGAGGAAAGGCAGGGTGCAGGCGAGCAGGCCGGATGGCGTCACCACCGTGCCCGCGCCGCCCTCGATCGTGTTGCAGGCCGCGATCAGGGAGTCGATCGTCGGGTTGCCCTGGGTCCCGTAGGTGTATCGGGCGCGCCGCGCCAGGAAGTCTTCGGTGTTCGGATAGACGACCGTCGACCCGCGCTGGATCGGCGGGTTGACAAAGCCGTAGCTGTCAGCCGGGTCGCGCCCCGCCAGAGCGAGGCGGGTTCTCTCGCCCAGGCGCGCGAAATCGGATTCGGACAGCTTTTTCATCGAAACGGTCGCCAGGACTGCGGTCTGGAGGGAGGCGGGCAGGCTTGACCGCCCCCACAAACTCGCATGTGATACATGCAGTGGACAAGGGGCGGCGTCTCGGGATGCCTCGGCTTGACGCTCATACGGGGCTCTGGCAATCGACGGACGGGATGTCGCTCAAATTCTATGCAACGAGCGGACAACGATCCGTGAGCGACGAAACCGACGGTTCCTGCCGGCCGCTATCGGGCAGGCGCATTTCAACGGGAGAGAGTTCAATGAAGAAGTTCATGACGGCCGCCGTCGCGGGGCTCGGTCTTGCGCTGGCGGCGACTGCCGCGACGGCACAGGCGCCTGCGGCGCTGGCCCAGGTCAAGCAGCGCAACATCCTCAATTGCGGCTCCAACACCGGCCTGGCCGGCTTCGGCGTGCCGGATGCCCAGGGGAATTGGGGCGGCCTCGACGTCGAGTTCTGCCGCGCTGTCGCAGCGGCGATCTTCAACGATCCCGCAAAGGTCAAGTTCATCCCGCTCTCGGCCAAGGACCGCTTCACGGCGCTCCAGTCCGGCGAGGTCGATCTGCTCGTCCGTAACTCGACCTGGACCATGACCCGCGACGCCTCGCTCGGCATCGTCTTCACCGGCGTCAACTCCTCTGACGGCCAGGGCTTCATGGTCCGCAAGAAGCTGGGCGTGACCTCGGCCCTTCAGCTGTCGGGCGCCTCGATCTGCACCCAGCAAGGCACCACGACGGAGTTGAACCTCGCGGACTTCTTCCGCTCCAACAACCTGAAATACGAGGTCGTCGCCTTCGCCTCCTCGGACGAGACGGTCAAGGCCTATGACGCCGGACGCTGCGATGCCTTCACCACCGACGCCTCGGGCCTCTATGCCGAGCGCCTGAAGCTGACCGCCCCCGACGAGCACATGGTCCTACCCGAGATCATCTCGAAGGAGCCGCTCGGTCCGTCGGTCCGCAACAACGATCCGCAGTGGTTCGCCCTGGTGAAGTGGGTTCATTTCGCCATGCTGAACGCCGAGGAACTGGGCGTCACCAAGGCCAATGTCGATGAGATGATGAAGTCGAACAACCCCGAGATCAAGCGTCTGCTCGGCACCGAGGGCAAGTTCGGCGAGACGATCGGCCTGACCAATGACTGGGCCTACCGGATCATCAAGCATGTCGGCAATTACGGCGAGTCCTTCGAGCGCAATGTCGGCTCCGGCTCGCTGCTGAAGATCGCCCGCGGCCAGAATGCGCTCTGGACCAAGGGTGGCCTGCAATACGCTCCGCCGGTCCGCTGAGCCTGATCTGACGGGCGCCGGCCTTCGGGGTCGGCGCCCGCTGTCTTCGACCGCGGCGAGCCCGCGAAGCCTGGGAGGATCGCGGGACTGAGGGGCTTGGTCCGGGACTTGCTAGCTCATCGAGAACGGGAGCAACCCGTTCCGCCAACAGGGGATATCACGAATGAAGACCTTTATCGCTGCAGCGCTCGTCGCTGCCGCAACATCCGTTTGCGTCGGCGGGGCGCAGGCACAGACCGGGCTCCTCGGCCAGATCAAGAGCAAGGGCGTGCTGACCTGCGGCGTCGGCCCCGGCCTGGCTGGTTTCGGCATCCCCGATGCCCAGGGCAACTGGAGCGGCCTCGACGTCGATCTCTGCAAGGCCATCTCGGCCGCGATCTTCAACGATCCCAACAAGGTCAAGTACATCCCGCTGTCCTCGAAGGACCGCTTCACCGCGCTGCAGTCGGGCGAGGTCGACCTGCTCTCGCGCAACACGACCTGGACGATGTCGCGCGATACCTCGCTCGGGCTGAACTTCGCCGGCGTGAACTACTATGACGGCCAGGGCTTCCTGGTTCGCAAGAAGCTCGGCATCGATTCCGCGCTCAAGCTCGCCGGCGCCTCGGTCTGCACCCAGCAGGGGACCACGACCGAACTGAACCTGGCCGACTATTTCCGTGCCAACAAGATGAAGTACGAGGTCGTCGCCTTCGCCTCGGCCGACGAGACGATCAAGGCCTATGAATCCGGCCGCTGCGATGCCTTTACCACGGATGCTTCCGGCCTCTATGCCGAGCGCCTGAAGCTCTCGGCCCCGGCCGACCACATCGTCCTGCCGGAGATCATTTCCAAGGAACCGCTCGGACCCGTCGTTCGCCATGGCGACGACAACTGGCTCGACGTGGTGAAATGGACCCACAACGCCATGCTGAACGCCGAGGAACTGGGCGTGACCAAGGCCAATGTCGACGAGATGCTGAAGTCCGATAATCCGGAGATCAAGCGGCTGGTAGGGTCCGAGGGCAAGTTCGGCGAGGCGATCGGCCTGACCAACGACTGGGCCTACCGGATCATCAAGCATGTCGGAAACTACGGCGAATCCTTCGAGCGCAACGTCGGCTCCGGCTCGCTGCTGAAGATCGCCCGCGGCCAGAATGCGCTCTGGACCAAGGGTGGCCTGCAATACGCACCGCCGATCCGCTGATCGCCGGACGACGACTCGGAGAAGGGCCGGGCTAACCGGCGGCTGCCCCGAGCCGCGGCGGGTTCGCCGACCGCAACGACAACGAAAAAAGGGCGTAACAGGT
>NZ_JAUXYO010000015.1 GCF_030694325.1 Allobosea sp. | reverse complement strand
GAGGCGAGGGCGCCGGCCTTGTAACAATCGTCAGCCCTCATCCTGAGGAGCCGCGCAGCGGCGTCTCGAAGGATGCTTCAGGAGGCTCGCGAACCATCTGGAGCATCCTTCGAGACGCGGGCTTCGCCCGCTCCTCAGGGTGAGGGCTGGAGGAATGGCCTTGATCTTACGACCCGCCGATCAGGATACCGGCCGCCAGCACCAGCCCGCCGCCGAGAACGATCTGAAAGGCGGCGCGCAGGAAAGGTGTCTCCATGAAACGGTTCTGGATCCAGACGATGGCCCAGAGCTCGACGAAGACGACGATCAGCGCCACCGTCGTCGCCGTCCAGAAATGCGGGATCAGATAGGGCAGGGCGTGGCCGAGCCCGCCCAGCGTCGTCATCACGCCCGAGGCGAGGCCGCGTTTCCAGGGAGCGCCGCGGCCCGAGAGCTTGCCGTCGTCATGAGCGGCTTCGGTGAAGCCCATCGAGATCCCGGCGCCGACCGAGGCCGAGAGGCCGATCAGGAAGGTGGTGCGGGGGTCCTGCGTCGCGAACGCGGTGGCGAAGATCGGCGCCAGCGTCGAGACCGAGCCGTCCATCAGCCCGGCCAGCCCCGGCTGGACCCAGGTCAGCACGAACTGGCGTTTCGCGGCGAGATCCTCGTCGGAGCGGGCCTCACCACCGAGATGTTCCTCGGTCAGGGCCTGCGCTTTGGTCTCGTGACCGGCTTCCGCCGCCGCGAGCGTGCCGAGCAGGCTGCGGGTCTCGACATCGGTCGATCGGCCGGCGGCCGCGACGTAGAAGTCCCGCGCCTGCCGTTCCATGTCGGCTGCTTCGTCGCGGATCCGCTCCAGCCCGAGATTTTCGATCAGCCAGACCGGCTTGCGCGCGTAGAAATCGGCGACATGCTCGCGGCGGATCGGCAGGACGACGTCACCGAAGCGCTGCCGATAGAGCGCGAGCAGGCGCTGGCGGTGTCCGTCTTCCTCGAGCGCCATGCCGTCGAAGATCGCGGCTGAGGCGGGGTAGGCCTGCCGCAGGATCTGCGCATAGGTCGCGTAGATGCGGCCATCTTCCTCCTCGGAGGAAATCGCGAGAGCGAGGATCTGCTTCTCGGAGAGGTCGTCGAAACGGCGCTTGCCGCCGAAGCTCGGCAGGGAAAAGCGGGAGAGCATGGCCATCATCCACAGTTTAGAATAATTCTAAATTATGGTGTTCGATGCTCGTCCGCAAGTGGCCCCGGCCCAATCGAGGCCGTGCCCGAAACGAAAATACCCGGCCTCGCGGCCGGGTATCGTGAGCCAGATCAAAGTCCCTTGGGATCAGACGGTCAGCTTGCCGGCCTTGGCGGCGGCGTAACGCTCGTTGACCTTCGCCCAGTTGACCACATTCCACCACCCCTTGAGGTAGTCGGCACGGCGGTTCTGGTACTTCAGGTAATAGGCGTGCTCCCAGACGTCGTTGCCGAGCAGGACCATCTGCTTGTCCATCAGCGGGCTGTCCTGGTTTGGCTTGGCGAGCAAAGCGAGCTTGCCGGCCTTGTCGACCGTGACGAAGACCCAGCCCGAGCCGAAGACGCGCAGGCCCGCCGCCTCGAAATCGGCCTTGAACTTGTCGAAGCCGCCGAGGTCCTTGGTGATGGCCGCGGCAACCTCACCGGTGGGGGCGCCACCGGCGCCGGGGCCCATGATCTCCCAGAACATGCTGTGGTTGGCGTGGCCGCCGCCGGCATTGCGGATCGGCACGCGCACCGCGTCCGGCAGCGAGCCGATGTCGCCGAGCAGTTCGTTGATCGGCTTGGAGGCGAGGACACCATGGTCCTTGGCGGCGTTGTTGAGCGCGGTGACGAAGGCCGCGTGGTGGCGGGTGTAGTGGATGTCCATCGTCGTGGCGTCGATATGCGGCTCCAGTGCCGCTGCCTCGTACGCGCGCTTGGGCAGGGAGAACGGGCCGGCCGGTGCTGCGGGCGCGGCGGTCTGGGCCCAGACGCGGGGTGCGGCGGCCATGGCGAAGGCGGCGGCCCCGAAGCCGAGGAGCGTACGGCGTGAGGTGGTGTGGGCGATGGTCATCGGGATCCCTCCATGAGCGGTTTCGGCATCGATTGGCTCCGACGTTATGCCGGAGCCGTATCCGCGGATGCACAGCATAGACAATTTCCTGGCTGGCGCGGTTCCGACATAGGCTGTTCTGACGCGGCTGCCGACCAGCGCGAGCTCACCGCCGATGCGCCCGGAGGTTGCATTAACGCTCGGTTTACCGCGTTTCCCTAAGGTCTAGCCGGATTGCTGAGGCCCGAAAAGGACCCGACGACCATGCATGCGCTCGCGCGAATCGTCCCAGAGCCGGCCAATGAGGATTCGCCGGCCGAGGCCGCCGCGGCCGGTGCCGTGCGGGAGATCGCCGAGCGCTTCGGCAAGCTCGGCGCCGAGATCACCGATATGTCCGGACGCATCGGCGACGTCACCCGCCAGCTCGACGGCCAGACCCAGGGCTTGCACCGCGTCGTGGCCGCCGTCGACCAGGTGTCGCGGGCAAACCGCGCCATTCAGCAGGCGGCCGAAGGCGCGCAGACGACCGCGTCTTCCGTCCGCAACGGCCTGGAGCGCGTCACCGGCTCCGTCAGGCTCGGACTCAATTCGGCGCAAGCCGATATCGAGGCTCTCTCGCAGGGTGCCCAGTCGATCTCGCAGGCTCTCGCCCAGGCCGTCGCGGACGCACACAAGGTGCGGGCCTCCAGCGACGCGATCCAGGCGATCACTCGCGAAATCCAGCTCCTGTCGATCAATGCCGGCGTCGAGGCGGCCCGCAGCGGAGCCGCCGGCCGTGGCTTTGCGGTGATCGCGGCTGCGGTCAAGCATCTCGCCGAGCAGACGCGCGACGCGACTGCGCTGAGCTCCAAGCAACTCGATGCGCTGGTCAACTCGGTTGATCTGCTGGCGAGCAAGAGCGAAGAGAACGCCCTGACCGCCCGGCGCGCCAGCGACGAGAGCCAGTCGATCTCGCAGCAGATCGGCGAACTCGACAGCTTCAGCCGCGGGGTCGTCGAACTGATCGCCGAGATCGACGCGATCTCGAACCCGACCCGGGACAACGCCGTCGCCTTCGCAAAGGTTGGAGAAGACCTGCGCGCGCTCGTCGACGGCGTCGATCACTCCTCAGAAAACCTCGACAAGGCGTCCCAGCGTGCGCAGGCGCTCGTCTCGATCAGCGAGGGCATCCTCGGGGCCATCGCGGCCTCGGGCGTCCGAACGGCCCAATCCGAGCTGATCGCCACGGCGATGGAGACGGCCGCCCACATCGGCGGTCTGTTCGAACAGGCGCTCGACCGGGGCGAGCTGTCGCTGGCCGATCTCTTCGACGAAGGCTATCAGCCCATCTCCGGCAGCGACCCGGTCCAGCACATGACGCGTTTCGTCAAGCTGTGCGACCGCGCGCTGCCGCCGATCCAGGAGCCGCTGCTGGCGTCCAACCGCCGGATCATTTTTTGCGCGGCGGTCGACCGCAACGGCTTCCTGCCGACGCACAACGCCAAATACTCCCATCCGCAGGGGAATGACCCGGTGTGGAACAACGCCAACTGCCGCAACCGGCGGATCTTCAACGACCGCACCGGCCTGGCGGCGGCCCGCAACCGCAAGCCGTTTCTGCTCCAGACCTACCGCCGCGACATGGGCGGCGGCCAGTTTCTCGTGATGGAGGACCTGTCCGCCCCGATCATGGTGAAGGGCCGACATTGGGGCGGCTTCCGTTTCGGCCTCAATGTCTAGCGATCGGACCGGCCTGCCATCTGCGTGACGTGTGTTGAGTTGAGTTAAGTCGTTGGGTCCCGCGCCATGCATATCGCGCCGTCATTTCCCAATCTTTCCGTACTGCTGATCGATCCGAGTCCGCATTACCGGCGCATCATCCGGACGATGCTGTACCAGGCGCAGCTGCATCGCATTTTCGAGGCGTCCGATCTTCCGTCCGCCGCGACGATGTTCATTCAGAAGCAGCCCAACATCGTGATCCTCGACTGGGATATGCCCGACAACGGCAGCACCAAGTGCCTCGCCGCCATCCGCTCCTTCAAGACCTCCCCCTTCGCCAAGGCGCCGGTGCTGGTGATGATGGAGAAGCCGGACCGCCGCTCGGTGCTCCAGGCGGCGAAGCTCGGGGCGCACGAGATCATCACCAAGCCGATCTCGCCCAACAACCTGTGGCTGCATCTCTCGGGGATCATCAACATACCCCGCAAATACCGCGAGGCGAGCGGCAGCATCACCCTGGTCCCGCGGGCGATCAGCAACAGCATGTTCTGATCGAGGCGCTTTCCCGCAGGGATCGATGCAGCCGGGCGCGCGCCCCAATCCCCGCGCGCTGCCTCCGTTTCTCCCAAAATGTTGACGCAACGTCGTTGGGTTAGGGAAATTTTTACCAGTCTGACGCGATGCTGAGTGGCGCAATCCTGGGTCGTGTCTCATGGTCATCACCGTCTCGCTTCCGACGTTTCTCGGCCGCTCCGAAGCGGCCACCTTCCGCAATCAGCTGCTTGTGGCGCTGGAGCAGAAGGAAAGCATCGCCGTCGAGTGTGCCGAAGCCGGGCCGCTGCCCAGCCTCTGGGTCCAGTTGCTGCATTCCGCCGCGACCAGCGCCAAGGCGCGCGGTCTGTCGGTCTCGCTCAAGGCGGCTTCCGCAGAATGCCGCGAATCCCTGCGGGCGATCGGTTTCGATCCCGCTCACAGCGCTCTCGTTCTGGAGTGATTTGAATGCGCATTCTCGCGATCGACGACACCAAGACCCTGCTCAGTCTGCTCAGCCTGACTTTGCGCAATGCCGGCCATGAGGTGGCCGAGGCGGAGAACGGCGAGGACGGGCTGGCCAAGTTCGACCAGTTCAAGCCCGATCTCGTCATCACCGACCTCAACATGCCACTGATGGACGGGATCGAGTTCACCCGGGCCTGTCGCGCCCGCCCGGCCGGCCAGAACACGCCCATCATCGTGCTCACCACCGAAAACGGCGCCGAGATCAAGGCCGAGGGCCGTCGCGCCGGCGCCAGCGCCTGGATGGTCAAGCCCTTCGAGCCGAACACGCTGCTCGGCCTCGTCGCCCGCTACCAGAACTGAGGCTTGCGTCCATGGATCCGTTGGCGGAACTCAAACAGACTTTCTTCCAGGAGTGCGAAGAGCTCCTGGGCGCGCTGGAGCTGCGCCTGCAGGCTCTGGACGAAGGCTCGACGGATCCCGAGGATGTCAATGCCGCCTTCCGGGCGATCCACTCGATCAAGGGTGGCGCCGGCGCCTTCGGCTGCACCGAGCTGGTCGCCTTCGCTCACGTCTTCGAGGCCTCGCTCGACCATCTGAGGTCGGGCCGCGTGGCCATCGAGGACGCGCCCTTCACCCTGTTCCTGCGCTGCTCGGACGCTGTGGCGGATCTCGTTTCGGCCGCTCGCAACGACGAGCCGGCCCGGCCCCGTCCCGACCTTCTCGAG
>NZ_JAUXYO010000356.1 GCF_030694325.1 Allobosea sp. | reverse complement strand
GGGGTGCGGTCGGCGGCGTGGGCTGGGCGGGCGCGTCGCCCCAGGGGTCGCCCGGCGGCAGGTCGGCGGTGAGGGGGCGCCGCGGTGTCGGGATCGGGGCTGGCGGCGGTTCGGACGCGGCCGGCGGCTCCTGATAGGGCGCCCAGGCGAAATCGTCTCCCGGCGGTGGGGATGCGACTGGCGGCGGCGGAGCAGGAGCGGGAGGTGCAGCCGGAGTCGGGATGTCCGCCGCCCAGTCGATGAAGCCGTCATGGACGGGGCGGTGCCGGCTCGGCGGCAGCAGGTCGCGCCGCGGGATCGGCGGCGCCACGTCGCCGCTGGCCGACCAGAGCGAAGCCGAATCGGCAGTACTCTCCTGTGCCGGGGCGCGCTCCGGCTCGGCTCTGGCAGCCTCGTCGATGGCGACGGCGATGATGTAATGGCCGATCTCGAGCCTGTCGCCATGCTGCAGACAGTAGGGCGACTGCACGCGGTGGGGGCCGCCGTTGACATAAGTCCCATTGGTCGAGACGTCACGCAGCCAATAGGCGCCGTCGTGGAAGCGGACCTCGCAATGGCGGCCCGAGATCGCGCGCGTCGGGTCAGGCAGGCACCAGTCGAGATGCTGGTCGCGGCCGATGTCGAGCCCGCGTCCGCCGCTGAGTGACACAGATAGCGGGCCGCCATCGGGCAGGGCGGTCTCGTTCTCGATGGTCAGCGTCAGAGGCATGGCGGGACATCCGGGCGCGGCGCGCAGGCGGCCGCGATCTGGCAGGTGCGATGTTCAGGAGGTCGGCTTGCCGTCGTCATCGGCCAATCGAATGCATGCTTCGACGCAGTTGCGCAATGCGGCCTGGTGATCGCGGCCGATCCTTCGGCCAAGCGCGGTGAGCACGGCGATGCGCGCCATCTTGGCGGTGAGGTCGGGCGGGCAGGGCACGGCATGCCCCTCCACCATGCTGCCGCCGGAATAGGCGGCGGCGAAGGCGGCCCAGGTGCCGGGCTGCGCGGGATCGCCGGCTTCGGCGAGAACGAGCGCGGCGCGCCTCGTCTCGTCGCGCGGATCGCGAACCCAGGCCTCGGCCGCCGCGAGCCCCTGATCGGGCGCGGTGCCTGGCGGGAGCATCGCTCGCAGCGACTGTGCCGCCCACCAGACGGCCTCGCGGCGGGGCAGCACATAGGCGCAGAAGGCGATGGCCTCGGCCGGGGCGGGCCCCTGGGCGAGGCGCCTCAGAAACGCGAGCGGGTGCTCGGCCGCCGGCTTCGTGGCGATGACCTTGCCGGCGGAGGGGAAGGTCTCGAACACCTCCCGGGCGGTGTTGAAGCGCAGACGCGTCATCGACCCTCAGTTGATCTTCACGAGGGCGCCGTTGACGATGACCGTGGCGTCGCTGAGCACCTCGGTCTTGGCCACGCTCTTGATGGTGATGGTCGGCGACGAGATCTCGATGCTGGTGGGCAGCATCTTGATCGTGCTTTCTCCGACCTTGAGGTTGATTTCGGTCAGGGCCTCGACGTCGAGCTTGCCGTTCTGGACATGGAGCTTGTCGTTGCCGTTCTTCAGCGTCGTCTCGCGGGAATAGCCGCCGTCCTTGTAATCGGGGCCGATCTCGCGGGTCTCCTTGTTCTTGACCAGGACCTCATGGTCCTTCTCGGCCTGCATGCTGAAGACTTCCTGCCCCTTCCGATCCTCGAATTTGATCTCGTTGTAGCAGTCGGCGAAGCCGGCGCCGTCGGTCGATTCCGATTTCAGGCCCGACTGGGTCTTGTTGTCGGGCAGGCTGTAGGGCGGCTTGTGCTGGTCGTTGACGACCGTGCCCGTGACCAGCGGCAGGTCGGGATTGCCCTCGAGGAATTCGACCACGACCTCCTGGCCGATGCGCGGGATGACCTGCCCGCCCCAGCTCTTGCCCGACCACATCTGCGCGACGCGGGTGCGGCAGGAGGTCGAGCCGTCCTCGCGATCCCAATGGAAGCGCAGGAAGATGCGGCCGAACTCGTCGACGTCGATGTCGCCCTCCTCGCCCTCGTTGCGATCGCCCACCACCTTGGCGGTGTGCGGCCCGTGGACGGTGGGTCGCGGGGTCAGGAGCGGGGCACGGAAGCGGCGGTCGCTCTTCTGAAACTCGTAGGAGCCGCTGTAATAGGTCTCGTCGCCGCCCCCTGAACGGTAGCTCTGGCCGCCGAAGGTGTGGCGGCAGTTCACGACGAGGTATTCGATGTTTTCGGTCGCCGTGGTATGGGCCGAGAGCGTCATCAGGGCGCCGGGGAACAGGCTCGGCGCATCGCCGGCGGCGTGGCGCCGGTCGTCGGGGGCCTGCTCGGCCTGCGCCCTGACGCGGGCGAAATGCTCGCCCTCGTCGCGCTTGATGTAGCTGCGCGGGTAGTCATATGCCTCATAGGCCTTGGCCTTGTCGAAGCCGGCCTCGGCGCGGGCGGTGAGGTCCGAGGCCGATTGCTGGAAGTCGTAATCCTTCAGCTCGAACTTGCCGGTGCGCAGCCGGCGCATCGTCGACCAATGCGTCATATGCTCGATATGGCGCGGCATCCGGCTGGTCGGCGGCATCACCGGATAGGCCGTCCCGGCCCCTGCGAAGGTCGGCTGGGCGGCGGCATGAACGGGGTCGTGCGAGGAGCGCGAATCCGAGAGCACGAGCTTGTGGTCGCCGTCGACATGCTTGAAGTAATAATAGATTCCGTACTGCTCCATCAGGCGCAGGACGAAGTCGAGGTCGGTCTCGCGATACTGCACGCAGTAGTCGATCGTGGCGAGCCGGTCGCTGGTGCGGTCCTCGAAGCTCGCACTCTCCTCCTTGGCGAAGATCTGCTTGATGATCTCGATCGCCGTCTTGTTCTTGAAGATGCGGCAATCGGCCCGCTGGGACAGCAGCCACAGCCAGGGCCGCAACGTGAAGCGGTACTGATGCAGATCCTGCTCCTTGCCGACCCATTGCGCATCGACGAGCGTGCCGTTGAAGATCCGCTCGCTGCCGTTCTTCAGTGTCATCGTGATCGAACACTTCTGGCCGATGATGCTCTGGAGATCGGCATTCTCAGTCGTGCTGCTGGCCTCGACCCGAAAAGTAAAGAGTTCGCTCAGGCCCTCCGAGGCTTCGAACTGTGTCAGTGTCAAGACATCTTGACCTAAAGGCGTCGTAAACGACGCAGTTCTTTTAAACTGTCGAAGATCGGCGCTCATCAACGAAACCTCGCGGTTCTAGATGCTATTTAATTATTGACGGGACGGATAGCGCGAGTCATGGTGTGCGCCTTCAATCTTCATTCGCCCGCGGGAAGCTAAACAGGAGGTGGACCATGCGCAAGCAATCCGCGATTACAGCCATCGCCGTCCTCGCCGCCGGTCTTTACGGGCTGCCGGCGTCGATCGTGCAGGCGCAGACCTACAAGGCAGACGACATCATCAAGCATTTCAGCCCGGCGACGCCAGCATTGGGCGCGACCCGCGGCCTGTGCATCGGAACCGAGGCCGACTGCAACAAGGCGGGCCACGCGGTGAAGCCCGCCGCGGCGGCGGCGGCCTTCGATCTGGTCGTGCGCTTCAAGTACAATTCCGACGTGCTCGAGCCCGAGGCCCGGCTCAATCTCGACGAGTTCGCCAAGGCGCTGAAGACGCCGCAGCTTGGCGCTAGCCGCTTCGTGGTCGAGGGCCACACCGACGCCGCCGGGACGCCGTCCTACAACCTCGATCTGTCGGAGCGGCGGGCCCAGGCGGTGGTCAGCTATCTGCGCGACCGCGGGGTCGATGCAGCGAAGCTCGAAGCGCGCGGCTTCGGCCAGACCAAGCCGGTGGTCGCCGACCCCTTCGCCGGCGAGAACCGTCGCGTCGAGACCCGGCTGCGGGCGGAATGAGCGGGACGGAGGGGCTCCTCCTCCGATCCACCCGGCGGCCGAGCCGCCACAGGCGTAACCGGTGAGGGCGATGGCGTCTTTGAATTTCGCTGAGTTCGCGAACGCGATCTCCGACGACGATCCCTGCGGGCCGGACCTCGAGGACGATCCCGATTTCATGAACGTCACGGCGCGGCTCGAGGTCGCGCTGCCGACGCAGTATTTCCGCCGCGACGAGGACGGGCGGCAGGTCGCGTTCGACCGCAGCGGCATCGAGTTTCCCGCCGCGTTTTCCGATCTGAGCAAGCTGCTGGCGCGCTCGCGCGATCTCAGGCTGCTGGTGCTGGGCGGCAAGCTCGCCATCCTCAACCGTGACGTGGCGGGCTTCGCGGACTGCCTAACGACCATCGCGACCCTCCTCGCGCAGCAATGGGATGCAGTGCATCCGCGGGCGTCCGACGGCGACCACATCATGCGGGAGGTCGCGCTGCAGAGCCTCGACGAGCTGCCGACGGTGGTGCTGCCGCTGCAGCATGCGCCGCTGTTCGTGAGCCGGCGCATCGGGCCCTTCGCCTTCCGCAGCCAGCTCGTCGCCACGGGCGAGACCAAGCTGGTCGAGGGCGAGCAGCATCCCGACCAGGGCATGATCCAGGCGGCGCTGGGCGATATCGACATCGACGACCTGACCGCCTCGCTCGCGCGGGTCCGCGCGATCAGGGAGGCGCTCGCCGGCATCCGTGCGATCTGGCTGGAGAGGGTGGGGGCCGATCATGCGCTCAGCTTTCCGCGCCTGTCCGCGCTCGTCGATCAGATCGTCGCCTTCCTCGATGCAGCGGTGGTCCGGCGCCTCCCCGGCCACCCAGCGATGCCGGGGGCGGATCTGGCGCCGGGCGCGGCCGCGCCGACAGGCAGTTCCACTGTCGCGCCAGGGGCCTGCGGCAACATCCTTCAAGTGAAGGATACGTTGGGGGCGTGCCTCGGCTACTTTCGCCGCATGGAACCTTCCAGCCCGGCGGTTCTCCTGATCGGCCAGGCGCAGCAACTGATCGGCAAGTCCTTGATCGAGGTCATTCAGATCATGTTTCCGGAGCATCTCGGCCAGGCGGTGTTCGAAATCGGCGACCGGGCCCGGTTCCGGCTGCCGCTGGAGCGCCTCGGCGCCCCGGACGAGTCTGCGCAGGACGAGGGTTACGAAGAGACCTCCTACGATAGCTCGGAGGAGGAGACGTTCGACGAAACCGGGCCCGAGGCGGCCGGCGAGGGCGAGGACGGTGGGGAAGCGGCCGGGATCGCGCCGCCGTCCCTCTATGTCGCCAGCCGCGCCGACGCGGTGGCGGGGATGCGGGCGGTCGCGGCCTTCTATCGCCAGGTCGAGCCGTCGCATCCGACGCCGCTTCTCATGGACAAGGCCTGCGCTCTGGCGCAGCAGGACTTCTTGGCTCTGCTCGGCAGCATCCTGCCGGAGGTGGCGGCGATGCCTGAGGCGGAGAATTAGCGCTTTCTGTTTTATTCGCTTGAACCCTCCGCGGGGCTCGCGCGACTATATCGACAGAAGGCAAGAACGGTTACGGTGTCGCGTTACATCGGCGTGACGCAACTGCAGAGGGGCTGGTAACATGGCCGGAGATTCAGGTCAGAAGTTCATTCGCCGCAACAGGCCGCCGCGGGTCCACATCACTTATGAGGATCCCTACAACGCGGAGCAGAAGGTCGAGCTGCCCTTCGTCATGGGCGTGATGGCCGATCTCTCGGGCAATGCGGCCGGCGTCGAGAAGCCGGAGATCTCGCAGCGCAAGTTCCTCGACTTCGACATGGACAATTTCGACCAGCGCATGGCTGCGATCGAGCCGGGTGTCGCCTTCGCGGTCCCCAACAAGCTCGGTGACGGCGGCGACAAGCTCTCGGTCGCGCTGAAGTTCTCCAAATTCGACGACTTCAACCCGGCCTCCGTCGCCCGGCAGATTCCGGCGATGGCCAAGCTGCTGGAGGCGCGCGAACAGCTCGCCAATCTGGTGCGTTTCATGGACGGCAAGATGGCCGCGAGCGACCAGATCAAGGCGCTGCTGGCCGATCCGCAGCTGATGGCCGCGCTGAAGGACAAGCTTGGCGACAAGCCTTCCGACGGCACCCCGGCCGAAGAGACCAAGTGAGCGAGGCGGCAATGGCAGCGGAAACCCAATCCCAGCAGCCCGGCTCCGTCGCCGAGACGCGCGATGTCGAGGACTTCGCCTCGGTCCTGAAGCAGAGCTTCAAGCCGAAGACCGAACGCGCCGCGACCGAGGTCGAGGCCGGCATCGCGACCCTGGTCAACCAGGCATTGGCCGACTCGACGCTGATCAAGAACGACGTGCTCGACACGATCGAGGAGATGATCGCGCGGCTCGACGCCAAGCTGACCGAGCAGATGAACGAGGTGCTGCACGCACCGGAGTTCCAGAAGATCGAGAGCGCCTGGCGCGGCCTGAACTATCTGGTCTTCAACTCGGAGACCGACGCGCAGCTCAAGATCAAGGTGATGAACGTCTCGAAGAACGAGCTGTATCGGAACCTGAAGACCTATCCCGGCGCGCGCTGGGACCAGAGCCCGCTGTTCAAGCAGGTCTATGAGCAGGAGTTCGGCCAGCTCGGCGGGCAGCCCTTCGGTTGCCTGATCGGCGACTACCACTTCAGCCATGTGGCGACGGACGTGCAGCTGCTGCGCGACTTGTCCAAGGTGGCGGCAGCCGCCCACGCCCCCTTCTTCGCCGGGGCGGACCCGACGCTGATGGGCATGGACACCTGGACGGAGCTGTCGAACCCGCGCGATCTGAGCAAGGTCTTCGACACGCCCGACTACGCGGCCTGGAAGGGCCTGCGCGACGCGGCCGACTCCCGCTATGTCGGCCTGTGCCTGCCGCGGGTGCTGTCGCGGGTGCCCTACGGTGCCAAGTCGGAGCCCGTCGAGGAGTTCGCCTTCGAGGAGGAGACCGACGGGCACACGGGCGACAAGTACGCCTGGATGAACGCTGCCTATGCAATGGCGGTGAACATCAACCGGGCCTACAAGGAATATGGCTGGTGCACGCGCATCCGGGGCGTCCAGTCCGGTGGCGAGGTGGTCAACCTGCCGACCCACACCTTCCCGACCGATGATGGCGGCGTCGACCTGAAATGCCCGACCGAGATCGCGATCAGCGACCGGCGCGAGGCGGAACTGGCGAAGTCGGGTCTGATCCCGCTGATCCACCGCAAGAACACCGACAAGGCCGCCTTCATCGGCGCCCAGTCGCTGTACAAGCCCAAGTCGTTCTCGGGCCCCGACGGGGTAGCGGCGACGGCGTCCGACAACCTGTCGGCACGGCTGCCCTACATGTTCGCGGTCTCGCGGTTCGCGCACTACCTGAAGTGCATGGTCCGCGACAAGGTTGGCTCCTACAAGGAAAAGGAGCCGCTGCGGCGCTGGCTGCAGGAGTGGATCACCGACTATGTCGACGGCGATCCGGTCAATTCCAGCGAAGAGACGAAGGCGCGGCGCCCGCTCTCCGATGCGCGCATCGACGTCTTCGAGGACGAGGAGAACCCCGGCTACTACTCGGCCAAGTTCTACCTCCGGCCGCATTTCCAGCTCGAGGGCATGGATATCGGCCTGAGCCTCGTCTCGCGATTGCCAGCTCCCAAGACCTGACCGTCACCTGACCAGCCGGTGACGGCAGCCGAGAAAGATCCCAGGCGCCCGTGTCGTTCGCGACCGGGCGCACAGGAGAACTGTGTCCAGTATCCGGGTTTTCCGACCGTGTTTCCCCCCATTCCCAACCAGAGGAGATCACCATGGCTACCGACTTCATTCTCGAAATCGACGGCATCAAGGGCGAAAGCCAGGACAAGAAGCTCGAGAACATGATCGAGGTCGACTCGTTCTCCTGGGGCGTCAGCAACGCCGGCTCGCATGCGGCCGGCGCCGGCGGCGGCGCCGCCAAGGCCAGCTTCCAGGACATCCACTTCACCGCCTCCGTCAGCAAGGCCTCGCCGAACCTCGCGCTCTCCTGCGCCAACGGCAAGCACATCAAGAAGGCGGTGCTGCATGTCCGCAAGCAGGGCGAGCAGCAGCAGGAATACTACACCATCACGCTGGAGGACCTGCTGGTGTCGAGCTATCAGTCCGGCGACGCGGCCGGCGGCGCCAGTGTGCCGACGGATCAGTTCTCGCTGAACTTCGCCAAGGTCAAATACGAATACAAGCCGCAGAAGAAGGACGGCTCGCTCGACGCTCCGGTCACCATGACCTGGGACCTGAAGAAGAACGCCGTGTGACGACGGCGGCGGGCCGGGAGCCCGGCTTGCCGTGCCGCGATGGCCGTTGCGGACGCTTTCCGCAACGGCCATCGTGCGTGTCCAGGGCATCGACAGGGTGAGCGGAAGTCATGCTGTGCGGGGAACGATGAACGGTCCGATCTCCAAGAAGCGGCTGCGCCCGCCGCTGATGTTCGCCTTCCGCGAGGCGCACCAGGAAAAGGACGCGCAGGTGGCGCTCGACCTGCGCGATGCCGGCGGCGAGCGGGTCATCGCCAACCGCCGCGCGGCGCCGCGCGCCGCGATCACCGAGCCGAAGCTGCGCCGCGAGATCGCGGTCGATCTCGACGCTCTCGTCAACACGATCAATCTCGGCTCCTCGGTCGATCTGTCGCGCCATGAGCATGTCCGCAAGTCGATCCTGAACCATGGCTTCCCCGACCTGACGAGCCGTTCCATCGACGAGCATCGGGTCGATCTGATCGCGCAGGACATGGTGGCGGCGCTGCTCGGCTATGAGCCGCGGCTGATCCGCGACACGATCGCGGTCGAGCGCGATCAGTCTCTCGACAGCGCCGAGCTCAAGGTCCGCTTCGTCGTCCGGGCCGATCTCAATTGCGAGCCGCTCAACGTGCCCGTCGAGTTCGTCGCGGATCTCGAACTCGACACCGGCAAGATGGCGATCAGGAGCCGCTAGGCGCGATGCATCAGGAGTTTCTCGATCTCTACAATCAAGAGCTCCGCCTCTTCATGGAGCACTCGAAGGAGTTTGCCGAAGAGTATCCCGGCATTGCCGAAAGGTTGGGCGGGCTGGCCGGCGACCGGATGGACCCGATGGTCGGCGGGCTGCTGGAGGGGGCGGCCTTCCTCGCGGCGCGGGTCCAGCTCAAGCTCAAGCACGAGTTCCCCGAATTCACCAACAACCTGATCGAGCAACTGCTGCCGAACTATCTGGCGCCGACGCCCTCGGCGCTGCTCGCCGGCATCCGTCCGCCCTTCTCGGATCCGGGCCTGCGCGAGGGGATGACGATCCCGCGCGGAGCCTATCTCGACGCGACCTATCTCGAGCGCGAGCGCCGCGTCGCCTGCCGCTACAGGCTCGGGGCGGAGGTCACCCTCTGGCCCTTCGACATCGCGGCGGCCGAGTACATTCCCGCGCCGGGGCCGCTGCAGGCGCTGGGGCTCTCGACCGACCGTCGCGCGCTGTCGGGCCTGCGTCTCTCGCTGGTCCACCGGACGATGAGCGATCCCGAGCAGGAGCCGACGCCGGCGCAGGCGCTGAAGATGCCGACGAGCTGGTTCTCCGGCTGCCGCTGCAAGGACCTGACCGTCCATCTGCTCGGGGCCGAGGCCGATGCGGTGGCCCTTTACGAGCAGCTCTTCTCCGATTGCGTCGGCATCTATTTCCGCCATCTCGACGAATTCGGCGATCCGGTGATCACGCCGGCCGACGGCGTTTCGCTGGAGCAGCTCGGCTTCGGCGAGGACGAGGCGCTGCTGCCCGGCGACACGCGGGTCTTCCGCGGCTTCGACCTGCTGCGCGAGATGTTCTGGTTCCCGCGCAAGTTCCTCGGTTTCCGGCTCGACGGGCTGGCGCGGATCATGCCGAAGCTGACGGCGAAGGCCGTCGACGTGATCTTTGTGTTCGACGAGGTGAACATCCGGCTGGCCGCGGCCGTGCAGAAGCCGATGTTCGCGCTTTATGCCGCGCCGGCAATCAACCTGTTCGAAAAGACGCTCGACCGCATGCCGGTCAGGACCAACCAGCATGAATTCCATGTCGTGCCCGATCGCAGCCGGCAGCTCGACTACGAGCCGCACAGCATCCTCTCCGTCCACGCCCATTATGTCGGCGGGCGGGAGAAGCAGCCGGTGCATCCGCTCTACTCCTCGCCGGAGGGCGCCTCGCCGACGCATGGGCTGCTCTACACGCAGCGCCGCCTGCCGCGACGCCGCTCCGCCGCCGAGCGCCGTCTCGGCCGGGCATCGGACTATACCGGCACGGACATGTTCATCTCGCTGGTCGAGCCGGCGGGCGTGACCGACACGGCCTCGGTGGCGGAGCTCAGCGTGCGGGCGCTCTGCTCGAACCGGCATCTGCCGGAGCATCTGCCCACCGGCGAGGGCGGCGCCGATTTCCGGCTGATCGACAATGTCGCGCTCGACGTCGCCTGCCTGTCGGGGCCGACGCCGCCGCGCGAGCCGATCGTTTCGCAGCTCCGGCTTCGGTCCGAGACGGCGAGCACGGGCGTCGTCACCTGGCGGCTGATCAACCTGCTCAGCCTCAACCATCTCGGCCTCGTCCAGCGCGGGGCCGGCGAGAATGCGGAGGCGCTGCGCGAGCTGCTCTCGCTCTTCGCCGACCTCGCCGACAGCGCGACCGAGCGGCGCATCCGCGGCATCAAGAGCGTCGACAGCCGCCCGGTCGTGCGGCGCTTCCCGCAGCGGGCCGGCACGGGCGCGGCGCGGGGGCTCGAGATCACCGTCGTGCTCGACGAGAAGGCCTTCGAAGGCTCGGGCGTCTTCCTGCTCGGGGCGGTGCTCGACCGCTTCTTCGCGGAATATGCGGCCATGAATCATTTCACCCAGACGGTGATCCGCACCGTCGAGCGCGGCGAGGTGATGCGCTGGCCGCCGCGCGCCGGATCGAGGCGGATCCTGTGACCGACAGCGCCCCCCTGCAGCGCGAGCCGAGCTATGCGGAGCGGCTCCAGGACGAGCCCTGGCGCTTCGATTTCTATGCGGTGATGCGGCGGCTGGAGCGCAGTTTCCCCGATCGCGGCCGCATCGGCGACGTACCGGCACGGCGGGACGAATATGTCGCGCTGGGCGAGCAGGCTTTCCTCGATTTTGCAGCCTCGACCATCGCCGAGGCCGGCCGCGATGGCCAGGGACGCCTGCGCCTCTTCGTCAAGTTCCTCGGCCTGCTCGGGCCGCAGGGGGCGCTGCCGCTGGCCACGACCGAGGAGAGCTATCACTGGCAGCTCGCCCGCGACGACGCCTTTCCGCGTTTCCTCGACATCTTCAACCATCGCTTCCTGCAGCTGTTCTACCGGGCCTGGGCGGATTCCCGGCCCGTGGCGCAGCACGACCGGCCGGAGCGGGACCGTTTCGCGGCGTATGTCGGCAGCCAGATCGGGCTGGGCTCGGGGCCCTATCTCAACCGCGACAGCGTGCCCGATGCCGAGAAGCTCGCCCATGCCGGGCTGATCGGCGCCCAGGCGAAGTCGGCCTCGCGCCTGCGCGGGCTGCTGGCGGGGTTGTTCAAGGCCGAGGTCGAGATCGAGCAGTTCGTCGGCATGCGTCTGGTCTTCGACCCCGCCGACCGGACGCGGCTCGGCAGTCGTCACTGCACGCTGGGCGGCGACGCGCTGCTCGGCGCCAGCGTCTACAGCGTCGAGGACAAGTTCCGCGTCTGCATCGTGGCCCGTGATCTCGATGAGTTCTCGCGTTTCCTGCCGAGCGGCGACCGCTGCGAGAAGCTGGCGGACGCTGTCTTCTTCCATCTCGGCGAGACCTTCGAATGGGATGTCGAGCTGGCGCTGCCGGTCGGGCAGGTCAAGCCGGCCCGGCTGGGGCAGTTCGGCCAGCTCGGCTGGACGAGCTGGATGTCGCCGAACTGGGATGCCCCGCCCGGTGCGCTGCGCCGCGACGCCCGTTTCCACCCGGCCGAGCGCCTGCGCGAGCAGCGCAGCCGGGCGCGTTCCAACCAAAACACACGACAATCCTGACGCCCGAGGAGACCATCATGGCCGACATCAGTCTCGAAGCCGTCACAGGCAAACTCAACCGGGTCGGCTATGAGGCCTTCATCCAGGCGCTGCGCCAGGCCAAGGGCGCCGGCAACCGCAATGTCGAGCTGGCGCACTGGCTGGCGCAGATCCTGCTGCGGCCCGCGACCGATATCGGTCTGACGGCGCAGCATTACCGCCTCGACATGGGCAGGCTCGCCGCCGATATCGGCGGGGTCATCGAGGGGTTCCGCAAGAACGAGACGGAAATGCCCGGCGTCGCCAACAGCATCGTCGACGGGCTCGACCGCGGCTGGCACTACGCCACGCTGTTCTTCGGGGAGACGCAGATCCGCACCGGCCATGTGCTGATGGCGATCCTGAAGTCGAACGATCTGCGCCGCGTCCTGACCGGCATCTCGAAGGAATTCGGCAAGATTCCGGTCGACGAACTCGCTGCCGCCCATGCCAAGATCTGGGAGGCCTCGGAGGAGGAGAACCTGCGGCCGATGGACGGCTCGGGGCTGCGTGCGGCAGGGACGCCCGGCGCCGAGCAGGCCGAGGGCGCCAAGGGGACCACTGCGCTCGACCGCTTCTCACAGGACCTTACGGCCAAGGCGCGCACGGGCACGATGGACCCGATCCTCGGCCGCGACGACGAGATCCGCCAGGTCATCGACGTGCTGATGCGGCGGCGCCAGAACAACCCGATCCTCACCGGCGAGGCCGGCGTCGGCAAGACCGCGATCGCCGAGGGCTTCGCCCAGCGAGTCGCCGCCGGCGACGTGCCGCCGCCGCTCAAGGGCGTGCGTGTCTGCGCGCTCGACATCGGCCTGATGCAGGCCGGCGCCTCGATGAAGGGCGAGTTCGAGCAGCGCCTGCGCTCGGTGATCGACGAGGTGCAGTCCTCGCCGACGCCGGTGATCCTGTTCATCGACGAGGCGCATACGCTGATCGGTGCGGGCGGGGCGGCCGGCACGGGCGATGCCGCCAATCTGCTGAAGCCCGCACTGGCGCGCGGAACGCTGCGGACCATCGCCGCCACGACCTGGTCGGAATACCGGCAGTATTTCGAGAAGGACCCGGCGCTGACCCGGCGCTTCCAGCCGGTCAATGTCGATGAGCCCGATGTGGCGCGCTGCTGCACCATGCTGCGCGGGCTGATCGGCCCGATGGAGAAGCACCACAAGGTCCGCATCTCGGACGCCGCGATCGTCGCCGCGGTGACGCTGTCGCATCGCTACATCCCGGCGCGGCAACTGCCCGACAAGGCGGTCAGCCTGCTCGACACGGCTTGTGCCCGCGTCGCGATCAGCCAGAGCGCGACGCCGGCCGCGATCGAGGATGCGCGTGTCGGCATCGCGGCGCTGGCGCAAGAGAAGGCCGCGCTGACGGCCGACCAGGATCTCGGCGGCGACACCGCCAAGCGGCTGGCCGAGATCGAGACGGAGACCGCCGAAGGCCAGGAGAAGCTCGCCGCGCTCGAGGCCGCCTGGGCGAGCGAGCTCGCCATCGTCGAGGAGATCAAGGCGCTGCGGGCGAAGCTCGCAGAGGCGCCGGCCGAGGTCGCCGATCCGAAGGTCGAGGTCGCCCAGCAGGTCGCGTCCGAGGAGGCCGGCGTGGAGGCACCGCCCGCCGCCGAGCCGGCTCCGGACACGGCACCGGACCCGGTGGCGGCGCGCGAGGCGCTGACGGCGAAGTTCGCGGCGCTGTCCGAGATCGACCCGGCGCAGCGCATGATCTACGCTCATGTCGACGAGCAGTCCGTCGCCTCGGTCGTCTCCGACTGGACCGGCATCCCGGTTGGCCGCATGGTCGCCGACGAGATCGAGACGGTGCTGAAGCTGGCGGAGACGCTGAACAAGCGCGTGGTCGGCCAGGATCACGGGCTGGCGATGATCGCCCGGCGCATCGAGACCAACCGCGCCAAGCTCGACAATCCCAACAAGCCGATCGGCGTCTTCATGCTCTGCGGCCCGTCGGGCGTCGGCAAGACCGAGACGGCACTGGCGCTGGCCGAGCAGCTCTATGGCGGCGAGCAGAACGTCATCACCATCAACATGAGCGAATTCCAGGAAGCGCACACCGTCTCGACGCTGAAGGGCGCGCCTCCCGGCTATGTCGGCTATGGCGAGGGCGGACGCCTGACGGAGGCGGTGCGGCGCAAGCCCTATTCGGTTGTCCTGCTCGACGAGATCGAGAAGGCGCATCCGGATGTCCACGAGCTGTTCTTCCAGGTCTTCGACAAGGGCGTGATGGAGGACGGCACCGGCCGGCGCATCGACTTCAAGAACACGCTGATCATCCTGACCTCGAATGTCGGCACCGACGAGATCATGGGGATGGCCTCCGACCCGGCGCAGCGCGCCGATCCCGAGGCGATCGCGCTGGCGCTGCGACCGGCGCTGCTCAGGGTGTTCCCGCCGGCCCTGATCGGGCGCCTGGTGACGATCCCCTACTACCCGCTGTCGCCCGAGATGCTGGGCGGCATCGTGCGGCTGCAGCTCGGCCGCATCGGCAAGCGCATCGCGGAGAACCACGGCGCCGCCTTCGTCTATGACGACGCGGTCGTCGCGCACATCGTCGCGCAGTGCAACGATCCCGATTCCGGCGGCCGCATGATCGACAACATCGTCACGAACTCGATGCTGCCGGCGCTCTCGCGCGCCATCCTCGGCCTGCAGCTGGAGAAGAAGCCGCTGACGGAAGCGAAGGTTTCGGTCGAGAATGGGGCCTTCGCCTACGCCGTGTCGTGAACCGATCCGCGGTCCGCACCGACCAAGGGCGGTGAAGTGACCGCGAGAGACGAAGCGAATGGCCTTTTCCGACTACGCCGACTGGTGGGACAAGCAGAAGCTCGAGACCGAGAAGATCCTCGGTGAATGGGTCGAGGACAATCCGCAGTGGTGGGCGGTGACGCTCGCGACCGGCGTGCAGACCTCGATGGATCTGGGCGCCGGCTTCGTCGATGTGCTGCGCTTCGGCGAGGGCATCGCCGAGGGCGGGCTCGCGGGCGTCGGCAAGGATGCGCTGCGCCTGCTCGCCATCCTCGGCCCGCTGGGACGGGCGGGCGGAGTGCTGTCGCGGCTGGTTCATCTGCAGCGGATCAGGCTCGCCGTGCAGGTCAAGGGCGTGACCGGCCCCTGCACCTTCCAGGCGATCAACAACGCCATGTCGATCGCGCGCGGCCGCAACTACTTCATCACGGTGAAGGACATGGCGGCGGCGGTCGGCAAGCCGCTGAGTTCCCTGTCGAACAATGCGGCCGGCCGCACCCAACTCGGCGCCCATGTCCAGCAGGCGCTGGATTTCCTGGTGTCCCAGGGCGTCAAGGTCACGCGGCTGAACCAGGCGCGGACGGTCAAGGACATCGTCCAGCTCGCCCGGAGCGAGGACGGCGTCATCGTCTTCGCCATCCGCTGCGTGGTGAAGACGCCGTCGGGCGCGCTCAGGGAGATCAACCACAGCGTCATCGCCGTGCGCGATGCCATGGGGATGGTCCGCTTCGCCGATTATGGCGGGAAGTACTTCCCCACGCTCGAACAGCTGGTGTCGCGCTGGGGCATGCTGGAGAAAAGCGGCATCGGCTTGATGCCCAAGCAGGCGGTGGGGGCGGTCGACGCCATGGCCTTCACCGGCCTGATGGAGGAAGGCATCGTCCTGCTGCAGGGCGCGGCCATGCTGATCGCGGGGATGACGGCGATCGAGACGGCGGACGGTGTCGATTTCGCCGCTCCCGTCGTCGTCGCCGCGACGTCGGTCCCGACCAAGGCCGATCCGGCCCCGCCCGAGGTGGTGAAGGGCAGCTTCGAGGCCTTCAAGCAGCGCAAGCAGGGCAAGACCGTCATCCGCCTGCCGGAGATGGTGATCACGGCGGGCGAGAAGACCGCGCCACGGCCGGACTGGCTGACGGGCGTGCAGTTCAGGCTCAATGCGCTGGGCTTCGGAGCCGGGCCGGTCGACGGCATCAAGGGTCCCAAGACGACGAAGGCCGTCAGGCTGTTCCAGACGAGCTATCCGCCGTTGAAGGTCGACGGCATTCCCGGCCCGCGGACGCAGCAGCGCCTGGTCGAGATCTGCGGGTTCTGAGGGCGCTGATGGCGCGCGCCGCATCCTCCGTATGACGGACCCTCCCGGCCGTCGAAAATGCGCTATCGTTCTCACCAATGCGGGAGCGGCACGGAGAGGGCGGCGGATGTTGCAACCAGCGCGGCTGAAGAGCCGGTCGGGCGCGGAGGGCGGCGGCGAGCGGCCGGTCGAACCGCCGCGCCCGGGTCTGCGGCGTCGTCCCTCGCGTGTCGGGCGCTTCGGTCGGATCATGGTCCTGCTGCTCGCGCTCGGCGGGACCGGCTGGGCCGGCGTCGCGACCTGGCTGCTGTATCGAGAGAAGGCTGTCGTTGCCGCGCTGCAGCAGGAGCAGCAGGTGCTGCAGGCGAGCTATGACGAGCGCATGCGGGTCCTGACGCGCCGCCTCGTGAGTTCCATCGCGACCCAGCGCGCGCCGGGCGCGGCGCCGCGCGAGGGCGGAGCGGACGACCAGCTCGCCGATCTGATCGCGCGGCAGATCGAGCTCGAGGCCCGCCAGAACCTGCTGGGCACGCTGACGGGCCAGGCGGTCGCGCCTGTCCTGCCCAACAGCGGGGCACAGGCGCCGGGTGGCCCGGGCGGGCTCGCGGCCGTCGATCCGTTCCAGGGCAACATCCTCGAGCGCATCAACCCGGCCGTGGTCGCTCCGCAGAAGCGCCTGGCGGCGGTCGCGCTGCGGGCCGAGGAGGCGATGCCGCTCTCCGAGCGGGTTGCGCTGCTGCAGCAATCGCTCGACCGGATCGACCAGGCGCAGGGCCAGCAGGTCTCGGCCCTGGGCCTGCGTCTGGCGGGTCGCGTTCAGGAGGTGAGGGCGGCGCTCGCCGATCTCGGACTCGATGTCGGCAAGGTCAGGCTGCCCCCGGCGCGGCAGGCGATGGGCGGGCCGCTGATCCCGCTTTCGGTGACGATGCGGCCCGGCAGCTTCGAGCATCGCGTGCTGCAGCTGGGCGAGGCGCAGGCGAATTTTGGGCGCTGGCGCGAGTTGGCGCATATCGTGCCGCTGCGCCGACCGCTCGAGGGCGACGACAGCACGACCAGCAATTTCGGCATGCGCACCGACCCCTTCACCGGCGCGGCGGCGATGCATTCCGGCATGGATTTCCGCGGCGAGACCGGCACGCCGATCCGCGCCGCGGGCGCCGGCAAGGTGCTGCGGGCAGAGGTCGCGGGCGGCTATGGCAACCTGGTCGAGCTCGACCACGGCAACGGGCTCACCACCCGCTACGCGCATCTGAGCGCCTTCGACGTCAAGCCGGACCAGATCGTCCCGCCCGGGGCGATCATCGGCCGCCTCGGCTCGACCGGCCGCTCGACCGGCCCCCATCTTCATTACGAGACGCGATTGGCGGGCGAGGCCACCAACCCGCTGAAGTTCATCGAAGTGGGCACCCGCCTGTCGCAGCCCTCGCTGCCGCCGGGTGTGCGGTGAAGGCTGCCATGCTTGACGTTGACTCTCTGCCGTCATCCTGGGCGACCGAAGGTCGACCGGGATCCATCGTCGGGTAGGACGGCGCCCTATGATGGATCCCGGCCTGCGCGGCTTCGCCGCTTGGCCAGGATGACGGGTTGGTTCTGCTGCAACCGCTCAGGCGACGGCCGCCTCGGCCATGAAGGCCTCCAGCGCCTCCTGCTCGGCTGCAGAAAGGCGCAGGCCCAGCTTGCTGCGGCGCCAGAGCACGTCGGCGGCCCGCTTCGCCCATTCCGCACGGATGAGATAGCGGACCTCGCGCTCATAGAGGTCGGCGCCGAAATGGCGGCCGAGATCGGCCTCGTGGCCAGCGCCCTGCAGGATCTCGCCTGCCCTGGTGCCATAGGCCCGCACCAGCCGCGCGATGGTCGCCCGCGCGAGCCAGGGGTGGGCGGCTGCGAGCGCATCGACCTGCGCCTCATAGCCCTCGACCGGGAAATCGCCGCCCGGCAGCGTGCCGGTGACGGTCCAGCTCGGACGCGCCGCCCAGGCGGCGTGGGGGCCGAACTTCTCCAACGCGGATTCGGCGAGGCGGCGATAGGTTGTGATCTTGCCGCCGAAGACCGAGAGCAGCGGCGCCTGGCCCTGCGGCGCGTCGAGCGTCAGCACGTAGTCGCGCGTCGCCTCCTGCGCCTTGCTGGCGCCGTCGTCATAAAGCGGGCGCACGCCGGAATAGGTCCAGACCACGGAGGCCGGCGTCACCGGCGCGCGGAAATACTCGCTCGCCGCCGCGCAGAGATAGTCGATCTCCTCCGGCGTCGCCTTCGCCTCGGATGGATTGCCGCGATAGTCGCGGTCGGTCGTGCCGATCAGGGTGAAGTCGCGCTCATAGGGGATGGCGAAGATGATGCGGCCATCGGCATTCTGGAAGATGTAGCAGCGGTTATGCTCGTAGAGCCTGGGCACGACGATATGGCTGCCCTGGACCATGCGGACGGCGGCCTTGGTGTTGGAGCGGACGACGCCGCCGAGGACCTCGCCGACCCAGGGGCCGGCCGCATTGACCAGCGCCTTCGCCAGGACGCTGTTGCGAATGCCGTTCGTCTCCGCGGTGATGCGCCAGAACCCGCCCTCGCGATCGGCCGAGACGACGCGGGCGCGGGTGTGGATCGTGGCGCCCTTCGCCGCGGCGTCCATCGCGTTGAGCACGACGAGGCGCGAATCCTCGACCCAGCAATCGGAGTACTCGAAGGCAGTGGCGCCATTGTCCTTGAGGGGCCGGCCGGCGGCATCCTGCGAAAGGTCGAGCGTGCGGGTGGCCGGCAGCTTCTTGCGGCCGCCGATATGGTCGTAAAGGAACAGGCCGAGCCTCAGCAGCCAGGCCGGGCGCAGGCCCTTGTGATGCGGCAAGACGAAGCGCAGCGGCCAGATGATGTGAGGGGCGATGGCCCAGAGCCGCTCGCGCTCCATCAGCGCCTCGCGCACGAGCCGGAACTCGTAATGCTCGAGATAGCGCAGGCCGCCATGGATCAGCTTGGTCGAGGCGGAGGAGGTCGCGCTGGCGAGGTCGTCCTTCTCGAAGAGGACGACGGAGGCGCCGCGCCCCGCCGCGTCGCGGGCGATGCCGCAGCCATTGATGCCGCCGCCGATGACGGCAAGGTCGTAGGTCGGTTCGGTCTGCGTCATTCCGGTCTCAGGCCTTGAAGATGGTGTCACCCGTCAACCCGTGGCGGGCGCAGGCGTTGCGCGTGTCGACGACGAGCTTGGCATGGGCGGCGACCAGCGCGTAGTCGACGTCGTCATGGTCGGTGGCGATCAGGACCGCGTCGAAGCCGGCGATGGCGTCTGCCGTCAGCGGCGTGCTCGGGCGGGCGGCGAGCGCGCCGTGCCGGCGGCTCTTGCGGATGGCCGGGATGTGTGGGTCGTGATAGGCGGCCTCAGCGCCCCGGGCTTCGATCAGCTCGAT
>NZ_JAUXYO010000355.1 GCF_030694325.1 Allobosea sp. | reverse complement strand
GAACGAGGCCAGCCAGCAGAAACGCGCAACGGATCATCGGAGCACCAGCGTCGGAGGGATGGGAACAAAAAGAAAACACATTTCCTTTTGTTCCGCAATCGTTCTCTTCTGCCCTGCGGCGATCACTCGTCAGGCGCCTCTACGATCGGGTCGTAGGGCGCGTCGTCGAAGCCGAGCAGGTTCCAGGACTGGCGCATATGCGGCGGCAGCGGCGCGCTGACGTCGATCGTGCCCTTGCCGCGCGGATGCGGCACGACGATGCGCCGCGCCAGCAGATGCAGCTTGTTCTGGATGCCGCCGGGCAGCTCCCAGTTCTGGATGTTGAAATATTTCGGGTCGCCCACGATCGGATGGCCGATATGGGCGGCATGCGCCCGCAATTGGTGGGTGCGCCCCGTCACCGGCTTGAGCGAGAGCCAGCCGAGCTTCTGCGCCGCGGTCTCGACCACGGCGTAATAGGTCACGGCATGCATCGCGCCGTCCTCGCCATGCTTCGCCACCGCCATGCGCTGATCGCCGTCATAGGCCTCCTCGCGGGCGAGATAGGTCGAGATCCGGCCCTGGCGCACCCGCGGCACGCCGGCGACCAGCGCCCAATAGACCTTGCGGGCCGAGCGCGAGCGGAAGGTCTTGGCCAGCGTCGCCGCCGCGAAGCGCGACTTGGCGATGACGAGGCAGCCGGCCGTGTCCTTGTCGAGCCGGTGGACGAGGCGCGGCTTCTGCCCGCTCTTGTCCGTCAGCACGTCGAGCATCTGGTCGACATGGCGCGTCGTGCCGGAGCCGCCCTGAACGGCGAGCCCCGCCGGCTTGTTGAGGACCATGACGTCCTCGTCCTCGTAGAGCGTGATCGAGCGCAGGAACTCCAGCGTGTCGCCATCGGCCTTGGCCGAGCGCGGGCGGCTCTCCTGCGGCTCGAGCTTGAGCGGTGGGATACGGACCGTCTGCCCCTCCTCCAGCCGGTCCTTGCTGTCGGCGCGCTTGCCGTTGACGCGCAATTCGCCCTTCCGGACGATGCGCTGGATGTGGCTGAAGGAGAGCTGCGGAAAGCGGCTTTCGAGGAAGCGGTCGATCCGCATCTCGTTCTCGTCGGCGGTCACGACGAGCTGCTGCACGCCGGTGGCGAGCACCTGCGCCGTCTCCGCCTTCACCTCGGCGCGGGTCGGCGTGTCGCTGACCGGCGCGCGTCGGGTGGCGGCGGGCTTTGCGGCCGGCCGCGGGGCGGCCTGGGCGGCA
>NZ_JAUXYO010000354.1 GCF_030694325.1 Allobosea sp. | reverse complement strand
CGAGCGGTCCGGCGACCTCGTGCAGGAGCGCGGCGCGCCGGCCGGCCTCCAGCAGCGGCGCCTTGCCGGGATGGACACCGATCGCCAGGACGAGGCGATCGCACAGGCGCAGCGCACCGGCGATGACATCGGCGTGGCCGTAGGTCACCGGATCGAAGGAGCCGGTGTAGAAGGCGGTTCGGGCGGTGGTGCGCGTCATGGCTCAAGGGTTAGTCGCTGCGCCCGCGCCCGACAAGCGGGCCGCGCAACCGACGCAGCCTCTCAGGCGGCCCTGACCTGGACAATGAAGCCCGCGACGCGCGATTTGAGCTGATGGGCGAGATCGGTCAGCTCGGCCGAGGCGCGCGAGACGGCCGCGGCCGCCTCCGATGTCTGTTGCGAGGCAGCCGACACCAGGCTGGTGGCCTCGCCGATGCGGGAGAACTCGTTGGTGGCGAGGCCGACATCCGCGACGATGGCATGGGTGACGCCGTGCTGGTGGCGCATCGTTTCGGCGGCGCGCCGCACCACGTCGCTGAGCCCGCCGATCATGTCCTGGATGGCGCCGATCGATTCGACCGTTGCCGTCGTAGCCTGGTTCATGCTGTCGATCTGCCGGGAGATGTCGTCGATCGCGCGCGTGGTCTGGCCAGACAGGCCCTTCACCTCCGAGGCGACGACCGCAAAGCCGCGCCCGGCCTCGCCGGCGCGGGCCGCCTCGATGGTCGCGTTGAGCGCGAGCAAATTGGTCTGGGACGCGATGTCGGAGATCAGCCCGATGACGTCGGAGACACGCGCCGCACCGGCGGCGAGCTGCTCGACGACGCTGCCCATCGCTTCGGCATGGTCTCTCGCCGTGCGCGCGGAACGGTCGGAGGACTGGATATCGTCGTCGAGCCGGTCGACCGCCTGACGCAGATCCTGCGCCGCACCCTCGATCGAGCGGATGCTGGCCACCGCACGCGAGGCGGCTCCGTGCATGGTGACGGCGTTTTCCTGGGTCCGGTTGGCGCCGCCCGAAAGCTCCTGGGCCGTGACGTTGAGCTGCTCGGCCGCGGCCGACACCGAGGAGGTGACGCCGAGGACCGAACGCTCCAGGTCGCACGCGAGATCGGCCAGCAGGGTCGAGCGCTGCTGGGCTGCCTCGCGCTCCCGCTCCTCGCGCTCCATCAGCCGCCGGCTCTCGTCACGCAGCATGTTCTCACGAATCGTGGCGACGGCGGCCGCGATGGCGCCGATCTCGTCGCGCCGCTTCTCGCCGGGGATGCGCAGATCGGTGCGGCCGGCGGCGATGCCGGCCAGCGCCTCGGCCAGACCCGCGATCGGCCGCGTCACCGAGAGCCCCATCACCAGCGCCAAAAGCAGCAGCGGCCCGATGACGACGAGCGCCCCCTGGACGAGGGCCCGGTCCAGCTGGCTCATCACGGCGAACGCCCTGCCTTCGGGTTTGGTCAGCCACAGCAACCAGGACCCGCCGGCGATGTTGACCTCGTGCCCGACGGCGACCAGCGCCTCGCCGTCGCGGCTGACCAGCCGCAGGACACCATCGCCCGAACGGCGGCTGCGATCGAGCGTCTCGCTCGGCGCGCGTGCCGCCAGGCGCGCTGCGGGATCGGAGCGCAGGAAGCCGTCGGAGCCGACCACATACGTCTGGATATCGTGGGACTCGCCCGCCACCGCCAGCAGCGCGGCATCGACGAAGGCCGGGCCGACCGAGAGCACGACCGTGCCGACCGGCTGATGCGAGGCGGGATTGTGGAAGCGCTGGGCGACGAAAGCCCGGGGCGCGCCGCCGACCACATCATAGGGGGCGAAGTCCATCGACACCGGCTCGTCGATCCGGGCGGCGGCTGCCGCCGCCACGGCCTTCGCAAGCCCGGTCTCCGCCAGATCCGGCTCGCTCAGCAGCCGACCGAATTCCGCACCCTTGGTGACGCTGTAGACGACGCGGCCATTCGGGGCGACCAAATAGATGTCGGCATAGTCGAACTGCCGAACCGCGGCGAGATAGGTGCCGTGGAACTCGAGATGGCGCTTCAGGTAGCCGTGTTTCTGCCCGAGTCCGGCACGGGTCATGCGCTCCTGCGCATCGAACGCCCCGCCCTGCTGAAAATAGTCGATGATGACGGCGCGCTGCTCGGGGATTTCCATCCAGCCCCGGATCTCGTCGAGCGACGAAACCTGATGCGCGCTGTGCGCCTGGACCGAAAGCTCCGAGATGAAGCGGTTCCAGCGGCGCTCGAGCGCCTTCGCCCGCCCTTCCGCCAGCACGGTCAGCCGCTCACGCACGGCCTCCTCGGCCCAGACCGAGACGGCGCGATAGCCCGACAGCCCGACCGCGACGACCGCGAGGCAGGCCAGCAGGAGCATGGCCGCAGGAAGTCTGATTCTCAGGCTCGACAACGTCCGGGGCTCCGGATTCCGCAGCGGAAACGCGCAGCCAGGACAAGAACAGATTTCGGTTAACGGCGACTGAAAATCAGGCGATCAAGACGACGGCACGATCGCGAGCAACGTCATGGCGCTCGCGATCGTGACCGACAGCAACACCAGCAGGGAGGCGGACACCGAACTCCGGCGCCGGCCGAAACCATTCAGATCAAAGTGCATATCCCCTCCCCTGCGAATCGGTCGACTGCCCCTTCCCCTTGGTGATGACCGCGCCGGGCTCGCGAATGGCGAGATCGTGGCTGAAACGTGACGGCCCGTTTCCTGTCGTTTTCGTGATTGCCTTCGCCTGACCTTCGCGCCACAAGCCGGGCCATGCTCACGATCAACGACATCACCTATCGTCTCGGCGAGCGGCTCCTGCTCGACCATGCCAGCGCCTCGCTGCCGGACGGCTCGCGCGTCGGCCTCGTCGGCCGCAACGGCACCGGCAAGACCACCCTGTTCCGGATGATCACGGGCGATCTCTCGCCCGAGGGCGGCAGCATCAGCCTGCCCAAGGGACGGCGCATCGGCGGCGTCGCGCAGGAGGCGCCGGGCGGGCCGGAATCGCTGATCGAGGTCGTTCTCGCCGCCGATACCGAGCGGGCCGCCCTGCTGGCCGAATCCGAGACCGCGACTGATCCCCACCGCATCGCCGAGATCGGCACGCGTCTGGCCGATATCGACGCCCATTCGGCGCCGGCACGGGCCGCGACCGTGCTCTACGGGCTCGGCTTCGACGAGGCGGCCCAGCAGCGACCGTGCTCGGATTTCTCCGGTGGCTGGCGCATGCGGGTGGCGCTCGCCGCCGTGCTGTTTTCCGAGCCCGACCTGCTGCTGCTCGACGAGCCGACCAACTATCTCGACCTCGAGGGCACGCTCTGGCTCTACGACTATCTCGAGCGCTATCCGCACACCGTGCTGGTCGTCAGCCATGACCGCGAGCTGCTCGACACCTGCGTCGACCACATCCTGCATCTCGACCAGGGCAAGCTGACGATCTATCGCGGCGGCTATACCTCCTTCGCCAAGCAGCGCGCCGAGAAGCAGATGCAACTCGCCAAGGCCAAGGAGAAGCAGGACGCGGAGCGCAAGCACCTGCAGTCCTTCGTCGACCGCTTCAAGGCCAAGGCCACCAAGGCGCGCCAGGCGCAGTCCCGCGTCAAGCGGCTGGAGAAGATGGAGACGATCGCGACGATCGTCGACCGCGACGTCCAGCCCTTCAGCCTGCCCGGTCCGGAGCGGCCGCTGGCGCCGCCGATGATCGTGCTCGACGACGCCAGCGCCGGCTATGGCGAGCGCAAGGTGCTGTCGAAGCTGAACCTGACCCTGCTGCCGGACGACCGCATCGCCCTGCTCGGCTCAAACGGCAACGGCAAGTCGACCTTCTGCAAGCTGATCGGCGGACGGCTCGCGCCGCTGTCGGGCACGATGCGCAAGTCGTCGAAGCTGGAGACGGCCTATTTCGCCCAGCACCAGCTCGACGAGCTGCGCCTGGAGGACACGCCGGTCGGCCATCTGCGCGACCTGATGCCGGATGCGCCGGAGGCGAAGGTCCGCTCCAAGGCGGCGCAGATCGGCTTTCCCGCCTCCAAGGCCGACACGCCGGTGAAGAACCTCTCGGGCGGCGAAAAGGCGCGCCTGATGCTGGGGCTCGCGGCCTTCGCGGGGCCGCATCTGCTGATCCTCGACGAGCCGACCAACCATCTCGACATCGACAGCCGCACCGCGCTGGTCAACGCCATCAACGACTATCCCGGCGCCGTGATCCTCGTCAGCCACGACCGCTTCCTGATCGAATCCTGCGCCGACCGGCTCTGGATCGTCGGCGACGGCACGGTGAAGAATTTCGACGGCGACATGGAGGACTACCGCGCGCTCGTGCTCGGTGGCGCCAAGGCGGCGCGGCGCGAGAAGGCGGCCGAGGCGTCAGGCACCAAGCCGAAGACCGAGGAGCGCAAGGAGGCGGCGACCAAGCGCATGGCGCAGGGGCCGCTGCGCCAGAAGCTGAACCTGGCGGAAGCCAAGATCGCCAAGCTCACCGGGCTGATCGAGAAGGTCGACGGCGTGCTCGGCAATGGCGCAGCCTTCGCCCGCGATCCGGAGAAGGCACTGACGCTGTCACGTCAGCGCGCCGACCTCGCCGCGGCGCTGGAGGCGGCGGAGGAGGAATGGCTGGAGCTGAGCGCGGAGCTGGAGAGCGCGTAGGCGGCGCCTTACCGAAGCTTCGCGATCCCGATGCCGTCGAGCTTGGCGCGGTCCTTGATCGATTCCTCGCTGCGGGTCAGCGCCTTGGCGATCGCCTTCAGCGCCATGCCCTTTCTGGCGAGCGTTTTCAGCTTGTCGAGTTCCTCGCCCGTCCAGGGCTGGCGGTGACGTTCAAAGCGCTCGGCCACGATGGGCTCCTGCTGTGCCGGATGAGGGCGGATGGGATGAGCGGCTCAGGAGGTCTTCCTGATGCCGACCTGCCATCTCACCCCTGCCCCGGCCTGACAATGCGGCTCAGGCGGTTGTCGGTGAACATGTAGATCTCGCGGCCGCCGGGCTCGGAATAGAGCACCTGGACCTCGCGCTGGCCCTTGCCGCTGTCGCCGATCAGGACATCGGTGGGCTTCGTGCCCTTGATCTTCACCAGCTCACATTCGGTGATGCCCTCGGCGATCGCCGGCGGCAATGAGCGGGTCGAGGCGCCGGCGCCGCATTCGCCGTCGGGCGTCAGGGTCGCCTCCTGAGTCGCGGCGCTCGCCGTGACGCTGCTCGTCGTCGTCGTGGTCACCCGCCCGGCGGGGCCCTCGCGGGTTTCCGAGGTGAAGGCGAAGCCGCCCATATCGACGGAACACCCGCCCAGCGCGGCGGCACAGAGCAGCAAGACGGACAATTTCACGCTTTTTTCTCCCAGCGGCCGGTCTCGTCCTGCTGCCAGTAGCTGGCGGCATGGCCGGAGGACCTCGCCTTCTTCCAATCCTCGCGCGCCGCGGTCAGCGCATCGGGATCGTCACCATCGAAAACCAATAGCACCCGCTCATAATCGCCCATTGCGTCGGGAATGCGGACCCCCTCGGCGCAGATGCGGACCTGAGCCGCGTTGGGATTGTGGTCGAGGGTCGTCAGCACCACGGGATTGGCGGCGGCATCGGCTTCCATCGCGGTGACATGGGGAAGGAAGCTGTCGTCGGCATAGGTCCAGAGATGGTCGTCGACCGCGCCCAGCCGCTCTTGGCTGGAGAGCTGGACGACGACCTTCTGTCCCCGCGCCAAGGCGCGCTCCAGCACCGTCGGCAGCACCTGCTCGAGCGGCCGCGACTGGAGGTGGAAGAACAGGATCTCGGCCATCAAGAGCCTTTGCGCGACAGCGGGTTGAGCGGCGACGCTGCCAAATCGATTCAGGCTTCGTAATGCTCCGCCACCAGCCGGTCGAGCAGGCGCACGCCCCAGCCCGGGCCCCAGGAGCGGTTGATCTCGCTGTCCTTGGCGCCCATGCCGGTGCCGGCGATGTCGAGATGCGCCCAGGGCGTGTCGTTAACGTGGCGCTGCAGGAATTGCGCGGCCGTGATCGAGCCGCCATGGCGTCCGGCGGCGTTCTTCATGTCGGCGAATTTAGAATCGATCATCTTGTCGTAGGCCTTGCCGAGCGGCATGCGCCAGACTGTCTCGCCGGTGGCCTTGCCGGCGGCCGAAAGCCGGTCGGCCAGCTCGTCGCTGTTGGTGAAGAGACCGGCATGCTCCTGCGCCAGCGCGACCAGGATCGCGCCCGTGAGCGTCGCCAGATCGATCATGAAGCGCGGCTTGAAGCGCTCCTGCGTGTACCAGAGCACGTCCGCCAGAACGAGGCGGCCTTCGGCGTCGGTGTTGATGATCTCGATGGTCTGGCCCGAGAGCGAGGTGACGATGTCGCCGGGGCGCTGGGCGTTGCCGTCGGGCATGTTCTCGACGAGGCCGATGATGCCGATGGCATTGACCTTGGCCTTGCGCGCCGCGAGCGCGTGCATCAGCCCGACGACGCAGGCCGCGCCGGCCATGTCGCCCTTCATGTCCTCCATGCCGGCGCCGGGCTTCAGCGAGATGCCGCCGGTGTCGAAGGTGACGCCCTTGCCGACGAAGGCGACCGGCTGACCACCGGACTTGGCGCCGTTCCAGCGCATGATCGCGACGCGGCTCTCGCGGCGCGAGCCCTGGCCGACGCCGAGCAGCGCGCGCATGCCGATCTTCTTCAGCTGCTTCTCGTCGAGGATCTCGATCTCGACGCCGAGCTTGGCGAGCTTGGCGGCGCGGTCGGCGAACGCCTCCGGATGGAGCACGTTGGGCGGCTCGTTGACGAGGTTGCGCGCGATCTCGACACCGGCGGCGACCGCATCGGCCGCCTTCAGCGCCTTCTTCGCCACCGCCGGATCGGGTAGGCGCAGCGTCACCGCGATCGGCTCGGCCTCCTCGGGCTTGCGGCTCTTGGTCTTGTACTCGTCGAAGACATAGGAGCGCAGGCGCAGGCCGAGCGCGATGTCGGCGACACGGCCCGCCTCCAGCGCCCCTTCCGGCAGCGCCAGGATCACGTCGGCGCTGCGGCCATGGCCGAGCTTGCCGGCGATCGCGCCGCCGAGCTTGACGAAATCGAGATCGCCGCGCGCGGATTCCGGCCCCACGCCGACGGCGATGAGACGCTCATATCCCGCGCCCTCGGGAGCCAGAAGCGTCAGGCCCGAATAGGCCTTGCCCTTGAAGCGCTCGACGGCGGCCGCCCGGGCCAGCCAATCGCCGGCGCCCCGCCCCAGCCATTCCTCGGCGATCCCGGCCGGAGCCAGCGTGTCCGACAGCAGGATCACCAGGTCCTGCCCCCCGATTCCCTGCAGGGCTTTGATCTCGAGCTTGAGGCGTTGCGACATGGGGGGCTCACGATGTTGCGAGACGAGCGAAACGATGCGGCCGCAAACGATTCCCGTTTGCGCCATGATTGCGCCTATACCATAGGGTGTTCTCCGCGAACCACCAGCGACGGGGCCGCGCCCCATGCCGCCCCATCGGAAAAGCCAAGCGTGCTGCTTCAGCGTCTCGACCGCTACATCCTGAAGATGGCGACGATCGCGGCCATCGTGCTGCTGATCGGGCTGACCAGCGTGATCTGGGTGACACAGGCCCTGCGCGAGGTCGATCTCATCACCGGCAAGGGCCAGACGGTCCTGATCTTCTTCACCGTCACGCTGTTGTCGCTGCCCGCGCTGATCGCCGGCATCGCGCCCGTCGCCCTGTTCATGGCGACGCTCTACACGCTGAACCGGCTCAACAGCGATTCCGAGCTGATCGTGATGAACGCGGCCGGCGTCGCGCCGCAACGGATCACCCGGCCCTTCATCGTGCTGACGATCGCCACCTCGCTGCTGGTCGGCTGGATGACGCTCTCGGTGATGCCGAACGGCTTCCGGATTCTGCGCGACCTGATCACGCTGATCCGTGCGGATTTCGTCGCCAACGTCGTCAAGGAAGGACAGTTCGTGGCGCTCGATTCAGGCGTCACCTTCCACTATCGCGAGCGCTCGGGCGACGCGCTGGTCGGCATCTTCATGCAGGATCGGCGCGACCCCAACCAGCCCTCGATCTACATCGCCGAGCGCGGCCGCACGGTCGATGTCGACGGTAACAGCTTCCTGATGCTCGAGAAGGGCACGATCCAGCGCGAGACGAAGAACACGGATACGAGTTCGATCATTTCCTTCGAGCGCTATGCTCTCAATCTCTCGGCCCTTTCGGGCGACCCGACCGGCGGCCCCGGCGAAGGCGATGGCGACAAGGCGATCTACAAGCCGCGCGAACGAACGACCTGGCAGTTGCTGAACCAGGATCCGAACGAGCCTTATTACAAGATCCAGTCCGGTCGCTTCCGAGCCGAGTTGCACAACCGTCTCTCGGCGCCGCTCTATCCGATGGCCTTCATGCTGATCGCCTTCGCCTGCATCGGCGAGGCGCGTACGACGCGACAGGGCCGGGCCTTCGCGATCCAGTCCGCGATCCTGATCGTCGCGGCGACCCGCATCGGCGCCTATATGGCCTGGACGGCGAGCGTGCGTTCCCCTCTGGCGGCTGCGATGCTGTACATCCTGCCCGTGGCGGCGATCGCCCTGTCGGCCGCTGTCATCCTCTACGGCCAGACGATGCGGCCGCTGCTCGCCCGCGCGACGGCGCCGCTGCTGCTGCCGTTCTCGGCGCTATCGGCCCGTTTCAGGCGCGCCTGATGCTGCTCGCCACCACCTTCGGACGCTATCTCACCAAGCAGTTCACGCGCTCCATCCTGGGCGTGTTCGGGACGTTCTTCTTCCTGATCGGCACGCTCGACTTCGTCGAGCTGATGCGGCGCGCCGGCGACTCGCCCGCCGCGACGACACCGCTCATCGTCCAGCTCGCCCTGTTCCGGGTGCCGAGCGTGGCCGAGCAGATCTTTCCCTTCGCCGTGCTGTTCGGCGGCATGTTCGCCCTGCTGACGCTGAGCCGGAAGCTCGAACTCGTCGTCGCCCGCTCGGTCGGCGTCTCGGCCTGGCAGTTCCTGCAGCCGGCGGCGGTCGTCGCCGGCACGATCGGGCTCGTGTCGATCCTGGTCTACAATCCGGTCGCCGCAGAGCTGAAGCGCAAGGCGACTGCGCTGGAGACACGCCTGTTCGTCCGCGGCGCGCAGACCAGCAACGCCCCCGAGATCTGGCTGCGCCAGCGCAGCGTCGATGGACAGGCGATCATCCGGGCGGCCGGCTCGCTGCCGGACGGCAACGGCCTCGCCCATGTCGCGATCTTCAGCTTCGCGCCCGGCGGCGGCTTCAGCGAGCGCATCGACGCGCGCGAGGCTGTCCTGCGCGGCGGCTACTGGGAGCTGTCGGATGCCCGCGTGATCTCCGCCATGGAAGAGCCACAGAGCTACAAGACCTATCTGTTCGCCACGACGCTGGAGCCCGAGCAGGTGCGGCAGAGCTTCACCCCGCCCGAAGCGGTCGGGTTCTGGTCCATGCCCGCGGTCATCGAGCGGACCCAGCGCGCCGGGCTCGACACGACGCGCTATGAACTGCGCTATCAGTCACTGATGGCGCGGCCGCTGTTGCTGGTCGCCATGGTGCTGGTGGCCGCATCCGTTTCCTTAAGATTTTTCAGGTTTGGTGGGGTGACCAAACTGGTGATAGCTGGTGTCGCTGCCGGCTTCATGCTGTATGTTGCGACGCAGCTGTCGGAGGAATTGGGCTCGTCCGGAATCGTCAATCCCGTGGTCGCAGCCTGGCTGCCCGCCGCGATCGGGGCGATGCTGGGCGCGCTCGCGCTCCTTCACCAGGAAGACGGGTAGATCGTACTGTGCCTATGGTTAATTTAGGATTGAGCGTATGGTTCCGGGCGTGAAACGCATGGCTCGATTTGCCGCGGCGACCGCCCTCGCCACGAGCCTCGCCTTCGTCCTGGCCTCGGCCGGGAGCGCCTTTGCGCAGACCCCGCCCGCCGCGAAGCCGCAGGACCGGATGGTCGTCGATGCGCGCGAACTGGTCTACGACAACGACAAGAAGACCGTCTCCGCCGTCGGCGACGTGCAGATTCTCTATCAGGGCCGGACGATCGAGGCCGACAAGGTCACCTATGACCAGGCCGGCAAGCGCGTCATCGCGACCGGCAACGCGCGCATCACCGAAGCCAACGGCACGGTCATCACCGGCGACCGCTTCAACCTGACCGACGATTTCCGCGACGGCTTCATCGATTCGCTGCGGGTCGTGAACCCGGATCGCACGCGCTTCACCGCGCCGCGCGCGGAGCGCACCGACGGCGAGACCTTCATCTTCGAGAAGGGCATCTACACCGCCTGCGAGCCCTGCAAGGACAATCCCGAGCGGCCGCCGCTCTGGCAGGTCCGCTCGGCGCGCATCATCCACAAGAAGGCCGAGCAGACGATCTATTACGAGGAGGCGCGGCTCGAATTCGCCGGCGTCCCGCTCGCCTATATTCCCTACATGTCGGGGCCGGATTCGACGGTGAAGCGGAAATCCGGCTTCCTGTCGCCGAAGTTCCTGAACACCGGGCCGCTGGGCTATGGCATCGGCCTGCCCTATTTCCTCAATCTCGCCCCCAATTACGATCTCACCCTCACCCCGACCTATCTCAGCCGGCAGGGCCTGCTCGGCCAGGTCGAGTGGCGGCACCGCCTGATGAACGGCTCCTACACGATCCGCGCCTCGGGGATTTTCCAGCAGGAGAAGGAAGCCTTCCTCGCTGCGCCGCTGGGCGCGGGCGACGACACCTTCCGCGGATCGGTCCAGACCAACGGCAAGTTCTTCATCAACCCGCGCTGGACCTTCGGCTGGAACGCGTCGATGTCGACGGACCGGTGGTTCTACAAGAACTACCGCATCCTGAACGAGAGCGTGAGTTCGACCACCTATCTGCAGGAAGCGATCTCGACGGCCTATCTCAACGGCCAGACGGCGAGCGGCTGGTTCGACATGCGCGGCTATTATTTCCAGCCGCTGACCTCGACCGACTGGCAGAAGCAGCAGCCCGTCGTGCTGCCGGTGATCGACTACAACAAGCGGGTGCACAAGCCGAGCTTCCTCGGCGGCGAGATCACCTTCAACGCCAATGTCACGCATCTGACGCGCGATGCCGCCGCGTTCTCGCAATTGCCTCGCCAGACGAATTATCTGTTCAGCGGCACGACTAGCACAGGCGTCGGCTATTCGCTTTATGACGGCTGCGCCGTCTACCAGAAGAACACCTGCCTCGTGCGCGGTCTGGCCGGCAACATAGCCCGGGCGACCGCGGAGGTGGCCTGGCGGCGCAACATCATCGATCCGCTGGGCCAGGTCTGGACGCCTTACGCCTCCGTGCGAGCCGACATCTTCTCGGTCAATCCCGACACGACCGGCTACCCGAATTCCAATGTCCGCACGATCGTCGATACCTCCGACGAGGTCTTCGGCCGGGCGATGCCGGCAATCGGCCTGATGTACCGCTACCCGTTCGTCGCCAAGACGAACTGGGGCACGCACATCATCGAGCCGGTGGCGCAGATCGTGGCGCGCCCGAACGAGACCAACAGCCTGCGCGTCGCCAACGAGGACTCGCAGAGCCTGGTCTTCGACGCCAACAACCTGTTCGAGTGGAGCGGCAAGTTCTCCGGCTATGACCGCGTCGAAGGCGGGACACGCGCCAATGTCGGCGCGCTCTATACCGGCCGCTTCGGCAAGGAGGCCTTCGCCAACCTGCTGCTCGGCCAGTCCTACCATCTGGGCGGGCGCAACTCCTTCGCCACCGGCGACCTCGTCAATACGGGCCTCGATTCGGGCCTGCAGACCGACACCTCCGACATCGTCGCGCGCGCCCAGCTCTCGCCCATGGCCGGCCTGTTCTTCACCGGCGCGGCGCGGTTGAACTCGACCACCTTCGAGGCGCAGCGCATCGACGCGGCGGCGACCTATGCGACGAGCGTGATCACGGCCTCCGTCGGCTATGGCCGCTACGAGCCGCAGCCCGAACTCGGCGTCTTCCGGCGTCGCGAGGGCCTCTCGCTCAACGGTTCGCTGCTGGTCACGCCGAACTGGCGCCTGCGGGCGGGGGTGCTGTTCGATCTCGACAAGTACAAATACGACCGCGAGGTCCGTCTGGCGCAATACACATCCTGGATGGCGTCGCCGACGACGATCGCGCAGCCGCGCTATGTCGATTCCCGCCTGATGCAGACCGCGTCGACCTCCTTCGGCATCAACTACACCGACGAGTGCACGGTGTTCGACGTCAGCTATTCGCAGAGCTATGCGGACCGCCAGTCGGGCGCGACCAAGGACACCCGGACGGTGATGTTCCGCCTCGAACTGCGCACGCTGGGCGAAATCAGCTACTCGCAGAACCTCGACGGCTCCTCCGTCGGCGACGGCGTGACCTCCTCCAGCCGCTGATCTCGCGATCGACAGCGGCGCAGCGGCGACAGGGAAGCCCGATGCGCCCGCAGGCCTCCACGCCTCTGCCGCCTCTCGCCCTGACCCAGGGCGATCCGGCGGGAATCGGCCCCGAACTGGCATTGTCGGCCTGGCTGAGGCGCGATGTCGACGCGCTACCGGCCTTCGCCTGCATCGCCGATCTCGACCATCTCGGACGGCTGGCGCGGCGGCTTGCCCTCGACGTCCGCCTCATCGCCAGCAACTGGCAGCGGGCGGCGAGCGATTTCGCGGATGGGCTGCCGGTGATCCCGCTGGATGGGGCACCGGCGATCGAGCCCGGCCGTCCCGACCCCGCCACGGCCTCGGGAACGATCGCCTCGATCACCCGCGCCGTCACGGCGGTCCGTGCGGGCCAGGCCGCGGCCGTGGTCACCAACCCGATCGCGAAGTCGGTCCTCTATGCCGCCGGCTTCGCCCATCCCGGACATACCGAGTTCCTGGCCCATCTCGCGGCGGATGGCGGGCCCGTGCCGCTGCCGGTGATGATGCTGTGGTGCGAGGACCTCGCCGTCGTCCCGGTGACGATCCACATCCCGCTGCGGCGCGTCCCGGACCTGCTGACCACGGAATTGATCGTGCAGACGGCGCGCATCGTGGCGAATGGGCTGCGCCGCAGCTTCGGCATCGAAGCACCGAGGCTGGCGCTCAGCGGCCTCAACCCCCATGCCGGCGAAAGCGGCGCGCTCGGCAGCGAGGATGACGCCGTGGTGCGCCCAGCCATCGAGGCGCTTCGGGCCGAAGGCATCGAGGCCAGCGGCCCTTACCCGGCCGACACGATGTTCCATGCCCGGGCGCGGGCCGGCTATGACTGCGCGCTGGCGATGTATCACGACCAGGCGCTGATCCCGATCAAGACGATCGCCTTCGACGAGGGCGTCAACGTCACGCTCGGCCTGCCCTTCATCCGCACCTCGCCCGACCACGGCACCGCCTTCGACATCGCCGGCCGGGGCATCGCGCGGCCCGACAGCCTGATCGCGGCGCTGCGGCTCGCCGCGCGGATGGCCACGCAGCATCGACGGGTACCGGCATGAGCCAGATCGACACGCTGCCGCCGCTGCGCGAGGTGGTGGAGCGCCACGGGCTGATGGCGCAGAAGTCGCTCGGCCAGAACTTCCTCTACGATCTGAACCTGACCTCGCGGATCGCGCGCTCCGCCGGATCGCTCGAGGGCGAGACCGTGGTCGAGATCGGGCCCGGGCCCGGCGGGCTGACCCGCGCGCTGCTGGCGGCCGGGGCCGGCCGCGTCATCGCGATCGAGCGCGACCGGCGCTGCCTGCCGGCGCTGGAGGAGATCGGCGCGCATTACCCCGGCCGTCTCGAGGTCGTCGACGGCGACGCGCTGGCGGTCGACCTGTCGGAGCGGCTCGGCGGCGGCCCGGCGCGGATCGTCGCCAACCTGCCCTACAACATCGGCACGCCGCTGCTGGTCGGCTGGCTCAGCCCCGAGGCCTGGCCACCCTGGTGGACTTCGCTGACGCTGATGTTCCAGCGCGAGGTGGCCGAGCGCATCGTCGCCACGCCCGAGCAGCGCGCCGACTATGGCCGCCTCGCCGTGCTGTGCAACTGGCGCTGCGAGACCAAGATCCTGTTCGACGTGCCGCGCAGCGCCTTCGTGCCGCCGCCCAAGATCACTTCGGCGATCGTGCAGTTGATCCCTCGTGAGCAGCCCGAGCCCTGCGACAGACGTCTGCTGGAGCGGATCACGCTCGCCGCCTTCGGGCAGCGCCGCAAGATGCTGCGCCAGAGCCTGAAGGCGGTTCTTCCTGAACCCGGAGACTGGATCGAGGAGGCCGGGCTCCTGCCGACGGCCCGCGCCGAGGAGGTGCCGGTCAGCGGGTTCGTGCGTCTGGCGCAGACCCTGGCGACGCGGCTCTGACGGCCGTGTTCAGGGCAGCTTTTCCGACAGCAGGCTGTTGACGAACTCCGACAGGCCGGTCGCGCGCTCACGCTTCAGGCGTTCGGCGGTCAGGATCGCCTTGACCGATTCATAGGCCGCCTGGAGATCGTCGTTGATGATCACGTAGTCGTACTTGTTCCAGCGGGCGATCTCGTCGCGGGCGTTGCCGAGGCGCTTGGCGATGACGTCCGGCGCATCCTCGGCACGCCGCACGAGGCGCGAGCGCAACTCGGCCATGGATGGCGGCAGGATGAAGATGGTCACGACGTCGGCCCGCGCCTTCGCCACGATCTGCTGCGTGCCCTGCCAGTCGATGTCGAAGAGCACGTCGCGGCCGGCTGCCAGCGAGGCCTCGACCTCCTTGCGCGGCGTGCCATAGCCGTTGCCGTGGACCTCGGCCCATTCGAGCAGATCGTTGTGCTGCTTCATCTGGTCGAAACTCGCCCGATCGATGAAGCGGTAGTGGACGCCGTCGATCTCCGAGGGGCGCTTGGCACGGGTCGTCACCGAGACCGAGAGATCGAGATTGTTCTCCGTCTTGAGGTTGCGCGTGAGGGTCGATTTGCCCGCGCCCGATGGCGAGGACAGGATCAGCATAAGCCCGCGACGGGCCGGGCGCGCGATGTCGGCCATCAGCACTCACTCCACATTCTGTACCTGCTCGCGCATCTGGTCGACGACGGTGCGCAGTTCGAGGCCGATGCGCGACAGGGCGGCATCGCCTGCCTTGGCGCAGAGCGTCGAGGCTTCGCGGCCGAACTCCTGCGACAGGAAATCGAGCTTGCGGCCGATCGGGCCGCCCTGCTCGAGCAGCAGACGCAGCGCCGCGACATGGGCGTGCAGGCGATCGATCTCCTCGCGAATGTCGGCCTTGACCGCGATCAGCGCGGCCTCCTGGTGCAGGCGCTGCGGATCGAGCGCCTGGCTCGCCTCCAGCAGCAGCGCGACCTGGGCGGCGATGCGCTCGCGGATCGCGTCGACGCCACGCGCCGGATGGGTCTCGGCCTCCGTCGTCAACCGAGCAATGCTGTCGAGATGGCCGCGCAGGACCGCCTCCAAAGCCCGCCCCTCGCTGGCGCGGGCTTCCTTCAGGCCCGCCACGACCTCGTCGAGCCCGGCGAGGACCGGCTTCTCGACCGCGGCGAGCGTATCCTGCCCCTCCTCCGCGAGCTCGACGACGCCGCGGATGCCGAGCAGCCCGTCATAGGAGGGCGGGGTCACGACGGCCGAGGCCGGCAGGCGCTCGACGGCCTGGAGCAGCGCCGCCAGCGCTGCCTCATTGATACGAGGGCGCGGGGGGCCGGCATCGCTGGTGACCTGCAGATTGACGTGCAGCGTGCCGCGCGAGAAGGCGCCGGTCAGGCGCTTGCGCGCCGCTTCGGCCAGCACCTCGAGGCCCGGGGGCACGCGGACGCGAATGTCCAGGCCGCGTCCATTGACGCTGCGGATTTCCCACGCCCAGGCATGGATGCCCACCGTCCCGGCTGCCCGGGCGAAGCCCGTCATGCTCTCGATCGCCACGCTGTCCTGCCTTCCGCCCCTCGACGCGGCGGGACCGTAGTGGCGGGGGCGCCGGGGGGCAAGCGCGGTCGGAAGCGCTCTCGTCAGGAAGCTGGGGACGGGCCCGGCTTCGCCGACCGCGGGCCTCAGGGCCGGAGCACCGGCACCTGTTTGGGCGAGTTGAGGTCGAAGGTCTTGTTCAGCAGCGGGTCGCGCGCCGTGCCTTCCGAGGCATCGAAGGCGCGCACGCGACCGCCGGCCATCGCCGCGCCCTGGGGAAGCTGGCCGGCTGCCGCGCGGCGGTTGCCCGGCACGGGCCAGGTCTCGATCGCCTCGCCGTCTGCCGGCTGCTGCGCGGGCGCCTCGGAGCGCGTATCGGGCGACGGCGTCGGCTCGACCTTGTCAACCGACGCTTCGGCCGGCGGCTTGCCCGGATCGCGCCGCGCGGCCTCGATCTGGCGCCAGCGCCCGACATTGCGGTTGTGCTGCTCGAGCGTCTCGGCAAAGGCGTGTCCGCCGCTGCCGTCGGCGACGAAATAGAGGTCCTTGGTCCGCGAGTGGCTGACCACCGCCTCCATGGCCGCACGGCCGGGATTGGCGATCGGCCCCGGCGGCAGGCCGTCTATGACATAAGTGTTGTAGGGCGTCGCCTGGGTGATCTCGCTGCGCAGGATCGAGCGGCCGAGCGTGCCCTTGCCGCCGACGATGCCGTAGACGATCGTCGGGTCCGACTGCAGCTTCATGCGGCGGTTCAGCCGGTTGATGAAGACGCCGGCGACGCGCGGCCGCTCATCGGCGCGACCGGTCTCCTTCTCGACGATCGACGCCAGGACGACGAGTTCCTGTGGCGTCTTGATCGGCAGGTCGGCCGGCCGGCGTTCCCAGATCCGGGCCAGGACCGCGCGCTGGTCGCGGGCCATGCGGTCGATGATGGCCTGGCGGCTGAACCCGCGCGGGATGCGGTAGGTGTCTGGCAGGATCGAGCCTTCGCGCGGAACCTGGATGATGTCGCCGGTGAGAAGCTCGTTGTCGCGCAGCCGCGCGACGATCTGCTCGCTCGTCAGCCCCTCGGGGATGGTGACCGAGTGCTCGACGACCTTGCCCTCGGCGATGATGTCGAGGATGTCGGCCTGGCTCGCCCGCGACTTGAACAGATATTCGCCGGCCTTGAGCTTGGTCCAGTTGCCGCTGACGAGCGCGGAGACGCGGAACGCCCAGGGATGCTCGATCAGCCCTTCCCGTTGCAGCAGGTCGGCGATGTCGGCAAGGCCGCTATCCTTGGGGATGATCAGCACGCGGTCGCTGGCGAGCGGGCCTGGTGCGCGGCTCTGGCTGCTGACCATCGCAATGCCGGCACCGACAAGCCCGCCGGCCACCAGCAGGGCCGTGAAGAGCCCGCTCATCATCGCGATGAAAGGACTCCGGCGACGACGACGCGTCTTGGGCGGCGGCGCCGGCGGGGCCACCGGCTTCAACGCCTCGCTGGGACTCTTGGGGGCAACGCGGGGCGAATGATTCACAGCTGTCGTGCTCGCACTTTGAACTTCATCACTGCACGCCACCCCGCCCGTCGCGGCGACCGGTTGGACCGGACGCCTCCCCTGGCCAGCGCACGCCATCAAACCGGATTCACGTCGGCCGCGAAAGCAAATTCACAGTCCCGCCGCTGCGGGGCACTCTACGCAAGAATATGGCGAAAGCGCGCAGGCCGCGCCCGTCACGCGCCGTCGACGTAGCGCCGCATGACCAGCGACGCGTTGGTGCCGCCGAAGCCGAAGGAGTTCGACAGCACGACGTCGATCTTCCGCTTCTGCGCGACATGGGGCACGAGGTCGAGATCGGTCTCGACGGAGGGATTGTCGAGGTTGATCGTCGGGGGGGCGATCTGGTCCCGAATGGCAAGGATGGCGAAGATCGCCTCGACGGCCCCAGCCGCGCCCAGAAGATGGCCGGTCGCCGACTTGGTCGAGGACATCGCCGGCTTGCGCGGCGCGTTGGCGAGCAGGCGCTCTGCCGCCCGCAGCTCGATCTCGTCACCCAGCGGCGTCGAGGTGCCATGGGCGTTGATGTAGTCGAGATCGGCGGCGGAGATGCCGGCGCGATCGAGAGCGGCGCGCATGCAGCGATAGGCGCCGTCGCCGTCCTCGGCCGGCGAGGTGATGTGATAGGCGTCGCCCGACATGCCGTAGCCGACGACCTCGGCATAGATCCTGGCACCGCGCGTCAGCGCGTGCTCGAGATCCTCCAGCACGACGACGCCGGCGCCCTCGCCCATGACGAAGCCGTCACGGTCGCGATCATAGGGACGGGAGGCCTTCTCGGGCGTCTCGTTGAAATCGGTCGAGAGCGCGCGGCAGGCACAGAAGCCGGCGATCCCGAGCCGGTTGATCGCCGATTCGGCGCCGCCCGCGACCATGACCTTGGCATCGCCCAGCGCGATCATGCGGGCGGCGTCGCCGATCGAATGCGCGCCGGTCGAGCAGGCGGTGACGACGGAATGGTTGGGACCCTTCAGCCCATGCTCGATCGAGACATAGCCGGCGGCGAGATTGCTCAGCCGGCCGGGGATGAAGAAGGGCGAAAGCCGGCGCGGGCCGCGCTCCTTGAGCAGGATGGACGCCTCGTAGATTCCGCCGAGCCCGCCGATACCCGAGCCGATGGCGACGCCGGTCGCGATCTGGTCGTCGTAACTCTCGGGAGCCCAGTTCGCATCCGCCAGGGCCTGCTTGGCGGCCGCCATGGCGAACACGATGAAGTCGTCGACCTTGCGCTGCTCCTTGGGCTCCATCCACTGATCGGGATCGAAGCTGCCGTCGGAGCCGTCGCCGCGCGGGATGCTGCAGGCGATCCGCGCCGGAAGATCGCTGCAGTCGAAGGTGGTGATGGGGCCGGCGCCACTGGCGCCGGCGAGTATGCGAGTCCAGGTCTGTTCGACGCCGCAGGCGAGCGGGCTCACCATGCCGAGGCCGGTCACGACAACGCGTCGCATCGGAAGACTGCGTGAAACCATGGCTCTTTCAGCGACGATCGACCGATCGGCCGATCAGGCGGACTTCGACAGGAACTTGACGGCGTCGCCGACGGTCACGATCGTCTCGGCGGCATCGTCCGGGATCTCGACGCCGAATTCCTCCTCGAAGGCCATCACGAGCTCGACCGTGTCGAGGCTGTCCGCGCCCAGATCCTCGATGAAGTTGGCGCCTTCCACGACCTTCTCAGGCTCGACGCCGAGATGCTCGACCACGATCTTCTTCACGCGCTCGGCGACATCGCTCATGGGTCTTTTCCTTAAAGCTTAAAACACGCAGCGCCGAACCGCGCCGCGTAGAGGGGCTGTCACTCCTGGCTCCCGCAGCACCGAAGGGTGCCGACGGGCCGGAACTCGAAGCCTGCACAAACGCAACAACCGGGTTCCCGTCAAGTCCCCCGGATCCCGCATCGCGGCCCGACGGCGCTAGTTAACACAGCCGATCTTGGCTGGCGAGTATGTCGACGGCACTCGCGAATTCTTTCAAAAATCGCGGCAACCGCTTCAGATCATTGTCATTCCGCCGTTGACATGAAGGGTCTGTCCGGTGACGTAACCGGCTTCGCTGCTGGCGAGGTACGCCACGGCCGCCGCCACGTCCTCGCCGGAACCCAGGCGCCCCATCGGCACGTCGGAGAGGATGCCCTCGCGCTGCTTGTCGTTCAGGGCCTGCGTCATCGGTGACTCGATGAAGCCCGGCGCGACGACGTTGACGGTGATGTTGCGGCTGGCGACTTCGGCGGCGAGCGCCTTGGACATTCCGATCAGCCCGGCCTTTGAGGCGGCGTAGTTGCCCTGCCCCGGATTTCCGGTGGTGCCGACGACCGAGCCGATCGAGATGATGCGGCCATAGCGGCGGCGCATCATCGACTTGACGGCCGCGCGCGAGAGCCGGAAGGCCGCCGTCAGGTTGATGGCGATGACGCTGTCCCAATCCTCGTCCTTGAGCCGCAGGAAGAGGTTGTCCTTGGTGACGCCGGCATTGTTGACGAGAATGTCGAGGCCACCGAGCTTCTCCTCGGCGGCGGGCACCAGAGCCTCCACCGACTCCCTGTCCGCCAGATTGCAGGGCGTGACGACCGCCCGCTCGCCGAGTTCGGCGGCAAGCGCCTCGAGCGCCTCGGCCCGCGTCCCCGACAGCGCGATGGTGGCGCCCTGCGCATGCAGCCTGCGTGCGATGGCGCCGCCCAGCCCCCCGGTGGCGCCGGTGACCAGCGCCTTCTTGCCCGTCAGATCAAGCATCGTCTCTCCCTTTTCGGCGTTCTGCCGTTCTCGCGCGCCCTTTCAGGGCTTGTAGGCCGACACGTCGTCCGCCGTGCCGACCGATAGCGGCGTGGCACCGGGCGCGATGCGCTTCACCAGCCCGGCCAGGACCTTGCCGCTGCCGAGCTCGACGAAGCGATCGACGCCGGCGGCCGCCATCGCCTCGACGCACTCACGCCAGCGCACCGTGCCAGTGACCTGCGCCACGAGCGAGGCGCGAATGGCCTCGACATCGCTCAGCGGCGCGGCGCCGACATTGGCCATCACGGGCACGACCGGGGGCCGCATCGCGACGTTGGCGAGCGCAGCCCGCATCGCCTCCGCCGCCGGCTGCATCAGGGAGCAATGAAAGGGCGCCGAAACCGGCAGCAGCATGGAGCGGCGGACACCGCGCTCGCCGGCGAGGACGATGGCGCGATCGATCGCCGCCTTCGCGCCCGACAGCACGACCTGCCCGCCGCCATTGTCATTGGCCGCCTCGCAGACCTCCCCCTGCGCTGCATCGGCCGCGATCGCGCATGCGAGATCGAGATCGGCCCCCAGCAGCGCCGCCATGGCACCCTGCCCCGCCGGAACCGCCTTCTGCATGGCGTCGCCGCGAATGCGCAGCAGGCGCGCGGCATCGGCGATGCCGAAAGTGCCAGCGGCCGCGAGGGCCGAATACTCGCCCAGCGAATGGCCGGCGACGAAGGCGGCGTCCCGCTTCAGATCCAGTCCCGCCTCGGCCTCCAACACGCGCAGCACCGCGAGGCTGACCGCCATCAGGGCGGGCTGGGCATTGGCGGTCAGGGTCAGTTCCTCGGTCGGGCCTTCCCACATCAGCGTCGAGAGCTTCTGCGACAGCGCCGCATCGACCTCCTCGAAGACCGCGCGCGCGGTGGCGAAGGAATCGGCCAGGTTCTTGCCCATGCCGACGGCCTGCGAGCCCTGGCCCGGAAATATGAAGGCGGTCGTCATGACGGTCGGTCCCGGATTTCAAACGTTTTGAGCGATTTCACGGCGCTGTCACACTGCCTTGGACGCCAAGTCAAGCGCCGAAAGACTTCAAAGGCCGTCCCGACCACGCCGATGCCGCGATTTCGGTTGCATATTGCGGCGCCGCACTGTAACGACCGCCTCCTGTTTGTTCGGCCGGAGGCTGAACGGATGGCAGCGCTCGCGCTGCAGATTCCGGTGGAATCGTCATCCCGTGTCTCCGCCTTCGATGAAATCCTGTCGGGCCTGTTCCAGGGCTCGAAGGGCTCCGCGCCGGGCGAAGCAGTGTGAAACGGAAAGGCCAACCATGGCATTGTACGAGCATGTCCTGCTCGCGCGGCAAGACGTCAGCGCGCAGCAGGTCGAAACCCTTGTCGAGACGTTCAAGGGCATCATCGAGGCGAATGGCGGCTCGGTCCCCAAGGTCGAGTACTGGGGCGTGAAGTCCCTGGGCTATCGCATCAAGAAAAACCGCAAGGCGCATTATTCGCTGCTGAACATCGACGCCCCGGCTGCCGCCGTCGCCGAGATGGAGCGCCAGATGCGCATCAACGAAGACGTGCTGCGCTTCCTGACCATCCGGGTCGAGGAACTCGAGGAGGGCCAGTCGGCCATGCTCCAGAAGCGCGACCGCGACGACCGTGGTGATCGCGGCGATCGCTTCGACCGTCCCGGCGGCGGCGACCGCTTCGACCGCGGCCCGCGTCGTGACCGTCCGCGTCGCGACGACGAAGCTGCTCCCGAAACGACCGGCGCGGAGGCCTGAGCCATGTCGACTGCATCTGCCGGCGCCCGCCGCCCCTTCTTCCGCCGCCGCAAGTCCTGCCCCTTCTCGGGCGAGGGCGCTCCGAAGATCGACTACAAGGATGTGCGCCTGCTCTCGCGCTACATCTCCGAGCGCGGCAAGATCGTGCCGTCGCGCATCACGGCCGTCTCGGCCAAGAAGCAGCGCGAGCTCGCCCAGGCGATCAAGCGCGCCCGCTTCCTCGGCCTGCTGCCCTACGTCATCCGCTGAGCGGACGCGAACGCCCCGGCGGCGAGCGATCGCCGCCGGGTTTCCTTCACTAAAGCCAGTCGCCCCGTGGTGAAACCCCACCGGGTTCGTTGAGGCGGAAGCCTCTCACCCTGCCCGGCCCCAGCGGCCCGGGAGCAGCGGGACAGCAGGACGAAGAATGACCCAGGCCGTCGGAATCGGCGCAGGCCTCGTAGCGGCGCTGCTCTTCTCCGTGGTGATCACCGGATCGCCGCTGGCGGTGCTGTTGTATTCGGCCGCCCCCCTCCCGATCCTGATCGCCGCCCTCGGCTGGAACCACCGCGCCGGTCTCTACGCCGCCGGCACCGGCGCGCTCGCCGTGTCGGTCGCGTTGACCCTGCCGGCCGGACTGGCCTTTGCCGCCATCATTGCGCTGCCGGCCTGGTGGATCGCCTATCTCGCCCTGCTCGCACGGTCGGACGAGACCGGCGCGGTCGAATGGTACCCGCTGGGCAACCTGATGATCTGGATCGCCGGCACCGCGACCCTGGCGAGCGTCGCCAGTGCGCTGGTGATGACGACCGATTACGAAACCTACCGGGCCGTGATCGCGCGCATGGTCGAGAATCTCCTCGCCGAGATGGTTCGCAGCAAGATGCTGACCCTGCCGGCGGGCGTGACCCAGGCCGAGATGGCCGCCAATGTGACGCCGCTGCTGGTTCGCGCCGTGCCGCTCGGCATCGGGGCCTCGGTCGTCACCACGATCACCGCCAATCTCTGGCTGGCCGCCAAGGCCGTGCAGCTCTCGGGGCGGCTGCCGCGTCCCTGGCCGTTCATTCCCTCGACGACTCTGCCGCGCTCGGCGCTGGTCCTGCTCCTGGCCGGCCTCGTCACAGCGGCGCTGGGCGGCTTCGTCGGGCTGGCGGGCGTTGCGCTGGTCGGCGCGCTGTTCGCCGCCTTCATGTTCTCCGGCCTGTGCATGCTGCACGACCTGTCGCGCGGACAGGCCTGGCGCACCCCCATGCTCGTCAGCGTCTATGTCGCGCTGGTCGTGATGCAGGCCGTGCTGACGCCGCTGCTGGCGCTCGCCGGCATGGTCGACACCCTTCTCGGACTGCGCAAGCGGGCCGCGATGCCTCCCCCGCCACCTCCCGGAAGCTGAGGGCCCTCGCCCCGGTTTCAAGAGATCTCGAAGACCTCAACCCTCGAAGGAACGACACCATGGAAGTGATCCTGCTCGAACGCGTCGCCAAGCTCGGCCAGATGGGCGACGTCGTGCGCGTCCGCGACGGCTTCGGCCGCAACTACCTGCTCGCCCGCGGCAAGGCGCTGCGCGCCACCGAGGAGAACCGCAAGCGCTTCGAGAGCCAGAAGATCGAGCTCGAGACCCGCAATCTCGAGCTGAAGTCGGAGGCCGAAGCGGTCGCCGAGACGCTCGACGGCCTGAGTGTCGTGATGCTGCGCCAGTCGGGCGAGTCCGGCGTGCTCTACGGGTCGGTCTCGACCCGCGACATCGCCGACGCGCTGACCGGCGAAGGCTTCAACGTCGCCCGCAGCCAGATCACCCTGAACGCGCCGATCAAGACGCTCGGCCTGCACACGGTCCCGGTCGTGCTGCATCCGGAAGTGGCGGTGAAGGTCACGGTCAACGTCGCCCGCTCCGCCGAGGAAGCCGAGCGCCAGGTGCGCGGCGAGAACGTCACGGCCCGCGAGGAGTTCGATCTCGACGATCTGGGCCTCGAGGTCGGCGCGGCACTGGCGGAAGCCGGCGAGGACGACCGCTGAGATCAGGACTTACTTGATCGAGTCAAGGGCGCCGCGGCAACGCGGCGCCTTTCTTTTGGCAAGCTGTGAAATGCGGGGAAGACTGCTGGCACAAATGGGCGGCGTGGTAGATTACACCTATCTCGACTCAGCTCTGCGACATTCCGTTGCCTGTGCTAGCGGGTCGAGCCAGCATTTAAAATCGATCGCACCCGATTGGCCATGGCCACAGCAACCGCCCTCGTCACCCGTCTCGAGACCCGCGAGGCCGAATATCGCGTCCAGCCGCACAACATCGAGGCGGAGCAGGCTCTGCTGGGCGCCATCCTTGTGAACAACGACGCGTTCTACCGCGTCTCCGATTTCCTGCTGCCGGACCACTTCTTCGAGCCCATCCACCAGCGCGTCTTCGAGCTGACGGCCAGCCTGATCCGGGCCGGCAAGATCGCGACGCCGATCACGCTCAAGACCTTCGTCGGCGAGATCGACCTCGGCGGGCTGACGGCGTCGCAATATCTGGCGCGGCTCGCCGCCGAGGCGACCACCGTGATCAATGCGGGCGATTACGGCCGCACGATCTACGAGCTGGCGATCCGGCGGCAATTGATCGGCGTCGGCGAGGAACTGGTCAATGTCGCCTATGATGCGCCGGTCGACATGCCGCCGCGCGAGCAGATCGAGGAGGCCGAGCGCAAGCTCTACGAGCTGGCGGAAAAGGGCCGTTACGAAGGCGGCTTCCAGAAGTTCGACGCCGCGCTCTACACCGCCATCGACATGGCCGCGAACGCCTATCAGCGCGCAGGCGGGCTGTCGGGCATCTCGTCGGGCCTGCGCGATCTCGACCAGCGCATGGGCGGCCTGCAGCCCTCCGACCTGATCGTGCTTGCCGGCCGCCCGGCCATGGGCAAGACGTCGCTCGCCACCAACATCGCTTTCAACATCGCAAAGGCCTGGCGCGGCGAGCGCCAGACCGACGGCACGATCAAGACGGTCGATGGCGGAATCGTCGCCTTCTTCTCGCTCGAAATGTCGGCGGACCAGCTCGCGACGCGTATCGTCGCCGAGCAGTCGGGCATCTCCTCCTATAAGATCCGGCAGGGCCGCATCACCGAGGCCGAGTTCGCGCGGCTGACCGACGTCGCCGCCCAGATCGAGAAGCTGCCGCTCTATATCGACCAGACCGGCGGCATCTCGATCGCCCAGCTCGTCGCCCGGGCGCGCCGCCTCAAGCGCCAGAAGGGGCTCGACGTCCTGTTCATCGACTACCTCCAGCTTCTCTCCGGCTCGGCCAAGAACGGCCAGAACCGCGTGCAGGAGCTGACCGAGATCACGACCAGCCTGAAGGCGCTCGCCAAGGAGCTGGCGGTGCCGATCGTGGCGCTCTCGCAGCTCTCGCGCCAGGTCGAGAGCCGCGACGACAAGCGCCCGCAGCTCTCGGACCTGCGTGAATCCGGCTCGATCGAGCAGGACGCCGACGTGGTGATGTTCGTCTATCGCGACGAGTACTACCTCAAGGGCAAGGAGCCGCGCCCCGGCACCGAAGAACACAACAAGTGGCAGATCGAGATGGAGGCCGCCCATGGCGTGGCCGAGCTCATCATCGGCAAGCAGCGCCACGGCCCGACAGGGGCGATCGCGCTGCAGTTCGACGCCGAGGTGACACGCTTCTCCGACCGGGCCGACGAAATGCGCCTCCCGGACCGCGAATGAGCCCCTTCGACACACCCGATGCCGAAACCTGCGGCACCATCCTGACGATCGACCTCGGCGCGCTCGTCGCCAACTGGCGCGCGCTCCAGGCCCAGGCTGGCACGGAAGCCGCTGCCGTCGTCAAGGCCAATGCCTATGGCATCGGGATCGAGCCCGCGGTGACCGCGCTCGCCGCCGCCGGCTGCCGGAGCTTCTTCGTCGCCCATCTCTCCGAAGGCGTCCGTGCCCGCGCGGTGGCGCCGGACGCCACGATCTACATCCTCAACGGATTGCTGCCCGGCAGTTGCGGCCGCTATGCCGAGCATGACCTCTCGCCCGTTCTCGGCTCGCCCGAGGAGCTGCGGGAATGGGCAGGCTTCCGCGCCGGCGGGGCGCGCGGCAGGCCTGCAGCCCTGCATCTCGACACCGGCATGAACCGGCTCGGCTTTCCCGCGGGCGACGGCGCTGACGTCGTCTCAGCCTTCCGGACCGAGATCGACGCGGCGGGGATCGGGCTGGTGATGAGCCATTTCGCCTCCTCGGAAGACGAGGCGGACCCGGCCAATGCGCGCCAGATGGCCGCCTTCGCCGCCATCGCCAACGCACTGCCCGGCATCCCGGCCTCGCTGAAGAACTCCTCGGGGCATTTCCTGAAGGATTGCCCCTCCTATCAGCTGACGCGTCCCGGCTATGCGCTCTATGGCGGCAATCCGACGCCGGGCCGGCCCAATCCAATGCGGGCCGTGGTCGGCCTCACCTCGCGCATCCTGCAGCTGCGCGACGTCCGGGCCGGCACGCAGGTCGGCTATAACGGGCGCTGGACGGCCAAGCGCGACAGCCGGCTCGCCACGATCTGCCTCGGCTATGCCGACGGCTATCCGCGCAATGCGAGCGGGACCGATATCAGTCCGGGTGGCAGCGCGATCGTCGATGGTGTGGTGTGCCCCTTCGTCGGCACGGTCTCGATGGATCTGGTCATCATCGACGTGACGGATCTGCCCTCGGCGTCGGTGAAGCGGGGCGATCCGGTGACGCTGATCGGCGGCGCGCTCGATCTCGATGCGGTCGGCGCCGGTGCAAAGACCATCGGCTACGAGATCCTGACCAGTCTCGGACGGCGCCATGCGCGGCGCTATGTCGGCGTTTGAGATGAGCGGCTGCGCTGTCATTCCGGGGCACGGCGCGGCCGTGAACCCGGAACCCACAACGGGCCTCGACCTTTGCCGAGCCCGGTGGCGAGCGCACGCCCGGTCGTGGGTTCCGGGTTCTTCGCTGAAGCGAAGCCCCGGAATGACAGTTTAGCGATGGCCAAGCGCGGTCCCACCTATACCTGCCAGGCCTGCGGGGCGGTCTATCACCGCTGGCAGGGCAAGTGCGACGCCTGCGGCACCTGGTCGTCGCTGTCGGAGGAGGCGCAGGCCGCGCCGGTTCCCGGCGCGCGCGGCGCCTCGGGGGGCCGGCCTCGCGGGCGCGTCTTCGCGCTGGAAGGGCTGAAGGGTGAGACCCAGGACGCGCCGCGCATCGTCTCCGGCATCGGTGAACTCGACCGCGTCACGGGTGGCGGCTTCGTGCCGGGCTCGGTGCTGCTGATCGGCGGCGATCCGGGCATCGGCAAGTCGACTCTGCTGATGCAGGCCTGCGCGGCGCTGGCCTCTGCCGGACGACGCGTCGTCTATGTCTCGGGCGAGGAATCGACCGGGCAGGTCCGGCTGCGTGCCGAGCGCATGGGGCTGTCCGACGCGCCGGTCGAGCTGGCGGCCGAAACCAATGTCGAGGACATCGTCGCCACCCTCGGCCAGGGACCGCGGCCGGCGCTGGTGGTGATCGATTCGATCCAGACGATGTGGTCGGGCGAGGTCGAGAGCGCGCCGGGAACGGTGACGCAGGTGCGCGGCTCGGCCCAGGCGCTGATCCGCTACGCCAAGACGAGCGGTGCCTGCATGATCCTGGTCGGCCACGTCACCAAGGACGGCCAGATCGCAGGCCCACGCGTGGTCGAGCACATGGTCGATGCCGTCCTGTCCTTCGAGGGCGAAGGGGCGCACGCGTTCCGCATCCTGCGCGGCCAGAAGAACCGCTTCGGCGCCACCGACGAGATCGGCGTCTTCGAGATGACCGGCAAGGGCCTCTCCGAGGTCTCGAACCCCTCCGCCCTGTTCCTGGCCGGGCGCGATCAGGCTGCGCCGGGAGCCGCCGTCTTCGCCGGCATGGAGGGCACGCGCCCGGTTCTGGTCGAGATCCAGGCGCTGGTAGCGCCGACCTCGCTCGGCACGCCGCGGCGCGCGGTCGTCGGCTGGGAGAACAGCCGCCTGTCGATGGTGCTGGCCGTGCTCGAGACGCATGGCGGGCTGCGGCTGGGGCAGCACGACGTCTATCTCAACGTCGCCGGCGGATTGCGGGTCAACGAGCCGGCCGCCGATCTCGCCGTGGCCGCCGCGCTGGTGTCCTCGCTGACAGGGGCGATCCTGCCGCCCGAATCGGTCTATTTCGGCGAAATCGCGCTTTCCGGTGCGATCCGGCCGGTTTCCGTCGCGGCGGCGCGGCTGCGCGAAGCCTCCAAGCTTGGTTTCGAGGCCGCCCTGATGCCCTCCGGCGGCGCCGAGGCCGGCGACGGCGACGGCCTGTCGCTGCGGCGCTTCGGCCATGTCACGGAACTCGTTGCCGATATCGCAGCGCGGGCGCCCCGCCGCGATGCGAAATGACGGTGTCGCAATAGTGACGCAACGGGCGCGAGCGCGTATAGCAAACCCGATGCGGCCAGCCCATCTGTTGCAGGCCATTCCGAGACCATAACGAAGCGGCTCATCCATGCCTGTGACCATTCTCGATCTCGTCGTCATCGGCGTGATTCTGATCTCGGCTTTGCTGGCGGCGGTGCGCGGGCTCACCCGCGAGGTGCTCGCGATCGCCTCCTGGGCGGCCGCCGCGGCCGTCGCCTGGGTGTTCCACCCGCAGCTGCTGCCGATCCTGAAGCAGTACATCCCCAACGACATGATCGCGCTCATCGCCTCGATCGCCTCGCTGTTCCTGGTGACGCTGATCGTGGTCTCGCTGGTGACGGCACGGATCTCGGATTTCGTGCTCGATTCCCGGATCGGCGCCCTCGACCGGACGCTGGGCTTCGTCTTCGGCGCCGGCCGCGGCCTGCTGCTGGCGGTGATCGGCTATCTCTTCTTCGCCGCGCTGATGGGCGACAAGAACATGCCGCCCTGGGCCCGCGACGCCAAGGCCAAGCCGATGCTCGAGGAGACCGGTCGCTCGCTGCTGGCGATGCTGCCGCAGGACGTGAACGCCGACTTCATCAAGAAGCTGCTGAAGCCCAAGGGCGAGGGCGAACCGACGGAAGCCCCCGCAGAGGAGCCGCGCCAGCCCACGGCTCCTGGAACCGAGCCGCAGCGCCGGACCGAGGCGCCCAACGCCACGGACCGCCAGGCGCTGCAGCGCGCCATCGACGGCACGCGCCCGGCCACCCCCGCCCCAACTCGCCCGTAATTCGCACGTAGAAGCCTGTCGTCCCGCTTTCAGGAGCCCCGTGATGGTCGCAGAATCCTCGACGAAGGCCAGCGCCAGCGACGCCCCCTTCGATCCCTATGCCGACCGGCTGCGCGAGGAATGCGGCGTCTTCGGCATTTTCGGCCATGCCGATGCGGCAGCGCTGACGGCGCTGGGCCTGCATGCGCTCCAGCATCGCGGCCAGGAAGCGGCGGGCATCGTCACCTTCGACGGCGGTCGCTTCCATTCCGAGCGCCGGCTGGGCCTCGTCGGCGACGCCTTTTCCGAGGCCTCGGTGATCGACAAGCTGAAGGGTTCGCAGGCCGTCGGCCATGTCCGCTATTCGACGACCGGCGAAACGATCCTGCGCAATGTCCAGCCGCTCTTCGCGGAGCTGCATGGCGGCGGCTTCGCGGTCGCCCATAACGGCAACCTGACCAACGGGCTGACCCTGCGGCGCAATCTCGTGCGGGACGGGGCGATCTACCAGTCGACCTCCGACACCGAGGTGCTGCTGCATCTCGTGGCGCGCAGCCGCAAGCCGCGCTTCATCGAGCGCTTCGTCGAGGCGATCCGCCAGATCGAGGGCGCCTATGCCTTCGTCGGCATCACCAACAAGAAGCTGATCGGCGCGCGCGATCCGCTCGGCATCCGCCCGCTGGTGCTGGGCGAGCTCGACGGCGCGCCGATCCTGACCTCGGAGACCTGCGCGCTCGACATCATCGGCGCGCGCTTCATCCGCGAGATCGAAAACGGCGAGGTCGTCGTCATCTCGGAGAGCGGCATCGAGAGCCACAAGCCCTTCCCGGCGGTGCCGGAGCGGCCCTGCATCTTCGAATACATCTATTTCGCCCGTCCCGATTCGATCGTGAAGGGCCGCAGCATCTATGAACGCCGCAAGGCGATGGGGGCGCAGCTCGCCCTCGAATCGCCCGCCAATGCCGACGTGATCGTGCCGGTGCCCGATTCCGGCGTGCCGGCGGCTCTGGGCTACGCGCAGGCGAGCGGCATTCCCTTCGAGCTCGGCATCATCCGCAACCATTATGTCGGCCGGACCTTCATCGAGCCGACGCAGAAGGTGCGCGAGCTCGGCGTCAAGCTGAAGCATTCCGCCAATCGCTCGGTGGTCGAGGGCAAGAGCATCGTGCTCGTCGACGATTCGATCGTGCGCGGGACGACCTCGTTCAAGATCGTGAAGATGATGCGCGAGGCCGGGGCGCGCGAGGTGCATTTCCGCATCTCCTCGCCGCCGATCACCCATCCCGACTATTATGGCATCGACACGCCCGACCGCGAGAAGCTGCTCGCGGCGACACATTCGCTCGAAGAGATGCGGGAGTTCGTCGGCGCGGATTCGCTCGCCTTCATCTCGGTCGACGGTCTCTACCGCGCCATGGGCCATGAACGTCGCGACCCGGCCCGGCCGCAGTTCACCGATCACTGCTTCACCGGCGACTATCCGACCTCGCTGACCGACGTGATCGGCGAGAGTGCCAAGCAGCAGATCTCGCTGCTGGCGGAAGCGGGCTGATCGAGAGGCCGTCCTCTCCGCAGCCCTCATCCTGAGGAGCCGCGGAACGCGGCGTCTCGAAGGATGATCCAGATTTCTCTGGAGCCCATTTGAGCATCCTTCGAGACGCGCCTTTGGCGCTCCTCAGGATGAGGGCTGCGGATGTGGGCATGGGGGACCAGGAATGACCCAACCTCTCTCCGGGCGCGTTGCGCTCGTCACCGGCGCCTCTCGCGGCATCGGTCGGGCCGCTGCGCTCGCCTTCGCCAAAGCCGGCGCCCATGTCGTCGCGCTGGCGCGCACCAGCGGTGCGCTGGAGGAACTCGACGACGAGATCCGAGCCGAGGGCGGAAACGCCACGCTGGTGCCGCTTGATCTCGGCGACGCTGCTGCGGTCGAGAAGCTCGGCCCGGCCCTGCTGCAGCGCTGGGGCAAGCTCGACATCCTCTTGGCCAATGCCGGCATCCTCGGCCCGCTGTCGCCGCTGACCCATGCCTCGCCCAAGGAATGGGCCAAGGTGTTCGACACGAACGTTACGGCCAATTGGCGACTGCTGAAGTCGGTCGAGCCCGCGCTGCAGGCTTCCGATGCCGGGCGCGTCATCCTGATGTCCTCGGGCGCGGCGCATAAATGTCTCGCCTATTGGGGCCCCTATTCGATCTCCAAGGCCGCGGTCGAGGCGATGGGACGCACCTATGCGGCCGAGACGGCGACGACGCCGCTCAAGGTCATGATGGTCAATCCGGGGCCACTGCGCACGCGCATGCGGGCGGAAGCCATGCCGGGCGAGGACCCGCTGACGCTGAAGACGCCGGAGGAGCTGGCGCCACACCTCGTCGCCATAGCCTCGCCCGACTGGAGCGAGAGCGGCAAGATTTTCGACTTCCCGCAGGGCAAGGTGCTCAGCCCGCAGATGCCGGCTTGACAGCCGTCATGGTCGGCTTTGAGCCGACCATCTCCGGACGAGAATGCCCCCGCAAGAGATGCTCGGGTCAAGCCCGAGCATGACGGCGTGGCTCACCCCGCGCGCTTGTTCTTGTCGTAGGGGTTCTCGCCGCCACGGGTGTGCAGGCGGATCGGCGTACCCGGCAGGTCGAACGCCTCGCGCAGGTTGTTGACCAGATAGCGGGTGTAGGACACCGGCAGATGGTCGAGCTGGTTGCCAAACAGCGCGAAGGTCGGCGGGCGCGCCTTGGCCTGCGTCATGTAGCGGATCTTGATGCGCCGCCCGGCCACGGCCGGGGGCGGATGGGCCGAGAGCACGCCTTCGAGCCAGCGGTTGATCTTCGCCGTCGAGACGCGGCGGTTCCAGACCTCATAAGCGGTGAAGACGGCCTGCATCAGCCGGTCGATGCCCTCGCCGGCGAGCCCCGAGAGCGGGATGATCGGGACGCCACGGACCTGCGCCAGGAGATGGCTCGCCTTCTCCTTGAGCTCGGCCAGGAGGCCGTTCTTGTCGGCGACGAGGTCCCACTTGTTCAGCCCGATGACGACGCAGCGGCCTTCGCGCTCGGTCAGGTCGACGAGCGTCAGGTCCTGCTTCTCGAAGGGGATGGTGGCGTCGAGCAGCACGACGACGACCTCGGCGAAGCGGATCGCGCGGAGCGAATCCTGCACCGACATCTTCTCGAGCTTTTCCTCGATCCGGGCGCGCTTGCGCATGCCGGCGGTGTCGAACAGCTTCACCGGCCGGCCGCGCCATTCATAATCGACCGAGATGGTGTCGCGGGTGATGCCGGCCTCGGGGCCGACGAGCAGGCGCTCCTCGCCGATCATCTTGTTGACCAGCGTCGACTTGCCGGCGTTGGGGCGGCCGATGATCGTGACCCGCAGCGGCTTGTTGGGGTCGTTGTACTCCGCCTCCTCATCGACAAAGGCGGCCGGCGCCTCGACCCATTTCTTGTCGCCATAGCTCTCGTCGAAGGGCTCTTCCTCCTCCGGCTCGACGTCCACATAAGGCGCCAGCGCCTCCAGCAGGTCGGAGGTGCCCTCGCCATGCTCGGCCGAGAACGGCACGGGGTCGCCCAGGCCCAGAGCGTAGGATTCGAAGATGCCGTCCAGCCCCTTCTTGCCTTCCGCCTTGTTGGCCAGGAGGATGACGGGCTTGCCGGATTTGCGGACGAGATCGGCGAAGGGCTGGTCCATCGGCGTGAGGCCGAGCCGGGCGTCGATCATGAACAGGATGACGTCCGCCTGGGCGATCGCCACCTCGGTCTGGGCGCGCATGCGCCCGGCGAGCGAGCCGGGATCGGCCTCTTCGAGCCCTGCCGTATCGACGATGTTGAAGCGCAGATGGCCGAGCGCAGCCTCGCCCTCGCGCCGGTCACGCGTCACGCCGGGCCGGTCGTCGACCAGCGCGAGCTTCTTGCCGACGAGCCGGTTGAACAGCGTCGACTTGCCGACATTGGGGCGGCCGATGATGGCGACGGTGGCGGTCATTCGGTTTTTCTTATCCTGTTACGCCGTCATCCCGGACGAGCCGCGAAGCGGCGCAGATCCGGGATCCATGCCGGAGCGCAGCATGGAGAGGCTCAGGCATGGATCCCGGGTCTCCCTGCGGTCGCCCGGGATGACGGCGTCGGTTCTTCCGGGCGTCAGTTCTTCGTCTCGACCGGCCCACCGCGCACCAGAGCGAGATAGAGCTCGGTGCGCTGGCGCAGGACGGCGGGCGATTGCGGATCGGTCACGATGGCGTCGAACCAGCGGCCGGCATCGTCAAACAGATTTGCCTTGAGCGCGGCGATGCCGAGGAATTCGCGGGCCGAATGGCGCCAGGCTCCCTGCGCCGTCGCCAGCGGCTCCAGCGCCGTCCGCAGCTCCGGATAGGGCACGAGGTCGACGCGCAGCATGCCGGCCCGCAGCCGGGCGAGATCCCGGTAGAGCTGGCCGAGCGATCCGTCCGCGGCGATCTGGTCGAAGGCGGCCGCCCCGGCGGCGGCATCGCGCTTGGCCGTCTCGGCCGCAAGGCGGAAGCGGGCGATCTGCCGGTAGCCCGCCGGCGCGCTCGCAGCGAGTTCGCCAAGGATGGTTTCGGCTTCCGAACCGTTGCCGTCGCGCGAGGCCTTCAGGGCCGCTTCGAGACGGGCGCCGACCACCTGCGAGGCCTGCTGCTCGCGATAGAGCCAGAACTGCCAGCCGGCCACGGCTGCGACCGCCAGCACGGCCAGGCCTGTGATCAGCCAGCCATATTTCTTCCAGAGCTCCGCCGCCTTGTCGCGGCGGACTTCCTCGTCGATCTCGCGGAAAATATCGGCCATGGTCCGTCAGATATCCTGTGTGGTGCTGCCCGGTAGCATTTCCGCCCGGCGAAGGCGAGCCGGAACAGGATTTTCTCGACCGCGTAGCGCAGCGTCCCGCTCATCATCATTGCGAGCGTCAGCGAAGCAATCCAGCGGGACGTCGAGCACTGCCGCTCTGGATTGCTTCGCTGACGCTCGCAATGACCGCTACGGCTGGTTCCCACGGTGCAGCAAGCTGCCATCACCATAGGAGTAGAAGCGGTATCCCCCCGCGATCGCGTGCGCATAGGCGCGCTTCATCACGTCCAGGCCGCAGAAGGCGGAGACGAGCATGAAGAGTGTCGAGCGCGGCAGGTGGAAATTGGTCAGCAGCAGATCGACCGCGCGGAAGCGGTAGCCCGGCGTGATGAAGATCGCGGTGTCGCCTGAGAACGGCAGGATGACGCCATCCTCGCCCGTGGCGCTTTCGAGCAGGCGCAGCGAGGTGGTGCCGACCGCGATGATGCGCCCGCCTGTCGCCCGCACGGCGTTGAGGGCCGCGGCCGTCTCGGGCGCGATCGTCCCCCATTCGGCGTGCATGCGATGGCCTTCCGTATCCTCCGCCTTCACCGGCAGGAAGGTGCCGGCGCCGACATGGAGCGTGACGAGGTGGCGGGTCACACCCCTCGCCTCCAGCGCCGCGACGAGGTCCGGCGTGAAATGCAGCCCGGCGGTCGGCGCCGCGACGGCGCCGTCCTTGCTGGCGTGCATGGTCTGGTAGTCCTGCGCATCGGCAGCATCGGTCGCGCGCTTGCCGGCGATATAGGGCGGCAGCGGCAGCTCGCCGAGGCGGGCGATGGCCTCGTCGAGATGCGGCCCGGTGAGCGCGAAGCGCAGCTCGACCTCCCCTCCCTCGGCCTTGGCGACGATCTCGGCCTGGAGGCGCCCGAGTTCGCAGGCGCTGCTCTCGGCCTCGTCGCCGAAGGTGACGGTCTCGCCCAGCGCCAGCTTCTTGGCCGGCCGCGCGAAGGCGCGCCAGCGATCGGCCGCCTCGCGCTTGTGCAGCATGATCTCGATGCGGGCGGAGGCCTCGCCCCGCCGGCGGCGGCCATAGAGCCGCGAGGGGATGACGCGCGTGTCGTTAAGGACGAGCGCGTCACCGGGTTGCAGCAGCTCGACGAGATCGCGGATGCCGCGATCCTCGAAGGGCTGCAGGGCATCGGGCCTGACGACGAGCAACCGCGCCGCATCGCGCGGGCTGACAGGCCTCAGCGCGATCCGGTCTTCGGGCAGGTCGAAGTCGAAGAGCCCGACATCCACGGTGGCGTCAGGCCGCGTCGGCCATGACCTTCAGCGAGACGATGGAGTCGGGATCGCGCACGGGCTCGCCGCGCTTGATGTTGTCGACATTCTCCATGCCTTCCACGACCTGGCCCCAGACCGTGTACTGCTTGTCGAGGAAGCGGGCATCCTCGAAGACGATGAAGAACTGGCTGTTGGCCGAGTTCGGGTTCTGGGCGCGGGCCATCGAGCAGATGCCACGGACATGCGGCTCGGCGTTGAACTCCTGCGCGAGGTCCGGGTGCTTCGAGCCGCCGGTGCCGGTGCCATGCGGGCAGCCGACCTGGGCCATGAAGCCGTCGATGACGCGGTGGAAGACGATGCCGTCATAGAATCCCTCGCGGGCGAGCAGCTTGATGCGCTCGACATGCTTGGGCGCGAGGTCGGGGCGCAGCTTGATCACCACCTTGCCCTTGGTGGTTTCCATGACGAGGGTGTTCTCGGGATCGAGCGACATCAGATCGGCCTTTCATTGGACGGCGCGCGGCCGTGGAAGCGGATGGACAAGGGTCGCCCCGCGATAGCGGCTCCAAGCTGCGGCGACAACCTCATAGGTGTGCAGCTGCGAACGGCTGCGACGACGGAGTCGGTGAAGCGGCGGCGCAGATCGGGCTCGGATTGCCGCGTCTGCCAGGTCACGCGCGGCTCACCGAAGAGCGAGCCGTCGCGGCGCAGGCTGAAGCGCACGGTCGCCATCGCGCCGCTCGCCGGACCGTCCATCGCCGGTGGCGTCCAGCAGCGGCGCAGCGCAGGAGCGATGTCGGCGAGGCTGTCGAGCGCGCCGCCGTCGGGCGTCTTCGTCGCCGGCTCGACCGTGCCGACCACGCCGATCTCGCCGCTGCCCGTGCGTGGCGCCGGCGGGATCGGCCGTGTCGCGGCGCCCGGCAGGTCGGCGTCGCCGCCGAAGCGGCCGCCGACGCCGGGCGCGTAACGTTGGCCCGACGCAGGCGGCAGGACGGGGTTCTGGGAGCCCGAGGGCGGCGGGAGGACCGGGTTCTGCGATCCGGATGCCGGCGGCAGGCCCAGATCGGTCGTTCCCTGCGCCGCAGCCGCGCCCACCGTGACGGCGGACAGCGCGCAGAAGAACAGGCCGTTCAGGGCGCGCCGCGCCCTGCCCGCCATCGGCTTACTTCGCGTCGGACTGAAGCCGCATGCGGATGATCTTGTCGGGGCCGGTGACCATGCCGCTGCCGGCGGCGCCCTTCTTGATCTTGCGGACGGCCTCCATGCCCGAGACGACCTCGCCGAAGAGCGTGTACTGGCCGGTCAGCGAGCCGCAGCCCTCATAGCAGATGAAGAACTGCGAATTCGCCGAGTCGGGCGACTGCGAACGCGCCATGCCGACCGAGCCGACCTTGTAGGGGGTGGGCGTGAACTCGGCCTTGATATTGGGCAGGTCGGAGCTGCCGGTGCCGGTGCCCGTCGGGTCGCCGGTCTGCGCCATGAAGCCGTCGATGACACGGTGGAAGACGATGCCGTCATAGAAGCCGCGCTTGGTCAGCGTCTTGATCTGCTCGACATGCCTGGGCGCGAGGTCCGGCCGCAGGCGGATCGTCACCGGCCCGTCCTTGGTCTCGAGGATCAGCGTGTTGGCGGGATCGGGCGCCTGAGCGCGGGCCGGCGCGGTCGCAAGGCCGAGGCAGGCGAAAAGAGCGAGAGTGGCGAGCGAGTGGCGCAGCATGATCGTCTCCTTGGCCGCCGAGATGCCGGCGGGCGTGTCGTCGCGGGCGTCGTAGCGGCATCCTTTGGCCGGAACAAGGCGCCGCAGGACGACGAATCGCACGATGTTGCACCGCACAAGTGCAGCGGAGAATAATTTTGCAAAAAGTTGAGGCTGGACCTGCTCAAAGTGATGACAGACGTGTGGCAATCGGTTATCAAACCCTTGCTGGACACGCTTTGTTGATCGAAGCGCCGCGGACCAGGTCTCGGGAGGACAAACGCCCGTTCAGTATACGAGTCGCACGCGAACAGATGTGTGCCGTTACTGCGGTAAAAACAGACTAAGAAGGCAAGGCACCGGCCTTGCCTTTTTCTTTGTCTGCTGTCCGGCGAGCCGATGTCCGGCCAATGTCCGATCGCGCGAGGGCGTGCCGCAGCTTGCGGCGGCTCAGATGTCGAGCGCCGCCCAGCCATACCAGACGAAGACGAAGACCACCGCCGCGATCAGCGAGGTGATCACCACCTTGCGGCGAAGACCCGGCAGGGCCGGCGCGCCGGGCTCGGTGCCCTCGACGACGTCCCCCGTTTCGACCTGGCTGCGGACGCCGAAGGGCAGAACGGCGAAGAGCACCGTCCACCAGATCACGAAATAGACGGCGAGCGCACTCGCGATCGTCATGGCTGGGGATCCTTGTTGGCCGATTCGGCCAGCGCGATGCAGGCGAACGCGACGCGGGCCTGCGTCGGCACGCCGAAGCGGGCGGTGTGGCGCGCCGGCAGGCCGGCGGGGAAGTGCTTCACATATTCGGCGTTGCAGGCGGCATAATCCGCCGGGTCGGTGATCAGCATGGTCATCTGCACGACTTGCGCGAGGGAACTGCCGGCCTCGGCCAGGATGCCGGAAATATGGGCCAGCGCATTGCGGACTTCCTCGGCCGGCGTCTCGCCGCGGTGGATGCCGCGGGCAGGGTCATGCGGCGCCGAATGGCCGGAGACGAAGACGAGGCCACCCGCACGCGTCGCCGCACTGAAGGGGCGGGCCGAGCCCGGCTCCGGCTGGCCGAAGAAGCTGATCGCGGATGCGTCCATCGCCTCAGGCCTGCTCGAGCTCGACGAGCGTGCCGGTGAAGTCCTTCGGATGCAGGAAGAGCACCGGCTTGCCATGGGCACCGATGCGCGGCTCGCCCGAGCCCAGTACCCGCGCGCCCGCCGCCTTCAGCCGGTCGCGCGCGGCGAGGATGTCCTCGACCTCGTAGCAGATGTGGTGGATGCCGCCGTCGGCGTTGCGCTCGAGGAACTTCATGATCGGGGAATCGGCGCCCAGCGGCTCGAGCAGCTCGATTTTGGTGTTCGGCAATTCGACGAAGACGACCGTGACGCCGTGCTCCGGCTGCGGCAGCGGCTGCGAGACGCGGGCACCGAGCGTGTCGCGATAGAGCGCGGTCGCGGCCGCGAGATCCTTCACGGCGATGGCGACGTGGTTGAGGCGTCCGATCATGATGTCTTGCTCCACTCCTCGCAGATCAGGCTTCGGTTCGGAAACACCCGTCATCCTGGACAAGCCGCGAAGCGGCGCAGCTTCGTCCCGGGATGACGCCGCCCCCGGATTTCGGACGCCACTTAAACCTCGATCACCAGCGCATGCACCAGCGGCTTCTTGCCCCACTCCTCATTGACGGCGCTGCGCAGGCCGCGCTCCAGCGCATTGCGCAGCGCTTCCGGGTCGCGGCGACGAGCCTTGGGAATGCCGTCGATCAGTTCGGACACGGCATCGGCGACGTATTCGTCGAAGCCCGTGCCGTCGCGCGTATAGGGCGGCAGGCCGAGCACGGCGATCTCCGGATCGCCGGCGAGCCCGCCTTTCTCGTCGATGGCGACGGCGACCGAGATCATGCCGACGAAGGACAGGCGGCGACGCTCAGGAATCGTCTTCTCCAGCGCGTTCACCAGGAGATCGCCATCCTGGTAGAGCCGGCCGTGGGTGACCTCGTCGATCTTGCTGGCGCCCTCGGGGGTGATCGCGACGACGTCGCCATTGCCGGCGCGCACCACGATCTTGACGCCGAGCCCGCGCGCGAAGGTCGCGTGCTCCGAGAGGTGGAGGTCCTCGCCATGGGCGGGAATCACGATCTTCGGCTTCAGCCAGCCATAGAGCCTGGCCATTTCCTCGCGGCGCGGATGGCCGGAGACATGGACCAGATGGGTCCGGTCGGTGATGATCTCGATGTTGTCGCGCGCGAGCGCGTTCTGGATCGCGCCGACCGCCTTCTCGTTGCCGGGAATCGTGCGCGAGGAGAAGATCACCCGGTCGCCGGGCGAGAGCGCGATCTCGGGGTGGTCGTCGGAGGCGATGCGGGAGAGCGCGGCGCGCGGCTCGCCCTGGCTGCCGGTCAGCAGGCAGACGACCTTGTCGCGCGGCAGGTAGCCATAGGTGTCGGCCGAGCGGAAGGCCGGAATCCCGTCGAGATAGCCGCATTCGCGGGCGACATCGATGACGCGGTCCATGGCGCGGCCGACGACGACGACCTCGCGCTGGTCGGCCATCGCCGCTTCCGCCACCGCGCGTAAGCGGGCGACGTTGGAGGCGAAGGTGGTGACGGCGACGCGACCGGTGGCCGAGTGCACCAGCTCCTTGATCTTGGCGGCGACGTCAGCCTCGCTCGGCGAGGTGCCGTCGCGCATGACATTGGTCGAGTCGCAGACCAGGGCCAATACGCCCTCTTCGCCGAGCTCGCGCAGGCGCTTCTCGTCGGTCGGCAGGCCGACCTGGGGCGTCACGTCGATCTTCCAGTCGCCGGTATGGACGACGAGGCCCACAGGGGTGCGGATCGCGAGCGCGTTCGATTCGGGAATCGAATGCGCCACGGGCACGAATTCGATGTCGAAGGGGCCCAGCGTAATGCGGCCGCCCTGGGCGACGGTGTGCATCGGCACCTTGGGGGCGCCCGGCTCCGAGAGGCGGCGCGTGGCGAGGAGCCCGGCGGCGAACTGCGTACAGTAGACCGGGGCACGCAGAGACGGCCACAGCGCGGCGAGCGCGCCGATATGGTCCTCATGGGCATGGGTGATCACGATGCCGAGCAGGTTCGCCCGCTCCTCGATGATGTAGCGCAGGTCCGGCAGCACGATGTCGACGCCCGGAACCTCCGGGCCGGCAAAGGACAGGCCGCAATCGACGAGGATCCATTTCCGCCTGCCCTCAGGCCCATAGCCGTAGAGAGCGGCATTCATGCCGATCTCGCCGAGGCCACCGAGAGGAACGAAAACGAGCTGGTCTTTGGAACGGGTCACGAAAAATCCTGACTGATCGACAGCCGGCGGCGCCGGGATGGTGCGGGAGCCCTAACACGCGGCGCCGCAGGGCTCCATAGCGGCGCGGCGTCACCCATCCGACGGAGCGGACGCCGCCGTCAGCGCGGCGCGTCCGCGGGGATGGCGGCGCCGAAGAAGAGATCGCCCGCATCGAAGGCGCGAATCCCGTCCGGCGTTTCGAGCAGCAGCCGGCCGCTCGCGTCGAGGCCGGAGAAGACACCGGTGACGGCCCCCGAGGGCGGGCGGATGGTGATGGTCTCGCCCAGGAACGCGGCCCGCTCCAGCCAGGCCTCGCGAATGGGGCCGAAGCCGCCCGGCTGACGCCAGATCGAGAAGCGCTGCGCGAAGGCCTCGGCCAGTGCCGCCAGCGTCGCCTCGATGGTGACACCCGGCGCATGGGCGCGCAGGAAGCTCGCCGGATAGGGCGTGCCTTGCGCGCAGGAGGCGATGTTGACGCCGAGGCCGGCGATGACGGCGAAGCGCCCTGCCCCGCTCTCGCCCTCGAGCAGCAGGCCGGAACATTTGGCGCCGTCGATCAGGAGATCGTTCGGCCATTTCAGCGCCAGCCGCGGCGCCGCCAGGCCCGTCACCTGCGCGGCGGCATCGTGCAGGGCGAGCCCCGCGACGAAGCCGAGCTGCGGCGCCAGCGCCGGCTCGCAAGGGTCCACCAGAAGCAGGCTCGCATAGAGATTGCCCGGCGGAGAGGTCCATTGCCGGCCATGGCGGCCGCGCCCGGCATTCTGGCTGCGCGCCACGATCCAGAGCTGGCCGGGGTCGCCCTGCTGGAGCGCGCGACGCGCCTCCTCCATGGTCGAGCCGACCTCGTCGCGGACGATCAGCCGGTAGCCGGCGGCACGGGCGGCCTCACCGAGCATTGGACAGGTCCGACAACCTCACCGTCATCCCGGGCGAAGCGAAGCGGAGACCCGGGATCCATTCCGGACCCTTCCGCGGCAGCGCTCCGGAATGGATCCCGGATCGGCGCCGCTTTGCGGCTTGTCCGGGATGACGATCGCGGTTCAAGAGAACCCCAATAAGCCGACCTGCCTCAAAACAGCGACTTCGCCGCCACGCCGGCCGAGTTCAGCAGCGGGGCCGGCAGCAGCGAGAGCGCCAGCACGAAGAGCGCCGAGACCAGCAGCACGGCGCGCACGCCGAAGTCACCCTTCTCGAAGGCGGGCTTGGCGTCGTCGAAATAGATCACCTTGACGAGGCGCAGATAGTAATAGGCGCCGACGACGCTGGTGACGACGCCGACCACGGCGAGCACATAGAGCTTGGCTTCGATGGCGGCGAGGAAGACGTAGAACTTCGCCCAGAAACCGGCGAGCGGCGGAATGCCGGCGAGCGAGAACATCATCATGGAGAGCGCGAAGGCCATCCAGGGATTGGTCCGCGACAGGCCGGCGAGTTCGCCGATCTCCTCGACCGGCTTGCCGTCGCGGCGCATCAGCAGCACGCAGGCGAAGGCGCCGAGCGTCGTCGCCAGATAGATCGCCATGTAGACCAGCACGCCCTGGACGCCATTGGCGGTGCCGGCGGCGAGGCCGACCAGCGCATAGCCCATATTGGCGATCGAGGAGTAGGCGAGCAGGCGCTTGATGTTGGTCTGGCCGATCGCGGCGAAGGCGCCGAGCGCCATCGAGGCGATGGCGATGAAGATGACGATCTGCTGCCATTCGTGCAGCGCGCCGGGGAAGGCGCCGACGAAGATGCGCACGACCATCGCCATCGCCGCCATTTTGGGCGCGGAGGCGAAGAAGGCAGCGACCGGGGTCGGTGCGCCCTCATAGACGTCGGGCGTCCACATATGGAAGGGCACGGCCGAGATCTTGAAGGCGACGCCGGCCGCGATGAAGACGATGCCGAAGATCAGGCCGATGCCGGGATGGCCGCCCTGAACCGCCGCGGCGATGCCGGCATAGTTGACCGTGCCGGTGAAGCCATAGACCAGCGAGGCGCCGTAGAGCAGCATGCCCGAGGAGAGCGCGCCGAGGACGAAGTATTTCAGGCCCGCTTCGGTCGATTTCGGGTTGTCGCGGTCGAAGGCGGCGACGACATAGAGCGCCAGCGACTGCAGCTCGAGGCCGACATAGAGGCTGATGAGGTCGTTGGCCGAGATCATCATCATCATGCCGACCGTCGACAGGACGATCAGAATCGGGAACTCGAAGCGCATCGAACCGTCTCGGCGAAGCGAGTCCGAGGAGAGCAGGATGGCCGCGGCGGCCCCCAGCAGCGTCAGCACCTTGAAGAAGCGGGCGAAGCTGTCGACGACGAAACCGCCGTTGAAGGTCAGCGCCCGGCCCTCGCCAGCCAGGACCAGGACGAGCGCCAGCGCAAACAGCGCCAGGGCCGCGCCCTCGAGCAGGCGTGTCGACCTCTCGCCGCGGATCGCGCCGACCAGCACCATGGCGATGGCGCCGATCGCGAGGATGATTTCCGGAAGCGCCGGGCCGAGAGCGGGCAGAGCCATCCTGCGAGACCTTACTGAACGACCAGCATCGCCGTTTTCGCGGCGGTGAGTGCGGCCTGATAATTCTTGATGAGGGCTTCGGTCGGCGCCGCAAAAGCGTCGAGGATCGTGCCCGGACGGATGCCGTACCAGACCGTGAGCACGACCAGCGGGATCAGGATCGCCATTTCGCGGCGGTCGAGATCGGCGATGTCCTTGAGCTCAGGCTTCACCAGCTCGCCGAAGACGACGCGGCGATAGAGCCAGAGTGCATAGGCGGCCGAGAGGATGACGCCCGAGCAGGCGATGAAGGCGACCCAGGGATTGGCGCGGAAGGCGCCCATCAGCGTCAGGAACTCGCCGACGAAGCCGGCGGTGCCGGGCAGGCCGACATTGGCCATGGTGAAGACCATGAAGATGACGGCATAGACCGGCATCCGGTTCACCAGCCCGCCATAGGCGGAGATCTCCCGGGTGTGCATGCGGTCATAGATCACGCCGACGCAAAGGAAGAGCGCGCCCGAGACCAGCCCGTGGCTGACCATCTGGAACATCGCACCCTGGATGCCCTGCGGCGTCAGGGTGAAAAGGCCCATGGTGACGAAGCCCATATGGGCCACCGAGGAGTAGGCGATCAGCTTCTTGATGTCCTCCTGCATCAGCGCCACCAGCGAGGTGTAGACGATGGCGATGACGGACAGCGCGAAGACGAAGGAGGCGAAATAGGCCGAGGCCTCCGGGAACATCGGGATCGAGAAGCGGATGAAGCCGTAGCCGCCCATCTTCAGCATGATCGCGGCGAGCACGACGGAGCCGGCGGTCGGCGCTTCGACGTGCGCGTCGGGCAGCCAGGTGTGGACCGGCCACATCGGCATCTTAACCGCAAAGGAGGCGAAAAAGGCGAGCCAGAGCCAGGTCTGCATGTTCGCCGGGAACTTGTGCGCCAGCAGCGTCGGGATGTCGGTGGTGCCGGCGTGCCAGTACATCGCCATCAGGGCGAGCAGCAGCAGCACCGAGCCCAGCAGCGTGTAGAGGAAGAACTTGTAGGAGGCGTAGACGCGCCGCTTGCCGCCCCAGATGCCGATGATCAGAAACATCGGGATCAGGCCGCCCTCGAAGAAGAGGTAGAACAGCACGAGGTCGAGCGCCACGAAGACGCCGATCATCAGCGTCTCGAGGATCAGGAACGCGACCATGTATTCGCGCACCCGCTTCGTGATCGCATGCCAGGACGCCAGGATGCAGAACGGCATCAGGAAGGCGGTCAGCACCACGAAGGGGAAGGAGAAGCCGTCGACGCCGAGCTTGAACTGGATCGCGTCGGAGACCCAGGCATGGGTCTCGACCATCTGGAAGCCGGGATTGGCGGGGTCGAACTTCGCCCAGGCGACGCAGGCCAGGACGAAGGTCGCGACCGTGGCGGCGAGCGCCGCATAGCGCGCATTGGACTCGACCGAGGCCTCGTCGCCGCGCTGCGCCAGGATGAAGGCCGCGCCGACCAGCGGCAGGATCAGAAGACCGGTGAGGATACCGAAGCCGAACATCATCTCACCCGCGCGCCACGAGATACCAGGTCACCAGGCCCGCAACGCCCATCAGCATGGCGAAGGCATAGTGGTAGAGATAGCCGGTCTGCAGCCGCACGACCCGGTTGGTCACGTCGACGACGCGGGCGGAGATGCCGTCCGGGCCCATGCCGTCGATGACGAAGCCGTCGCCCTTCTTCCAGAGGAACTTGCCGATCCACATCGACGGCTTCACGAATAGGAAGTCGTAGATCTCGTCGAAATACCACTTGTTGAGCAGGAAGCGGTACAGGACCGGGTTGGCGGCGGCGAGCTTGCCCGGCACGTCGGGCCTCAGCAGATACATGTAGAGCGCCAGCACGAAGCCGATCAGCATGGCGACGAAGGGCGACCAGATCACCCATTTCGGCACCTCGTGCATCTCGTGCAGGATGTGATTGTCCTTAGCCGTGAAGAGCGAGGACTTCCAGAAGGCGTCGTAGCCATCGCCGATGAAGGCGCCCTTGAAGGCGAAGCCGGCCGCCACCGCGCCGAGCGAGAGCAGGGCGAGCGGGATCAGCATCACCAGCGGGCTCTCATGCGGCTTGTGGTCATGACCATGGCCATGGTGGTCGTCATGCGCATGAGCGGCGTGAGCGTGGTCATCATGGCCATGGGCGGCGTGGGCGTGGTCGTCATGACCATGCGACGCATGGGCGCCCGCCCCCCAGCGCGGCTTGCCCTCGAAGGTCATGAAGTAGAGCCGCCAGGAGTAGAAGGAGGTGAAGCAGGCGGCGACGACCAGCAGGACGAAGGCATAGGAGGCGGCGAAGCCCTTATGCGCGACCGCGGCATAGGCGCTCTCGATGATCGCGTCCTTGGAGAAGTAGCCGGCGAAGAGCGGGAAGCCGGTGAGCGCCAGCGTGCCGACGGTCATGGCCGCCGCCGTCAGCGGGATGTGCTTCCGCAGGCCCCCCATGTTCCGCATGTCCTGCTCGTGATGCATCGCATGGATGACCGAGCCGGCGCCCAGGAACAGCAGCGCCTTGAAGAAGGCGTGGGTGAAGAGGTGGAAGACGCCGGCGGAATAGGCGCCGACGCCCAGCGCGACGAACATGTAGCCGAGCTGCGAGCAGGTCGAGTAGGCGATGACGCGCTTAATGTCGTTCTGCACCAGACCGACGGTGGCGGCGAAGAAGGCGGTCGTCGCGCCGATGACGATGACGACCGTGAGCGCGACAGGCGCGTATTCGAAGATCGGCGACAGGCGCGCGACCATGAAGACGCCGGCGGTGACCATGGTTGCGGCGTGGATCAGGGCCGAGACCGGGGTCGGGCCCTCCATCGCGTCGGGCAACCAAGTGTGCAGCAGGAACTGGGCCGACTTGCCCATCGCGCCCATGAACAAAAGCAGCGCCGTCAGCGTCAGCGCGTTCCAGTCATAGCCGAGGAAGCGGAAGCTCCTCTCGGTCAGGCCGGCGATCTGCGGGAAGATGGTGTCGAAGGCGACCGAGCCGGTCAGAACGAAGACCAGGAAGATGCCGAGCAGGAAGCCGAAATCGCCGACACGGTTGACGATGAAGGCCTTCATCGCCGCGGCGCAGGCGGAGGGCTTCTGATACCAGAAGCCGATCAGCAGATAGGAGGCGAGACCGACGCCCTCCCAGCCGAAGAACATCTGCAGCAGGTTGTCGGCCGTCACCAGCATCAGCATGGCGAAGGTGAAGAGCGACAGATAGGCGAAGAAGCGCGGCCGGTGCGGATCCTCGTGCATGTACCCGATCGAGTAGAGGTGCACGAGCGAGGAGACGGTGTTGACGACGACCAGCATCACCACGGTGAGCGTGTCGACACGGAAGGCCCAGTCGACCTGAAGCCCGCCCGAGGACATCCAGGTCGCGACCTGGATCCGCGTCGTGCCGGCGCCGAATCCAACATTGAAGAAGGCGATCCAGGAGAGGACGGCCGAGACGATCAGCAGCGAGGTGGTGACGATCTCCGAGCCGCGCGCGCCGATCAGCCGGCCAAAGAGGCCGGCGATCAGGAAACCGATCAGGGGGAGGAAGACGATCGCGTGATACATGGGGCGGATCCGGGCGCGTGCGCCTCAGCCTTTCATCATGTTGATGTCTTCCACCGCGATCGTGCCGCGGTTGCGGAAGTAGACGACGAGAATGGCGAGCCCGATGGCGGCTTCCGCCGCCGCGACCGTCAGCACCAGCAGCGCGAAGATCTGCCCGACAATGTCGTTCAGGAAGCTCGAGAAGGCGACGAAGTTCAGGTTCACCGCCAGCAGGATCAGCTCGACCGACATCAGGATGACGATGACGTTCTTGCGGTTCAGGAAGATGCCGAGCACGCCCAGCGTGAACAGGATCGCCCCGACGGCGAGATAGTGGCCAAGCCCGATCATCAGACCGTCTCCTCCGGCAGGGCAGCGCCCGGCTGCACCTTCTTGACGTCCATGGCGGTCGCCTTGGTGCGCGCATTCTGTTGCGCGATGTCCTGGCGCTTGATGCCGGGGCGGTCGCGCAGGGTCAGCACGATGGCGCCGATCATGGCGACGAGCAGGACGAGGCCGGCGGCCTGGAAGTAGTAGACATACTGCGTGTAGAGGACCCGCCCGATCGCCTCGGTGTTGGTGATGCCGGCGGGGATGGCGGCGACCGGCGCGCGCACGATCTGCGGGTCGATGACCCAGGCGCCGACGACGAGCAGCAGTTCGACCGCGAAGATCAGGCCGATCAGCGCGCCGATCGGCAGGTAGTTCAGGAAGCCCTGGCGGAACTCGGCGAAATCGACATCGAGCATCATCACCACGAAGAGGAAGAGCACCGCGACCGCGCCGACATAGACGACGATCAACAGCATCGCGAGGAATTCGGCGCCCAGCAGCAGGAACAACCCGGCCGCGTTGACGAAGGCCAGGATCAGGAAGAGCACCGAGTGAACGGGGTTGCGCGATGTCACCACCATGAACGCCGAAGCGACGGTGATGCCTGCGAACAGATAGAAGAAAGCCGCTGCGGCATTCATCTCGGTCAGCCTTTCCGCCCAGGCGGGCGGCTCTCGTGTTCACCTGCGCCCGACTCTCGCCGGACGCCGTTTGGAGCGTCTATAGTCAGGCCCGTCCGCGGTCACAACCGCAGGAAGGGTCTGGCAGAGCCTCAGCGGTAGGGAGCGTCCATCGCGATGTTGCGCGCGATCTCGCGTTCCCAGCGGGCGCCGTTCGCGAGCAACCGATCCTTGTCGTAGAAAAGCTCCTCGCGGGTCTCGGTGGCGAACTCGAAGTTCGGCCCTTCCACGATCGCATCCACCGGGCAGGCTTCCTGGCAGAAGCCGCAATAGATGCACTTGGTCATGTCGATGTCGTAGCGCGTGGTGCGGCGCGTGCCGTCGTTGCGGCGCGGGCCGGCCTCGATGGTGATGGCCTGCGCCGGACAGATCGCCTCGCAGAGCTTGCAGGCAATGCAGCGCTCCTCGCCATTGGGATAACGGCGCAGCGCATGCTCGCCACGAAAGCGCGGGCTCTGCGGATTCTTCTCGAAGGGATAGTTGATGGTGGCCTTCGGCTTGAAGAAATAGCGCATCGACAGCGCGAAAGCGCCGACGAACTCCTTCAGCAGCAGGCCCTTTGCGGCTTGTGCGAGCGACATAGCCTTCGTCCTTCCCTCTCAGCCGAACAGCGTCCGGCCGATCACGTAACCCAGCACCGGCGTGACGCCGACCATCAGAACGGCCAGCGCCAGCTTCAGCATGCGGATGCGGCGCTCGTAGTCGTCGCGCTCCGCCTGCGTCGTCGATCGATCGGTCCGGCGCAGCGCCGCGATGACGACGCCCGACACGATCCTGTATTCCAGCAGCCCCAACACGAAGCCGATGACGGCTCCGATCGCGCCTGCCTGACTCATGCCGGCACCAGCTCCAGCCAGTGCATCACGCGGTTCCCGAGGAGGCCCCCGAAGAACACCGCGAATACCCAGCCATTCCAGGCGATGTCGAGCACCACATCGCCCGCGCCGAACCACTGGCCGCGCCAGGCGAGGTAGCACCCCGCGAAGAACAGCCCGCCGCCCGCGATCATCCCCGCCATCGCTCCGAGGACGGCGGCCAGCATCAACGCACCGGCCCCCAGCCGGTGAGCTGCAGCACGAAGGCGACGACCACGACGGAGACCAGCGAAAGCGGCAGGAAGACCTTCCAGCCCAGCCGCATCAGCTGGTCGTAGCGGTAGCGCGGCACGAAGGCCTTCACCATCGCGAACATGAAGAAGACGCCGCAGACCTTGATCATGAACCAGACGACGCCCGGCACCCAGGTGAAGGGCGCGACCGGGAACGGCGGCAGCCAGCCGCCGAGAAACAGGATCACCATCATGGCGCACATGGTCATGATCGCCACGTATTCGCCGAGCATGAACAGCAGATACGGGGTCGAGGAGTATTCGACCATGTAGCCGGCGACGAGTTCCGATTCCGCCTCGGGCAGGTCGAAGGGCGGCCGGTTCGTCTCGGCCAGCGCCGAGATGAAGAAGATCACGAACATCGGGAACAGCGGCAGCCAGTACCAGCCGAACATCCCCAGACGCCCGTTCTGCGCCTCGACGATGGCCGAGAGGTTCAGCGAGCCGACGCAGAGCAGGACGGTGATGATGACGAAGCCGATCGAGACCTCGTAGGAGACCATCTGCGCGGCCGAGCGGAGCGCGCCCATGAAGGGATATTTCGAGTTCGAGGCCCAGCCAGCCATGATGATGCCGTAGATGCCGAGCGACGAGATCGCCAGCACATAGAGGATACCGACATTGATGTCGGCGATCGCCCAGCCCTCGGCGACCGGGATCACCGCCCAGGCCGACAGGGCCAGCAGGCAGGTCACCAGCGGCGCCAGCAGGAAGACGCCCTTGTTGGCGCCCGACGGGATGATCGGCTCCTTGAAGGCGAATTTCAGCAGGTCGGCGAAGCTCTGGAACAGGCCGAAGGGCCCGACCACATTGGGGCCGCGCCGCAACTGCACCGCCGCCCAGATCTTGCGGTCGGCCAGCAGGATATAGGCGATGAAGACCAGCAGGCAGGCGATGAGCAGGAAGCTCTTGCCCAGCATGATCGCGAGATCGAGAACGAGGTCCCAGGTCATGGCCGCTTACTCCGCCGCCTGCCGCAACCGGCCCGAAGCCAGTGCCGAACATTCGGCCATCACGGCGGAAGCGCGCGCGATCGGGTTGGTCTGGTAGAAATCGGCGACCGTCGAGACGAAGCCGTTCTTCTCGGCCTTGCCGCCGAGATCGGCGAGCGTGCCGAGCCCCGAGGCGTCCGCCGGATCGAGCCGGTCGAGCGCGGCGAAATGCGGGTGGGCCGCATAGAGAGCCTTGCGCAGGCCGGCCAGCGAGTCGAAGGGCAGCGTCTTGCCGAGCGCCGCCGACAGTGCGCGCAGGACCGCCCAGTCCTCGCGGGCGTCGCCCGGCGGGAAGGTGGCGCGGTCGGTCATCTGCACGCGGCCTTCGGTGTTGACGTAGGTGCCGGATTTTTCGGTGTAGGCCGAGCCCGGCAGGATGACGTCGGCGCGATGCGCGCCCTTGTCGCCATGCGTGCCCTGATAGACCACGAAGGCACCGGCCGGCACCTCGATCTCGTCGGCGCCGAGCAGGAACAGAACGTCGAGCGCGCCCGGAGCGAGCATGCCGGCGACGTCGAGACCACCCTCGCCCGGCACGAAGCCGAGATCAAGCGCGCCGACCCGCGAGGCCGCCGTGTGCAGCACGCCGAAGCCGTTCCAGCCGTCCTTGACGACGCCGAGTGCACGGGCCGCCTTGGCCGCCATCGCCAGGATCGCTTCGCCATCGGGACGGGCCAAGGCGCCCTGCCCGATCAGCAGCATCGGCTTTTGCCGATCGGCCGGGGCATGATCGACGAAACCGGCAAGCGTGTCCGGCCCTGCGCCAAGATGAGCGTAGTCATAGGTCAGGTCGACCTTCTCGCCGACCAGGCCGAGGGTGAAATCGCCGCGCAGCCAGCGCTTGCGGATGCGCGCGTTCAGGATCGGCGCTTCCTTGCGGGGGTTGGCGCCGATGATCATCAGCGCATCCGCCTCCTCGATCCCGGCGATGCCGGCATTGAGGATGTAGCTGGCGCGGCCGAATTTCGGATGCAGCTTGGTGCCGTCCTGGCGGCAATCGAGATTGGCGCTGCCGAGCGATGCCATCAGGCTCTGGAGCGCGAACATCTCCTCGACCGCCGCGAGATCGCCGGCGATGGCGCCGATCTTCGCAGGGCTCGTCGCCTTCACCTTCGTCGCGATCAACGCGAAGGCCTCACTCCAGGAGGCGGGGCGCAGTGCGCCGTTCTGCCGGATATAGGGCCGATCGAGACGCTGCGTGCGCAGCCCGTCGACGACGTGGCGGGTCTTGTCGGAGATCCACTCCTCGTTCACCGCCTCGTTGAGGCGAGGCAGGATGCGCATGACCTCCTTGCCGCGGGAATCGACGCGGATGGCCGAGCCGACGGCGTCCATCACGTCGATCGACTGGGTCTTGGTCAGCTCCCAGGGCCGGGCCTTGTTCTGATAGGGCTTGGAGGTCAGCGCGCCGACCGGGCAGAGATCGACGACGTTGCCCTGGAGCTCCGACGTCATCGCCTGTTCGAGATAGGTCGTGATCTCCATGTCCTCGCCGCGGCCGATCGCGCCGAGATCGGAGCCGCCCGCCACTTCGGTGGTGAAGCGGACGCAGCGCGTGCACTGGATGCAGCGCGTCATCGAGGTCTTGACCAGCGGGCCGATATACTTGTCCTCGACCGCACGCTTGTTCTCGGCATAGCGCGAGGTGTCGACGCCATAGGCCATCGCCTGGTCCTGCAGGTCGCACTCTCCACCCTGGTCGCAGATCGGGCAATCCAGCGGGTGGTTGATGAGGAGGAACTCCATCACCCCCTCGCGCGCCTTCTTGACCATGGGCGACTTGGTCGAGACGACCGGCGGCTCGCCATTGGGGCCGGGGCGCAGGTCGCGCACGCCGATGGCGCAGGAGGCCTGGGGCTTGGGCGGGCCGCCCTTCACCTCGACGAGGCACATGCGGCAGTTGCCGGCGATCGAGAGCCGCTCGTGGAAGCAGAAGCGCGGCACCTCGGCACCCGCCGCCTCGCAGGCCTGCAGGACCGTGTATTCGGCGGGTACGTCGACCTCGATGCCGTCGATGATGAGTTTGGTCATCCGCTTGCCTTCACCGAACTTCCGTCAGATCGAGCCTGTGCTCGATCCGATCCAGCCGCTCCTCGATCCGATCGACACGCCGGTTCATCGCCGCCATGCCTTCCTCGACCGAGGTCATGCGCACCTTCAAATTATGAACGTCCTCACCCACGCGATCGAGCTTGGCTTCGATACGCCGAAGCATCACCAGCACGATGTTGTCGGGCTCTTCGCTCATCGTCGTCACTCCGCCGCCATCATCCGCACGGGCTCGCTGTGCGGATTGGCGGCATAGTCGTCGATGCGCTGCTCGATCTCGTGACGGAAATGCGCGATCAGGCCCTGGATCGGCCAGGCGGCGGCGTCGCCGAGCGCGCAGATGGTGTGGCCCTCGATCTGCTTGGTGACGTCGAGCAGCATGTCGATCTCGCGCTTCTGGGCGCGGCCCTCGACCATGCGCTCCATGACGCGCCACATCCAGCCCGTGCCCTCGCGGCAGGGCGTGCACTGGCCGCAGCTCTCATGCTTGTAGAAATGGCTGAGGCGGGCGATGGCGCGGATCACATCGGTGGACTTGTCCATGACGATCACGGCTGCGGTGCCGAGGCCCGATTTCAGCTTCGAGAGCGAGTCGAAATCCATCGGCGTGTCGATGATCTGCTCGGCCGGAACCATCCGCACCGAGGAGCCACCGGGGATGACCGCCTTGAGATTGTCCCAGCCGCCACGGACGCCACCGCAATGCCGGTCGATCAGCTCGCGGAAGGTGATGCCCATCACCTCCTCGACATTGCAGGGCTTGTTCACATGGCCCGAGATGCAGAACAGCTTGGTGCCGACATTGTTGGGGTTGCCGAGCGAGGAGAACCAGCTCGCGCCGCGGCGCAGGATGGTCGGCGCGACCGCGATCGACTCGACGTTGTTCACCGTGGTCGGGCAGCCATACAAGCCCACATTGGCCGGGAATGGCGGCTTCATCCGCGGCATGCCCTTCTTGCCCTCGAGGCTTTCGAGCAGGGCCGTCTCCTCGCCGCAGATATAGGCGCCGGCGCCGTGATGGACATAAAGATCAAAGGGATAGCCGTGGACGTTGTCCTTGCCGATGAGCTTGGCCTCATAGGCCTCGTCAACGGCCCGCTGCAGCGCCTCGCGCTCACGGATGTATTCGCCGCGGATGTAGATGTAGGCCGCATGCGCGCCCATGGCGAAGGAGGCGATCAGGCAGCCCTCGACCAGCGTATGCGGGTCGTTGCGCATGATCTCGCGATCCTTGCAGGTGCCGGGCTCCGACTCGTCGGCGTTGACGACGAGATAGTGCGGGCGCCCGTCGTTCTGCTTGGGCATGAAGGACCATTTCAGCCCGGTCGGAAAGCCGGCGCCGCCGCGGCCGCGGAGGCCCGACTTCTTCATCTCGTCGATGATCCAGTCGCGGCCCTGCTCGAGCAGGAACTTGGTGCCGTCCCAGGCGCCGCGCGCGATGGCACCCTTCAGCGACAGGTCGTGAAGGCCGTAGAGATTGGTGAAAATACGATCGCGATCGGCGAGCATCGTTCTGACCTCACTTCACCGGCTTGTCGGCGGGGCCGCCGGCCGGCTTGGCAGCTTCCGCCGCCGATTTCGCATCGACCTTGCCGCCGGCGGCAGGGGTGTCGCTGGCGGCGCTGGTGGGCTGGCCCGGCTCGGACGGCTTCGGGCGCCCGGGAGCGGCCGTCTCGGTGGCGGGTTTGGTCGCCGCAGCCGGCGTTGCATCGGCCTTGGCGGCGTCGGCCTTGGCCGTTTCAGCCGTCTTGGCCTCGGCCTCGGCGGCAGCCTTGGCGGCGGCGGCTTCCGCGGCGGCCTTGCGCTGCTCGGTGACGCGCCTCTGCCAATCGCCGGCGCCGATCACCGTGCCGTCATAAAGGGCTGGGTCCTTCAAGGTCTCGCCGCCACCGAGCGGCTCCGAGCCGGAGCGGCCGTTCTGCGGGCCGGGCTTCGTCGGCCGGCCGTGACGGAGATCCTCCAGGAGCGCCTTGAAGTTCTCCGGCGTCAGATCCTCGTAGTAATCGAAATTGATCTGCGCCATCGGGGCGTTGCAGCAGGCGCCGAGGCACTCGACCTCGAGCCAGGAGAGCTTGCCGTCGGCGGTCACGGTCGATTGCGGGCCGATGACGTCCTGGCAGACCTTCTTCAGCGCCTCGGCGCCGCGCAAGGCGCAGGGCGTGGTGCCGCAGAGCTGGATGAAATGCTCGCCGACCGGCTGCAGGTTGAACATGGTGTAGAAGGTCGCGACCTCCATCACCCGCATCGGCGCCATGCCGAGCTTCCGCGCGACAGCCTCGATCGCGGCACGCGGCAGCCAGCCGTCATGCTGCTCCTGCGCCTTCCACAACAGCGGGATCACGGCCGAGGCCTGGCGACCTTCCGGATATTTGGCGATCTGCTGGTCGGCCCAGTTCTCGTTCGCCGCGTCGAAGGCGAAGGAAGCGGGCTGGACGGCATCGGGGGCGAGACGACGGACGGACATCAGCGGTCAACTTCACCAAAGACGATATCGAGGGAGCCGAGGATGGCGGAGACGTCCGCCAGCATGTGCTTGCGGCACATGAAATCCATGGCCTGGAGATGGGCGAAACCCGGCGCCTTGATCTTGACCCGGTAGGGCTTGTTGGTGCCGTCGGCGACGAGATAGACGCCGAATTCGCCCTTGGGCGCCTCGACGGCGGCGTAGACCTCGCCCTCGGGCACCTTGAAGCCCTCAGTGTAGAGCTTGAAATGGTGGATAAGCGCTTCCATCGAGCGCTTCATCTCGCCGCGCTTGGGCGGCACCATCTTGCCGTCGAGCGCCGAGATCGGCCCGCCGCCATCGGCCGAGAGCAGCTTCTCGCAGCACTGCTTCATGATGCGCACCGACTGGCGCATCTCTTCCATGCGGATACAGTAACGATCGTAGCAGTCGCCGTTCTTGCCGATGGGAATATCGAAATCCATCTCGGCGTAGCACTCGTAAGGCTGCGACTTGCGCAGATCCCACGCAGCACCCGAGCCGCGCACCAACACGCCGGAGAAGCCCCACTCCCACGCCTGCTCGAGCGTCACCACGCCGATGTCGACGTTGCGCTGCTTGAAGATGCGGTTGCCGGTCAGCAGGGTTTCGAGATCGTCGCAGACCGTGAGGAACGGATCGCACCAGTTCCAGATGTCCTCGAT
>NZ_JAUXYO010000099.1 GCF_030694325.1 Allobosea sp. | reverse complement strand
ATCTCTGCGCCTCCTTCCAGGCGGCGATCGTCGACGTGCTCGTCGACCGCACGCGCGCCGGCATGCGGGCCTGCGCCGCGGCCGGCATCACGCCGAGCGCGCTGGTCGTCGCGGGCGGCGTGGCCGCCAACCAGCCGATCCGGCGCGGCCTGACACGGCTCGCCACCGAGGCCGGGCTGGCGATGGTCGCCCCGCCGCTGCATCTGTGCGGCGACAATGGCGCGATGATCGCCTGGGCCGGGCTGGAGCGGCTGCGGCTCGGCCTCGTCGACGACATGAGCGCGCTCGCAAGGCCGCGCTGGCCGCTCGACGAACTGAAACCGCGCGGAGATGCGGCAGCGGCCACCGGCGCCACCGGATGAGCGGCGCCGACCGCGTTCAGACGATCGGCATCATCGGCGCCGGCGCCTATGGCGCGGCACTCGCCCTGGCTGCCGTCGGGGCCGGCCGCGACGTCCTGATCTGGGCCCGCGACGATGCGGCGGTCGAGGCGATCCGGCTCACGCGGCAAGCCCCGCGCCTGCCGGGCGTGACGCTGCCCGAGCGCGTCTCAGCCACTGCCTCGCTTGCCGACCTCGTCGCGGCGGACGCCCTGCTGCTGACCGTGCCGACCCAGAGCCTGCGGCAGGCCTGCGAGGCCCTCGCCTCGCGGTTGCCGGCCGACCGGCCGGTGATCTCCGCCGCCAAGGGCATCGAGCAGCGGACCGGGCTCTTCACCACCCAGATCATCGCGCAGGCGCTGCCGGGCGCCCGGCCAGCCATTCTCTCGGGGCCGAGCTTCGCCGCCGATATCGGCAAGGGCCTGCCGACCGCGGTGACGCTCGCTGCGACCGACGCAGCGTTGGCGCAGGCGCTCGCCGAGGCGCTGAGTTCGCCTGCCTTCCGCATCTATCACAGTGCCGACCCGCGCGGCGTCGAGATCGGCGGCGCGGCCAAGAACGTGCTCGCCATCGCGGCGGGCATCGCGATCGGCCTCGGCTATGGCGAGAGTGCGCGCGCGGCGCTGGTCGCGCGCGGCTTTGCGGAGCTGCGCCGCTTCGGCCAGGCGCATGGCGCGCAGAGCGAGACGCTGATGGGGCTCTCGGGGCTCGGCGACGTCGTGCTCAGCTGCGCCTCGCCGCAATCGCGCAACTTCGCCTTCGGGCTCGCGCTCGGCCAGGGCCGCAGCGTCACCGACGCGGCCGGCGGCGCTCTGGCGGAAGGCGCCTTCACCGCCCAGATACTGGCGCAGATGGCGCGGGCCGGCGGCGTCGACATGCCGATCGCGGACGCGGTCGCCGGCATCATCGACGGCGAGATCGGCGTGCGCGAGGCGGTCACCGGGCTGCTCGCCCGGCCGCTGCGGGCCGAACGGGAACGGGAGAGCGGGTGATGGCGAGCGACTGGTCGGATCTGACGAAGCGGGTGGCGCGCGGCATCGCCGAGGTGCGCAAGACGACCGGCTCGGACCTCGTCGCCGAGAGCGAGCCCGTGCCGCTGGCGGGGCGCATCGCCCAGCCGGTGATCCAGCATCGCCGTCGCCGCGCCGAAGGAACGCACCGCTTCGTGCTGATCCTGCCCTTCGGTGAAGCCGAGGTCCGCGTCGAACTCGACCCGCAGGACTACGCCGCCCTGACCCGCGAGATGGTGCGCTTCTGGAACGTTCAGGGGCCGGAGGCCTCGAAGCCGCCGGTGCCGCTGGCGCAGGAGGCGGACGGGGACGAGTGACCGGGCGCCCATAGGCAGCCGGCGCGGATTTCGCTATCGACGATTCCTGTCCACGCCACCCTGCGAGAGCACGCCATGGCCCATTGGCTCGTCAAGTCCGAACCCTCGAAATGGTCCTGGGACCAGCAGGTCGCCGCCGGCGCGGCCGGCACGCATTGGGACGGCGTGAAGAACCACACCGCCAAGCTCAATCTGATGGCGATGAAACGGGGCGAGCAGGTCTTCTTCTACCATTCCAATGAGGGGCTCGAGGTCGTCGGCATCGTCGAGGTCATCAAGGAGGCCTATATCTGGATCCCCGGCGAGCCCTGGGTGCTGGTCGATTTCAAGGCCGTGAAGCCGCTGCCGAAGCCCGTCAGCCTCGCCCAGGTCAAGGCCGAGCCGAAGCTCGCCGAGATGTCGCTGGTGAAATCCTTCCGCCTCTCGGTGCAGCCGGTCACAGACGCGGAATGGGACCTCGTCTGCAAGATGGGTGGGCTTTAGACGGCTCTCGCGGACGGACCTGTCTCGGAAACACGCCGTCATTCCGGGGCGGGCCGAAGGCCCGAGCCCGGAACCCATGAACACGAGGGCCATCGGCAACCAGGAACAGAGCGCCAAACCGCAATGCGACGGTGTTCATGGGTTCCGGGCTCTCCGCTTCGCGGAGCCCCGGAATGACCCGGTGGGTTGTGTTACCAGGGGAGGTGGCTGAAATCTGGATGCGCCCGCAGCGCCTTCGGACGATAGGGCTTCTGCTCGTCGAGGATCGGCACGGCGGGCGCCTTGAAGCGGGGCGGCACCGTGCCGAACACCGGCCGTCCCGCTTGCGATGGCCTGGGCGGGATGAAGGCCTCGCGCGTGCCGGGCGTGAACGGAATCCAGCCGCTCCGAAGCTGGTCGTGCTGCTTTCCGAGCGGGTCCGGCGCCAACGATGCCGGCAGCGCCGGGTCGACGATCAGCGGCTGGGGGATCGCGGTCGCCTCCGTCAGCATCCAGTCCAGCGTGATGTCGGAGAGGCCCATCTTCAGCCCGTAGCCGCCGCCGACATCGGTATGGACTCCGGCGAACCAGATTTGCTGGATCCGGTCCGGGTTCTCCTCGTCCTCCTCCCAGAGTTCGGGTGCGAAGGTCTTGCGGTTTTCGTCGATGGCCAGCGCCTGACGGCCATAGGGCACGGCCTTGTTCAGTCGGTTGTTGTTGAAGCTGTGCCGGCCCAGGGTGAAGCTGTTCAGCCCCTTGACGCCCAGCGCCCGCACCGTGTCCCAGACGCCGACGAAGGTCGGCGGCAACTCCTGCGAGCCATAATTGCGGCGGAACGCGTCTGCGGCCTCGTGGCGCTTCGTCTCGTCGCGCTCCTGATAGACCGTCTTCACCGCCTCGGTGGCGATCGCCCGGACCTCGTGTTCCAGGCTGCGCTGCAGTTCGCTCCAGCGCGCGAGCTTCGGCAGGCCCGGCGGCACGCCGCACAGGCCGATGGCGCCGCCGAGGCTCCGGACGGTGTAGGCGCCCCGGCTGAAGCCGAAAAGGAAGACCTGGTCGCCCGGCTGATAGCTCAGCAGCAACGCGGTGTAGCAGTCGATGATGTTGGTGGTGATGCCGTAGCCCGTAGCCTGCGACAGGATATTGAGGGTACGCCGCAGCGGCCCCGGCTTCTCACCGTCGGGATGGGCGCCCAGCCCCGGATCGTAGAAGCAGATCTGCCGCGCCGGGTCGGCGTCGCGCGTATGCTTGTAGAGCCGATAGACATTCGTCCAGTTGATCGGGTTGTCGCCGCCGGCCTGGCCCGTGCCGTCCGAAAAGATGCAGATATTCCTGCCCATGGTCGCCCCCCCTTGCCGCCTGATCCGACGCTAGCGCCATCCTGGAAAAACGCAATCATAGGTTGCAATGATACGCATGGGGACAAGCTCCTCTCCCCCGAAAGTGCGAGGCCTCGCGGCTTGCTGCAGCGCGCCATGGCCCCCTATGATGCCGGCAGCGAACAAGAGGCCCGGCCGCGATCGTCCGCACCGTCGCAAGGCCAATGTCTATCGCAAGGCCCAAGTCTGGGGAGGCGCCTGCCATGACCGAGATCATCTATGACGTGCCGACCGCCTGGTCGAAGAAGGCCTGGGCGACCGACGCCAAGTACAAGAAACTCTATGCCGCCTCAATCAAGGACCCGGACGCCTTCTGGGGCGAGCAGGGCAAGCGGATCGACTGGTTCAAGCCCTACAGCAAGGTGCGCAATGCCAGCTATAAGCCCGGCAAAGTCTCGATCAAATGGTACGAGGACGGCACCACCAACGTCGCCTATAACTGCATCGACCGGCACCTGGCGACGCGGGCCAAGCAGACCGCGATCATCTGGGAAGGGGACGACCCCTCCGAATCCAAGAAGATCTCCTACGGCCAACTCTACACCGAGGTCTGCAAATTCGCGAACGTGCTGAAGGCACAGGGCGTCAAGAAGGGCGACCGCGTCACCATCTACCTGCCGATGATCCCGGAAGCGGCCTATGCGATGCTGGCCTGCGCCCGCATCGGCGCGATTCATTCGGTGGTGTTCGGCGGCTTCTCGCCGGATTCACTCGCCAGCCGCATCGAGGATTCCGATTCGAAGATCGTCATCACCGCCGATGAGGGGCTGCGCGGCGGCCGCTCCGTGCCGCTGAAGAAGAACGTCGACGCCGCCAGCGACAAGGTCAAGGGCGGCATCCCCACCGTCATCGTGGTGCAGCGCACCGGCGGCCAGGTCTCGATGCAGGAGGGCCGTGACCTCTGGTATCACGAGGAGGCGGCCAAGGCCTCGGGCCACTGCCCACCGGCCGAGATGAAGGCGGAGGATCCGCTCTTCCTGCTCTATACCTCGGGCTCGACCGGCAAGCCCAAGGGCGTTCTCCACACCACGGCGGGCTATCTCGTCTATACCTCCATCACCCACCAATACGTCTTCGACTATCATGACGGCGACATCTACTGGTGCACGGCCGATGTCGGCTGGGTGACCGGCCACAGCTACATCCTCTATGGGCCGCTCGCCAATGGCGCGACGACGCTGATGTTCGAGGGCATCCCCACCTATCCGACGATCTCGCGCTTTTGGGAGGTCATCGACAAGCACAAGGTCAACACCTTCTACACAGCGCCGACCGCGATCCGCTCGCTGATGGGCGCCGGCGAGGAACCGGTGAAGAAGACCAGGCGCAAGTCGCTGCGCCTGCTCGGCTCGGTTGGCGAGCCGATCAATCCGGAAGCCTGGGAGTGGTATCACCGCGTCGTCGGCGACCGCCGCTGCCCGATCGTCGACACCTGGTGGCAGACCGAGACCGGCGGCATCCTGATCACGCCGCTGCCGGGCGCGACCAGGCTCAAGCCGGGCTCGGCGACGCGGCCCTTCTTCGGCGTCAAGCCTGAGATCGTCGATGCCGAGGGCAAGGTGCTGGAGGGCGCCTGCGAGGGCAATCTCGTCATCGCCGAGAGCTGGCCCGGGCAGATGCGCACGGTCTATGGCGACCACAAGCGCTTCGAGGAAACCTATTTTGCGACCTATCCGAACAAGTATTTCACCGGCGACGGCTGCCGGCGCGACGCCGACGGCTATTACTGGATCACCGGCCGCGTCGACGACGTCATCAACGTGTCGGGCCACCGCATGGGCACGGCCGAGGTCGAATCGGCGCTGGTCGCGCATCCGTCGGTGTCGGAGGCCGCCGTCGTCGGCTATCCGCACGACATCAAGGGCCAAGGCATCTACGCCTATGTCACGCTGATGACGGGGGAGACGCCGAGCGAGACGCTGCGCAAGGACCTCGTCGCCTATGTCCGCAAGGAGATCGGCCCGATCGCCTCGCCGGACCTGATCCAGTTCGCGCCGGGCCTGCCCAAGACCCGCTCCGGCAAGATCATGCGCCGCATCCTGCGCAAGATCGCCGAGGACGAACCGTCGAGCCTCGGCGACACCTCGACCCTGGCCGATCCCGCCGTTGTGGATGATCTCGTCGAGCACCGGCAGAACAAGAAGGACGCCGCGGTCTAGCGCGCGGCAA
>NZ_JAUXYO010000352.1 GCF_030694325.1 Allobosea sp. | reverse complement strand
CATCGCCTTCGCCCGGTCCTTCGACCCCCAGCCCTTCCATATGGACGAGGCGGCGGCGGCGGCCTCCTCCTTCGGCCGGCTCGCGGCTTCAGGCTGGCACACGGCCTCCGTCTGGATGGCGACCATGGTCACCCATCGCCGCCGCCAGCTCGCCGCCTTCGGTGAAGGCCGCGCGCCGCGCCTCGGCCCCTCGCCCGGCTTCAAAAACCTGCGCTGGACGCGGCCGGTCTTCGCCGGGGACCGCATCACCTATCATTCCGAGGTCACCGACAAGCGCGCCAGCTCCTCGCGCCCGCAATGGGGCCTGTTCTTCCACCGCAACACCGGCGTGAACCAGAACGGCGAGGAGGTCTTCAGCTTCGACGGCTGCGTCTTCGTCGAGCGCAAGCCGGGCTGACGTCGCCCGCCCTGCTTTCCCCGACGAGGCCCCGCGCGGTCGTGACGCTTCTGCGAGTCCGGCGCAGCTTGTAGGGAGGGTGCGCGAGGTGGCCGAGAGAGCCGCCCGCCAGACATCTCCGGGAGGAGCGCATCATGGCGGCAGCCCGCATCTTCAGCACGGCCCAGATGGCGGCGCGCGCCCGCAAGCGCCTGCCACGAGCGGTCTATGATTTCATCGAGGGCGGCGCCGGCGCCGAGCAGGCGGTGGCCCGCAACCGGGCGCGCTTCAGCGACATCGCGCTGATGCCGCAGGCCCTGCGCGACTGCGCCGCCGCCCATACCGAGGTCACGCTCTTCGGCCGCCGCTATGGCGCGCCCTTCGGCGTTGCCCCGATGGGCTTCGCCGATCTCGTCTGCCCCGGCACCGACCGCGCGCTCGCAGCGGCGGCCCGGGCGCAGAATATCCCCTATGTCCTCTCCACCGCCGCCACGACCTCGATCGAGACGATCGCCGGCATCGCCCAGGACAATCTCTGGTTCCAGCTCTATCCAGGCGCCGACGAGACCATCGCCGCCGGGCTGATGCAGCGGGCGCTGAAGGCCGGTGTGACGACTCTTGTCGTCACCGTCGACATCCCCGTGCCAGCACGGCGCGTGCGCGACCTGACCAACGGCCTCGCCATTCCGCTGAAGCCCTCGCTCGCAACGATCCTCGATGTTGCGCGCCACCCCGGCTGGCTCTGGCGGGCCGCGCGCGGCGAACGGCCGGGCATGGCGAATTTCGTCGAGAACAAGGGGTCGCTGAGCGGCCTCGCCCATGCCGAATTCGTCTCGCGGCAGCTCTCCTGTCCCGGCCTCGACTGGGGGCGCATCGAAGCGATCCGCAAAGCCTGGCCACATCATCTCGTGCTCAAGGGCATCCTCAGCCCGCAGGATGCGCTTCGGGCCGAGCGCCTCGGCGCCGACGGAATCGTCGTCTCCAACCATGGTGGCCGCCAGCTCGACTCCGCGCCATCCTCGATCGAGGTGCTGCCGCGCATCCGCGAGGCCTGCGGCGACACGCTCAAGCTGATCCTCGACAGCGGCGTGCGCACCGGCGACGACATCGCCCGCAGCCTCGCTTGCGGCGCCGATTTCGTCCTGCTCGGGCGGCCCTTCCTGTTCGCCATCGCCGCGCTCGGACTGTCCGACGGCCCGCGGGCGATCATCGAGATCCTGCGAGCGGAACTCATCAACACGCAGATCCATCTCGGCTGCGCCGATCCCTCGGAGATCGGCCCCGACCACCTCTGGCCCAGGCAGGAAACCAACCGATGACCATCGCGATCATGGGGGCCGGTGGCGTCGGCTGCTATTACGGTGCAATGCTGGCGCGCGCCGGCCATGGCGTGACGCTGATCGCCCGGCCCCCGCATGTCGCGGCGATCGAGCGGCACGGCCTCGTCTTCGAGGCGCGGGGGACGAGCGAAGCACTGCCGGTGACGGCCACGACCGAGCCCTCCGGCGTCGCGGGCGCCGAGATCGTGCTGTTCTGCGTGAAATCGGGCGATACCGAAGAGGCCGGACGCACCATCGCGCCCCATCTCGCTCACGACACCACGGTGATCAGCCTCCAGAACGGCGTCGACAACGCCCAGCGCCTGCAGGACGTCCTCGGCCGCCCGGTGATCCCGGCCGCAGTCTATGTCGCCGTCGAGATGCCCGGCCCGGGCCATGTCCGCCATCACGGCCGCGGCGAACTGGTCATCGGCCCCGGCGCGACCAGCGCCGCCATCGCCGAGCGCTTCGGCCGGGCCGGCATCCCCACCGAGGTCTCGGAGAACGTCATCGGGGCGCTCTGGACCAAGCTGATCGTCAACTGCGCCTACAACGCGCTCTCGGCGATCCCGCAGCTTCCCTATGGCCGCATGATCGCGGTCGAGGGCGTGCGCGCCAGCATGGCGGACATCGTCGCCGAATGCCGCGCGGTGGCGCAGGCCGCCGGCATCGCCATCGGCCCCGAGATCCTCGACACCGTCCTGGCACTCGCTCCAGCCATGCCGGCGCAGTCCTCCTCGACGGCGCAGGATATCGCCCGCGGCAAGCGCACCGAGATCGACCATCTCAACGGCTTTGTCGTCCGGACCGGCGAGCGGCTCGGCGTCGCGACGCCGGCCAACCGCCTGCTGACGGTGATGGTCAAGCTGATGGAAGAGCGCGCGGGCGCCTGAGCCACCGGCTCCTACGCCGCCGGGCCGTCATGCGCCGGCGCGCGTTGTCGCTTGCGACCGCGCCATGCCAAGCTGCCGCTACGCCAGAGACGGCGCCATAAGAAACCACCGGTAGGAAACGACACCCATGAAGCGCAGATTGTTCTTGAAGGGCGCCGGCCTCGGCGCCGCGGCCGGAATCGCGTCCCCGGCAATCGCCCAGAGCACGCCCACCGTGACCTGGCGCTTGGCCTCGAGCTATCCCAAGTCGCTGGAGACGCTCTACGGCGCCTGCACGCATCTGTCGGAAGCGGTCTCGGCCGTCACCGACGGCAAGTTCAAGATCCAGGTCTTTGCGGCGGGCGAGATCGTGCCCGCTCTCCAGGTGGCCGACGCCGTGACCAACGGTACGGTCGAGATGGGCCATTCCGGCTCCTATTTTTACATCGGCAAGGACACCGCCTTCGCCTTCGGCACGGTCATTCCCTGGGGGCCCAACAGCCGCCAGATGCAGGCCTGGCTGTTCCATGCCGGCGGCCTCGAACTGCTCAACGAGTTCTACTCTAAGTTCAACATCTACAATCTGCCGGCCGGCAACACCGGCGCGCAGATGGGCGGCTGGTTCCGCAAGGAGATCAAGTCGGCGGCCGATCTCCAGGGCTTGAAGATGCGCATCGGCGGTCTCGGCGGCAACGTCCTGCAGAAGATGGGCGTGGTGCCGCAGCAGCTCGGCGCCGGCGACATCTATCCGGCGCTGGAGCGCGGCGTGCTCGACGCCGTCGAGTTCGTCGGCCCCTATGACGATGAGAAGCTCGGCTTCGCCCGCGTCGCGCCGTATTACTACTATCCCGGCTTCTGGGACGGCTGCGCGGAGCTGAGCTTCTTCATCAACCTGGAGAAGTGGAACAGCCTGCCTCCGACCTATCAGCGGGTGCTCAAGACCTGCGCGATGGCCTCCGGCCACGACATGCAGGCGAAATACGACGCGCTCAACCCGCCGGCCCTGAAGCGCCTGATCGCCGGCGGCGCACAGCTGCGCCCGCTGCCCAACGACATCCTGCGGGCGAGCTACAAGCACACCAAGGATCTCTATGCCGAGATGTCGGCCGCCAACCCGGCCTTCAAGAAGATCTACGACCACCTCTGGGCCTTCCAGCAGGACAGCACGCGCTTCTGGCAGATTTCCGACCTCTCCTTCGACCTGATGTCGGCGACGGCGCTGCAGCAGCGCTGGCAGGACGGCTGATCACACACATATTTCGGGGGCGCCCCTGCGGGCGCCTCCGGCTCTTATCCTCAGACTGCGATGGCCATGCCGTCCCGCTGCGGGTCGGCCCCGCCCGACCAGCCGGCGCCTTCCGCCTTGATGCCGTGGGGCGCGCCGAAAGCGAAGGACTGGTAGGAGCGCGCGATCGCGTAGCCCATCGCCTGCAGTTCGTCGGTGACGCCGCGCTGGACGCGGTTGGAGACGTCGATCGTGTCGCTCAGGCAGACGATGCGCGGCGCCGCCACCGCCTCGGCCATGCTCATCTCGAAGTCGATGACATTGCTCAGCGCCTGCGCGATGGCGGGCACGATGAAGGTGCCGCCTGGAGCCCCCATCGCGATCACCGGCTGCTCGCCCTCGAACACGATCGTCGGCGCCATGGCGCTGCCGCGCGCCTTGCCGGGCGCGATCGAGGCGGCGCGACCCGGCCGCGGGTCGAAACCGCTCATCGTGCCGTTATACATGAAGCCCAGCCCCGGCGTGATCGCGCCCGAAGGCTGGCCGAGCGTGTGCGTGATCGTGACCGCATTGCCCTCCTCGTCCATCACGCAGCAGACGGTGGTGTCGGGCGGGTCCTTGGCGAGCTCCGAGCGCGGCACAATGGCCTTTTCGCCGGCCCGGATGCGGGCGGCGAGCCCGGCGGCATAGGCCGGCGAGAGCAGCCGGTCGAGCGGCACGTCGACGAAGTCGGGGTCGCCCATATGGGCGTCCTTGTCGATCGTCATCCACTTCATCGCCTCGGCGAGAATGCGGATATGCTCGGGCCCGTTATGCGACAGGCCCGCGAGATCGAACCCCTCCAGGATCTGCAGCAGCTCGATCAGCGAGGCGCCACCGGCCGCCGGCGGATTGCCGGCGATGCGAAAGCCCCGATAGGTGCCCCAGATCGGCGCCTTCTCCCGCACGCGGTAAGCTGCCAGATCGTCCAGCGTGATCAGCCCGCCGCTGACCGCCATGTCCGCCGCGATCTCCCGGGCGATCTCACCGGTGTAGAAGGCCTGTGCGCCGCCGGTCGCGATCCGCTCCAGCGTCCGCGCCAGATCGGGATTGGCGACGACGTCGCCGGGGCGCTTGAGACTGCCATCGGGATGGAAATAGATCGCCCGGCCGGTCTCGCTCAGCCGCAGCTTGTCCTCGGTATTGACTTGGCCCGTGGAGCGCTGGTCGATCGCCCAGTAGTAATGCACGTAAGGGCGCACCACGAAGCCCTCGCGCGCCTGGCGGATGGCCGGCGCCACCACCTCCGGCAGCGCCATCGTCCCGAAGCGCGAGAGCGCCCCGCAATAGCCGGCGACATTGCCCGGCGTGCCGGCGGCGAGATAGCCAAGCTCGTTGGCATGGTCGCTCATCAGGAAGACGAAGCCGTCGCGCGTCTGCCCGACGAAGCGGTCGGCCCACATTTCGGCGGTGGCCGACAGCGGCGCCCGTGCCAGGAACTCCAGCACGGTGTGGACGCCGCGCCTGGGCATGCAGATCTGCATCGCGCCGAAGCCGCCGATCCCGCACATCTGCGGATCGACCACGCCCTGGCTGAAGGCGCAGGCGATGGCGGCATCGACGGCATTGCCGCCGCGCCTGAGGATGTCGGCCCCCACCTCGGCGGCCTCCGGCTGGGCCGCCACGATCATTCCGCGCATGGGTGTCCTTTCAGCGATTCAAACCACAACCCTCGTCCTGAGGAGCCGCGAAGCGGCGTCTCGAAGGACGATCCAGGAGGCTCGCGAACCATCTGAAGCATCCTTCGAGACGCGCTCCTGCGGAGCGCTCCTCAGGATGAGGGCTGAGGATCAGCATCAACCGCCTCAGTGCAGCTCGTTCTTGAAGAACTGCCCGCCGCGCATGATCGCCCGCAGTGCGCGCCCGTCATTCTGGAAGAGCTGCGGATCGGAGAGCGGGTCGCCGTCCACCACGAGCAAATCAGCATAGGCACCTGGCACCAGCGCGCCGATCTCGCCCTCCATCCGGCAGAGCTTCGCGGCCGTGGTGGTCGCCGATTGCATCACCTCCTGCATCGGCAGCACGCGCGAGCGCAGCTCGAATTCCATCGTCTGGTATTTCTGGAGCTGGCCGAGCAGATCCGAGCCATAGCCCATCGGCAGCCCGGCCTCGCGCATAATCGACAGCGATTCCATGCCGCCCTTGCGCACGGTCGCGATCTTGGCCGCCGATTCCGGCCGCAGACCGAAATTCGAACCCTCCAGCGCCAGCCCCTCATAGGCGGCGAGCGTCGGCACGGCGAAGGCCCCGGCCGCAGCCGCCTTCTTCGCCGTCTCCGCCTGGATCAGGTTGCAATGCTCGAGCGAATGCACCCCGCATTCGACGGCCCGGGCGATCGCCTTGTCGGTATAGAGATGGGCGGCGACATAGGTACCCGCATTCTCCGCCTCCTCGACCGCGGCGCGGATCTCGTCCTTCGAAAAACCGAGCGCATGAATCGGGTCGTTGGGCGAGGCGACGCCGCCATTGGCCATGATCTTGACGAAGGTCGCCCCGGCCCGGAGTTGCTCGCGGGCAGCGAGGCGGACGGCGTCGACCCCGTCGCAGAGCTGGCCGACCTGCCCCAGCCGCCCGGTGTAGAGCGGGCGCGTTTCGGAGCGATCACGCGGGTCGGAATGGCCGCCGGTCTGGCTCAGCGCCTTGCCGCAGATGATCAGCCTTGGCCCGGCGATCAGCCCCTCCTCGACCGCCAGCACGAGCCCGAGATCGGCGCCGCCGAGATCGCGCACCGTGGTGAAGCCGCGCATCAGCATGGCGTTCATCACGCGGCCCGCCCGCAGCGCAACCAGCGAGGAGGGCGTCATCGCGTTGGCGACGCCGTTCACCACAGCCGAGACGACATGGACATGCATGTCGATCAGCCCCGGCATCAGCGTGCGACCGCGCAGATCGATCCGCGTCGCGCTCGCCGCCGCAATCGGGCGGTCCGAGACCTCACGGATGCGGTCGCCCTCGACCAGAACCTCGACGCCGTCGAGCAGCCGGTCCTTCTCCGGATCGAGGAAGCGACCGCCGGTGAACAGGGTCAGATTCATCGCAATGTCTCCGGAGCAGGAAGGGAAGCGAGCCGTTGAGGCCGCATTTCCGGGCAGGCTGGAGCGGCAAGGTTCCACAGAAGCCGACCCCAGGCAATTGCATATTGGCGATTTTATCCAATTGACAGACGCGACCCTTCCCGGTCTGCTGAGGGGGCTTTTACGGAAGAGGGTTCCGCTTGTCCGCACCGCCGGAAACAGCCGCCACCTTGCCCAGAGCCGCCATCCCCGGCAGCCCCGGGACCGTTGCGGCCCTGACGGCGGTGACGCGGCTCCTCGTCTTCGTCGGCATCGCGCTGATGCTGATCCCGCTGCTGATGACGGCCTATATGAGCCTCTTCGCCGATGGCGTGGTGACCTTTCCGCCCAGCGGCTACACGCTCTCCTGGTATGGCCGCCTCGCCGAATTCCCGAAATTCGGCCAGTCGCTCTCCACCAGCCTGCGCGTCGCGGCCATGGCGACGCTCTGCAGCCTGCTGATCGGCGTGCCCGCCAGCATCGCGCTTGTACGCTACAGCTTCCCCGGCCGCGGCGTTCTGAACGTCCTGCTGCTCTCACCGCTGACGGTGCCCGGCGTCGTCATCGGGCTCGGGCTCTACGTCCTGATGGTCGACGTCGAGATCCGCACCCAGTTCCCGCTGATCGGCTCCGACTGGGTCCTGATCCTCGCCCATCTGCTGATCACCACGCCCTGGGTGGTCCGGCTCTGCGTCGCCAACCTGGTCCAGCTCGACCGCTCGATCGAGGAGGCAGCCGCCAATCTCGGCGCCTCGCCGGGCCGCGTGCTCTGGAGCGTGACGCTGCCGATGATGCGCCAGGGCATCGTCGCCGCCGCGCTCTTCGCCTTCATCGTCTCCTTCGAGAACATCGAGATGACGTTGTTCCTGATCAGCCCCGGCATGATCACCTTCCCGATCTCGGTGCTGCAATATCTCGAATACCGCTTCGATCCCCTCGTCGCCTCGGTCGTCGTCGTGCAGACCGCGGTGATCGCGGCGCTGCTGCTGGCGATCGACCGCTACGTTAAGCTGAGCAAGGTCGTCTGATGAGCCGGGTCCTTCTATGAGCAATGCCTCCCATCTCCGCATCGAGGGCCTGACCAAGCTCTACGGCGCCACGGCCGCCGTCGAGGACGTCAATCTCGACGTGGCCCAGGGCGAGATGCTGGTCCTGCTCGGCCCCTCCGGCTGCGGCAAGACGACGACGCTGCGCCTCGTCGCCGGCTTCGTCGCCGCCACGCGCGGGCGCATCCTGGTCGAGGGCAAGGACTACGCCTCGCTGCCGCCCTATCAGCGCGAAATGGGCATGGTCTTCCAGAGCTATGCGCTGTTCCCGCATTTGACGGTCGCCCAGAACGTCACCTTCGGCCTGCGCATGCGCAAACTGCCCAAGGCCGAGATCGACACGCGGCTCGAGCAGACGCTCGACATGGTCAAGCTGACGACGATGGCCGACCGCTATCCCCGCCAGCTCTCCGGTGGCCAGCAGCAGCGCGTCGCGCTGGCGCGCGCCCTCGCGATCCGCCCCAAGGTCCTGCTGCTGGACGAACCGCTCTCCAATCTCGACGCCAATCTGCGCCAGTCGGTGGCCCGCGAGATCCGCCAGCTCCAGCGCGCCGCGGGTCTGACCGCGCTCATGGTCACGCACGACCAGAACGAGGCCATGACCATGGCCGACCGGCTGGTGCTGATGAACGAGGGCAGGGTTCAGCAGGTCGGCACGCAGGAGGAGCTCTACGAGCAGCCGCTCAACCCCTTCGTCGCCCGCTTCATCGGCCACAGCAATCTCGTCGCCGGCGACCTCGTCGAGGCCGACAGCCTGCGCCTGCCCGGTGGCGCGGTGATGAAGCTCGCCCGCCGCTATGCCCAGCGCGGCCCGCATGTGCTGGCGCTGCGGCCCGAGCGCGTGCGCCTGCATGGCGAGGGCGACGTCGCCCCGCCCCGCGCGACCGCAACCGTCGAGGACGGCACCTATGTCGGCGGCCATGTCGATTATCTGCTCGCCTTCGAGGGTGGCGCCAGCCTCGCCTTGCACGAGCCGACGGGCGCGACCGGCGGCACGCGCCGCGCCCGTGGCGAGCGCGTCGCCCTCACCTGGGACGCCCAGAACGAGCGCCTCTTCGATCCCAACGGCGCGATCGTGACCGCCGCCGAAGCCTGAACCGCGACGACCGAACGACGACCAGAAACGAGGGAGCCACCACGATGACGGACCTGTTCACCCCCAATCGACGCCGTATCCTGACGCTCGCCGCAGGCGCCGCCGCCGCGCCGATCTTCGCCCCCGCCGTGCTGCGCGCGCAGGAGCCCGGCCGCTGCGTGCTCAGCACCTGGGGCGGCGACTACGCCAAGCTGCTGACCCAGAACATCGAGGAGCCGCTGCTCAAGCCCAAGGGCATCGAGGTCGTTCAGGACGCCGGCACCGAGCCGACCCGCGTCGCCAAGTCGATCGCACAGCGCCGCCTGCCGCGCGGCAGCGTCGATGTCATCTGCGTGCAGGCGCCCGCCGCCTACGACCTCGAGGATTCCGGCATGCTGGAGCCGCTCGACGAGGGCAAGGTACCGAACCTCAAATACGTCCAGCCGACCTTCGCCACGCCCTATTCGATCCCACACATCTACAGCCCGCAGGTCATCGCCTACAGCCCCGAGCGCGTGAAGACACCGCCCAAGAGCTTCGACGAGATGGCGGCCTATGGCGGCAAGGTCGGCATCCTCGACAACAGCTACATCTGGGTCGCCATGGCCGCCGCGCTGAAGCAGCAGGGCGACCCGGGCAAGATTGCCGAGGTCAAGCCCGTCCTGGAGAAGCTGATCAAGGCCGGCGCCAGGGCCTACACCTCGACCGAGGCCTTCGCCCCCGCGATCAAGTCCGGCGAGATCGATGTCGGCCTCGTCTGGCACGCCCGCGTGCTGTTCTGGACCAAGGGCGGCGTCGAGATGAAGTCGTCCTTCCCGGCAGAGGGCTGCCTGACCTATGTCTCCAGCATGTGCGTGCTGAAGAACGCGCCCAACAAGGCCGCCGCCTTCGCCTATATCAACGCCGCGCTCGACCCGCGCGCCCAGCGCGGCTTCGCCGACAGCATGGGCTATCACCCGACCATCACCAACGCGGCGCTGGAAGGCGAGGTCGCCACGCGCCTCGCCCTGCCGGACGGAGCCAAGCTGATGCCCGCGCCCTACCCCCAGCTCAGTGCCGTCCGCGACGACATGAACGACTGGTGGCGCCGCCTGCTGGATCGGCGCTGACATGACCGCGCGCCGGCCCGAGGGGCTCACCGCTTCCATGCTCATCGGGCCGGCGACCCTGGTCGTCATGCTGTCGCTGGTGCTGCCGCTGGCGCTGCTCGCCCGCTACAGCCTCAACAAGTACGACCGCCGCACCTTCATGATCGAGGCCTTCACACCGGAGAACTATCTCCGCTTCGTGACCGACCCGTTCTACACCGGCGTGCTCTGGACGACTTTCAGCATCGCCATCGTCACCACGTTGCTCTGCCTGCTCCTCGGCTTCCCGATCGCCTATAAGCTCGCCCGCTCGCAGAGCCGCTGGAAGTCGATCGGCGTGCTGCTGATCATCCTGCCGCTCTTCATCGGCTCCACGGTGCGCGCGCTCGGCTGGATGGGCGTGCTCGGCCGCGGTGGCATCGTCGATGCTCTCTACGGGGCGCTCGGCGGCAGCGGCATCTCGCTGCTTTACACCTCGTTTGCAGTCGGCATCGGCATCCTCTCGATCAACCTGCCCTACATGATCCTGACGCTGCAGAGCGTGATCGAGGGCATCGACGCGAGGCTGGAGGAGGCCGCCGACAGCCTCGGCGCCGATCCGACGCGGCGCTTCTGGCATGTCGTGCTGCCGCTGGCCCTCCCCGGCATCGGCACGGGCGGCATCCTCGTCTTCATCCTCGCGATGAACGCCTATGCGACGCCCTTCCTGCTGGGCGGCGCCCGCTTCCAGATGATGGCGCCGATGCTGTATCGGGAGTTCGCCGTGAACAACAACTGGCCCTTCGCGGCGGCGATCGCCTTCATCCTGATGCTGACGACGCTCTCGCTGACGGCGATCTCCGGGCTTTTAGTCCAGCGCCGCTACAAGGCCCAGTGAAGCTGGAAGCCCGCATGATCTCGACCCTCACCCCGCGTTCGAGAAGGCCGCTGCTTCGCCAGACCGTCACCGGCGCGGCGGTGGCCGAGCTGCGCCGCCGCATCCTGTCGGGCGCCGTCGCCGCCGGCGAGGCGCTGCGGCAGGACGCGCTGGCGCGTGAATTCGGCATCAGCCGCATCCCGATCCGCGAAGCCTTCCACCAGCTCGCGGCGGAGGGGCTGGTGACGCTCCATCCGCATCGCGGCGCGGTGGTGACCGCGCTTTCGGGCTCGGACATCGCCGAGCTCTTCGACCTGCGCGCCATGCTGGAGCCGGACCTGATCCGCCGGGCGGTGCCGCGGCTCACGGCGGCCGATTTCGAACGTGCCGAGACCCTGCTCGCCGACTATGCGGCTGCGATCGGCAGGGGCGACCTCGAGGCCTATGGCGAACTCAACCGCGAATACCACCTCTCGCTCTACCGGGCCTCGGGCCGCAGCCAGACGCTCGAACTGGTGCGCGTCCTGCTCGCCAACACCGACCGCTACACCCGCGTCCAGCTCGCCATGTCGGAGGGCGCCACGACCCGCGCCAAGCGCGAGCATGCCGCACTGCTCGATCTCTGCCGCGCAGGCGACGCCGAGGGAGCCGCGCGGCTGACCCTCGACCACGTCCTGGCCGTTCGCGTGGACCTGCTGTACCTGCTCGAGCCGGACGAGGCCGACATCGCCCTGCCGCAGGCCCCGGCCGCCTGACGGCGACCGCCCGTTTCAAGACTGACCAGCGAGGACTATGGACCATGACCATCGGAGTGGGCGGATCGAGCTTCGAGGCGGAACTCGCCAAGCTGAAGCCGATGACGGACGGCATCGAGCCGATCGCCGTCAGCGAATTCAAGCAGCGCATCGCCAAGGCGCAGAAGCTGCTGCGCGAGCAGGGGCTGCAGGCGCTCTATCTGGATACCTCGACGAGCCTAGCCTATTTCACCGGCATCCAGCTCAACCTGACCGAGCGGCTGCATGGCGCGGTGATCCCCGTCGAGGGCGAGATCGCCTATCTCAGCCCGACCTTCGAGGAGCCGAAGACGCGCGAGTACATGAAATTCGGCGACGATGTCCGCTGCTGGGAAGAGCATGAGGATCCGACAGAGCTGGTGGTCGAGACCATCCGCAGCATGGGCTATGAAAGCGGCCAGGTCGCGCTCGACCCTCATACGCCCTTCTACATCGTCGACGGGCTGCGCAAGGCCGGCAACCGCTTCACCTTCACGCAGGGCAGCTCGATCACCGCGACCTGCCGCCAGCTGAAATCGGCCGCCGAGATCGCCCTGATCCAGCGCGCCATGGACATCACCATGGAGGTCCACCGTGCCGCCGCCCGCGCGCTGCAGGTCGGCGTCACCACCGCGCAGACCAAGGACTTCCTCGACCGCGCCCATCGCAAGCTCGGCATGAGCTGGACCAGCGGCGCCGCCCAGTTCGGTGAGGCCACCGCCTATCCCCATGGCGTGCCCCATGAGCAGACGCTCGCCGAGGGCGACATGGTGCTGATCGACATGGGCACCAAGGTCGGCGGTTATCGCTCCGACATCACCCGCACCTATGTCTTCGGCGAACCGACCGATCGCCAGCGCGAGATCTGGAATCTGGAGAAAAAGGCGCAGCTCGCCGGCTTCGCGGCCGCACAGCTCGGCGCCCCCTGCGAGAATGTCGATTTCGGTGCGCGTGGCGTCATCGAGGCGGCCGGCTACGGCCCAGGCTACAAGGTTCCCGGCCTTCCGCACCGCACCGGCCACGGGCTCGGCCTCGACGTCCATGAGGAAGCCTTCATGGTCAAGGGCAACAAGACCCCGCTCCAGGTCGGCATGTGCTTCTCGATCGAGCCGATGATGTGCATCTACGGCGAGTTCGGCGTGCGCCTCGAGGACATCGCTTACATGGCCGAGGACGGCGCACGCTGGTTCACCCAGCCCGCCCACACCGTCGACGACCCCTTCGCCTACGAGGCCTGAACCTCCGCCGCTGCCCAAACCTAACGACGCAAGAAACCGCCAAGGAAACGCTCGATGGCCTCAAACATCTTCTCCGGGACGATTCCCGCCCTCATGACGCCATGCAAGGCGGATCGCAGCCCCGATTTCGACGCCCTCGTCCGCAAGGGCAAGGAACTCGTCGAGGCCGGCATGTCGGCAGTGGTCTATTGCGGCTCGATGGGCGACTGGCCCCTGCTGACCGACGAACAGCGCATGGAGGGCGTCGCCCGCCTGTGCGAGGGCGGCGTGCCCGTCATCGTCGGCACCGGCGCGCAGAACACCCAGCGCGCCGCAGCCTTCGCCGCCCACGGCAAACGCGCCGGCGCCAAGGGCCTGATGGTGATCCCGCGCGTGCTCTCGCGCGGCCCCTCGGCCTCGGCCCAGGCCGCGCATTTCGGCGCCATCCTCGAGGCCGCCGACGGCCTGCCGGCGGTGATCTACAACAGCCCCTATTACGGCTTCGAGACCCGCGCCGAGCTGTTCTTCAAGCTGCGCGAGAGCCACTCCAACCTGATCGGCTTCAAGGAGTTCGGCGGGGCCAAGAGCCTGACCTATGCGGCCGAGAACATCACCGGCCAGTCGGAGGACATCACGCTGATGGTCGGCGTCGACACGCAGGTCTTCCACGGCTTCGTCAACTGCGGCGCCAGCGGCGCGATCACCGGCATCGGCAACGTCCTGCCCAAGCCGGTGCTGCACCTCGTCTCGCTCTGCGAGCAGGCCGCTACAGGCGATGTCGCGGCCCGGGCCAAGGCGCTCGAACTGGACGGCGCGCTCGCCGTGCTGTCGAGCTTCGACGAAGGGCCGGACCTCGTGCTGTTCTACAAGTATCTGATGGTGCTCGAAGGCAGCCCCGAATACGAGCTGCATTTCAACGCCTCCGACAGCCTGACCGAGGGCCAGAAGCACTATGCCCGCACCCAGCTCGCGCTGTTCAAGCGCTGGTATGCGGAGTGGTCGAAGAGCTGACGCGGTACCGGCGAGGCGTTTGGCGCCGCTCAGGCTCTGGGCGGTCCCGTCAAGCCGTGCGGCGCGTGGCTGGCAATGGTCGCGACTCGATGCGGTCGCGACCATTGCGTTTGGCCGCGTACAGCGCCTCGTCGGCGCAGCCATAGAGCAGGTCCTCGTCGATCGGCCCCTCTGCGGAGCAGAGCCCGATCGAGATCGTCGCACGGTCCAGGGCGGGGTGGAGGCTTCGCCAGGCTGCGTGAGCCAGCGCCGCGCGGATCGCCAGTCCCACCCGGTGAGCCTCCGCCAACGAGGCTCCGCCGAGGACCACGCCGAACTCCTCGCCACCGATGCGGGAGACGAGCCGGCGGGGGCCGCTCGCCTGCTCGGCCACGATCGACCCGATCATCTTCAGACAGGCATCACCGACGAGATGGCCGAAGCGGTCGTTGATCGTCTTGAAATGATCGACATCGATCGCCAGCAGTGACAGCGGCCGGGCGATCCGGGCTTCGGCCGCGAGGAACGCCATGAAGGCGCGCCGGTTGGCGAGGCCCGTCAGCGCATCGGTCCCTGCGAGCTTTGCCAGTTCTGCGTTGGCGCGTTGCAGCGCGGCCTGCGCCTCGACGAGCTCGATATGCTGCCGCTTGGCGGCGGTGATGTCGGCGTGGGTGAAGAAGCCGATGCCACCGACACTGTGCCGGGCGATGACCCTCAGCCAGCGCTGTCCAGGCAACTCGATCTCGAAGGGTGCGCCGTCATAGCGGAGGCCGTTTCGGATGGCGGCACGCCAGGCACCCGCCGGTGAACCCTCGCGCCAGCACCAGGCGATGATGTCGTCGAGCGTGCGGCCGACCACCGGCCGGTCTCCGGGCAGGCCGTAGAGCTGCCTGAAAGCATCGTTGGCGGCGACGATCCGATCATCCGCGTCCAGAATGGTCGCTCCGTCGGGAATGAAGGGTAGCGCCTCGAAAACGGGCAGCACGAGTTCGGGAACCGCCTCTGCCCGATGCTCGGCATCCAAGGGCTGCCACAGCCGCACCCGCTCGCCATCGGGAGCCCGAAGCGACGAGGCGCGCAGCCGGCGACCATGGTGGATGAATTCGAAAGGCTGCGTCTGGTTTTCGTGGCGCGCGACGCCTTCGGCGATATAGCGCTCGACCTCGGGCATCTCTTCGGGAGACAGCCGGCAACGATAAAAACGAACGAGATTGTCCGCGTAGGGCTCGCCGACATAGATCTCGCCGTCATCCTCCGGGAAGAACTGCAGGAACGTGTTGTTCCAGCTGACGGCATCCAGCCGCGCGTCGTACTCGCAGGCAGCAATGCCGAGCATATCCAGGGAGGCATGCAGGTACGGCGATAGGATCATGCCCTTTCATGCCGCAAGGGCATTAACAAGCCGTGAGATTCCCCCGTGCGATTGGCTTAGGCTTCAGCCTACCTTGCCGTAGCCCGCAAATCGTGCGCTCACACGCGCCATCTCCGCCTCGTCGAGAATGATCGGCTCCAGACCCGCAGCGAGGATGTCGAGGTACTGGCCCGCCAGGTTTTCGACCTCGGCCACGATCTGGTGCGCCCCGGCGAGCGAAGCGCCGAGCGCGATGACGCCGTGATTGGCGAGCAGCACCGCCTTGCGCCCCTCCAGCGCCCGCACGGCATTCTCCGCCAGTTCCGGCGTGCCGAAGGTCGCGTACTCGGCGCAGCGGATGTCGGCACCGCCGCAGAGCGCGATCATGTAATGGAAGGCGGGGATGCCCCGGCGCGTGCAGGATAGCGCCGTGGCCCGCGGCGAATGCGTATGGACGATCGCCTGCGCCTCGGGTCGCGCCCGGTAGATCGCGGCGTGGAAGGGCCATTCCGAGGAGGGCTTGCGCGCGCCCGAGAGAACAGCGCCGTCGAGCGAGAGCTCGATCAGGTCGCCCGGCGTCGTCTGCGCATAGGGCAGGCCCGACGGCGTGATCAGGAAGCCGGCCTCTGTCCGCGCCGAGACATTGCCCGATTTCGATGGGCAGAAGCCCGCCTTGTCGATCGCCTGGGCGACGGCGACGATGCCGGCCCCGAGTTCGTTCTTGATCATGATCTCGTCCTGCTCACGCGGGGCGCCGCCCGGCCCGTTCCGGAAACAGCCGCGCCAGCCCATCCGCGCCGGCCTCGCAGACGCCCCGCTCGGTGATCAACCCGGTCACGAGCCGCGCCGGAGTGACATCGAAGGCGGGGTTGGCAGCCGTGCTGCCCGGCGCCACAACGCGGACCGAGCGCACCTCGCCATCCTCCGCCAGCCCGGAAAGATGCGTCACCTCGCGGGCCGCACGCTCCTCGATCGGGATCTCGCGCAGCCCGTCCCACAGGCTCCAGTCGATCGTCGGCGAGGGCAGCGCGACATAGAAGGGCACACCGTTGTCCCGCGCAGCCAGGGCTTTGAGATAGGTGCCGATCTTGTTGGCGACGTCGCCGCTGGCCGTCGTCCGGTCCGTGCCGACGATCACCATGTCGACTTCGCCGCGCTGCATCAGATGCCCGCCCGCATTGTCGGCGATCACCGTATGCGGCACGCCATGGCCACCGAGCTCGTAAGCCGTCAGCGCCGCGCCCTGATTGCGCGGACGCGTCTCGTCCACCCAGACATGGACGGGAATGCCGGCATCATGCGCGAGGTAGATCGGCGCCAGCGCCGTCCCCCAGTCCACCGTCGCGAGCCAGCCGGCGTTGCAATGCGTCAGGATGTTGACAGTCGCCCCGTCCGATTTTTCAGCGGCAATGGAGCGGATCACGCCGAGTCCATGCTCACCGATGGCACGGCAGAGCGCGACGTCCTCGTCGCAGAGCGCGGCGGCCTCGGCATAGGCGGCGGCGTCCCGATCCGCATCCGGCAGCGGCGCCAGCCGCGCATGCATGCGCGCCAGCGCCCAGTGCAGGTTGACCGCCGTCGGCCGCGTCGCGCCGAGCAGGGCCAGTGCCGCCTCCAGTGCCGTGTCGGAGGCATCGGCCCGCATCGCCAGCGCCACGCCATAGGCAGCCGTCGCCCCGATCAGCGGCGCGCCGCGCACGACCATGCTGCGGATCGCCTCCGCCGCCGCCTCGGGCGAGGACAGGGTCACCGTCTCGAAGCGGAAGGGCAGCCGCGTCTGGTCGATCACGCAGACACGCCAGCCATCGGGCGCGAGCCAGATCGTGCGGTAGGCCTGCCCGTTGATCTTCATGCGCGCCTCAGTGCCCGCCGAAAGCGACGAGCGTGCGAACCGGCACGCCGAGCCGGCGAATCCGATCGGCGCCGCCGAGATCGGGCAGATCGACGATGAAGCAGGCGGCGACCACCTCCGCTCCCAGCCGCGAGAGCAGGTTCACCGCGCCTTCCGCCGTCCCGCCCGTGGCGATCAGGTCGTCGACCAGCAACACGCGCTCGCCAGGCGACACCGCATCCTTGTGCACCTCGATCTCGTCGGTGCCGTATTCCAGCTCATAGGTGACACTGACCGTCTCATGCGGCAGCTTGCCCTTCTTGCGCACCGGCACGAAGCCCGCCGAAAGCTGGTGCGCGACGGCCCCGCCCAGGATGAAGCCGCGAGCCTCGATGCCGGCGATCTTGGCGATCTTCAGCCCGGCGAAGGGCTGGACCAGTTCGTCGACGGCGCGGCGGAAGGCGCGCGCGTCGCCCAGTAGCGTGGTGATGTCGCGGAAGACGATGCCCGGCTTGGGATAATCGGGAATGGCGCGGATGCTGTCGGCGAGGTTCATCGCTGTCAGGCCGCCTCGAGGACACGCCCCGCCACGGCGTCGAGCTTGGCGAGCAGGGCGGGATCACGCATTTCGGGGGCGGTGATGAGGGCGTTGTCGAGCGCGTTGTGGGAGCCCGCCGGACAGGGCACGCGCTCCCGCGGGAAATCGGCCGCCAACCGCGCCACCAGCCGCCTCGCCTTGTCGGCATTGTCGTGCAGCACCTTGACCACGGCGGCGACGTCGACCGGCCCATGCTCCTCGTGCCAGCAGTCGTAGTCGGTGACCATCGCGACCGTCGCGTAGGTGATCTCGGCCTCGCGAGCGAGCTTGGCCTCTGGCATCGCCGTCATGCCGATCAGGTCGTAGCCGAGCGTCTTGTAGGTGATCGATTCCGCGTAAGTCGAGAATTGCGGCCCTTCCATCGTCACCAGCGTGCCGCCGCGCACGAAGGGCAGCCCCTCGGCGGTCGCCGCCTCCGCGATCAGCTCCTGCAGCGCAGGCCCGACCGGATGGGCGACCGAGACATGCGCAACGCAGCCCCGCCCGAAGAAGGAGGACGCGCGGCCGCTGGTTCGGTCGACAAACTGGTCGACCAGCACGAACAGCCCCGGATAGAGCTCGGCCTTGTAGGAGCCGCAGGCCGACAGGGACACGAGGTCGGTGACACCCGCCCGCTTCATCACGTCGATATTGGCGCGGTAGTTGATCTCGGAGGGCGGGATCGCATGACCGCGCCCATGGCGGGGCAGGAACACGATCCGGGTTCGCCCCATCCGTCCGATGCGGACGACGTCGGACGGCTCGCCCCAGGGGCTCTCGATCCGCTCCTCGCGCAGATCGCTCAAGCCCGGCAGATCGTAGATTCCCGACCCGCCGATGATCCCCAGGACCGCTTCGCTCATTTCGATATTCCTATGCCGACCGGGACTGTGCCGCGCGGCCGCCGCCGCTTCAAGCCGCGCCGCCAACGAAAAAGGCCCCGTCGCCGGGGCCTTCTGCGTAAGCGGGTCGGATCAGTGGACGGGCGTGCCGTCGGGCATGCGCGACCAGACCTTCTTCTTCGTGTAGTAGAGCAGCCCGCCGAAGATCAGCAGGAACAGCATCACCTGCAGGCCGATGCGCTTGCGCGCCTCGAGGTGGGGCTCGGCCGCCCACATCAGGAAGGCCGTCACGTCCTTGGCGTATTGCTGGGCCGTCTCCGGCACCTGCGGCTGTCCGTCCGGCCCCTTGGGGAACTCGACCTGGCCGTCGTTCAGGACGTTCGGCATCGCGATCAGATGGCCGGGCATATAGGTGTTGTAATACTGGCCCGGCAGCAGCGTCACGCCTTCCGGCGGCGGGTCCTTGTAGCCCGTCAGGAGCGCGGCGATGTAATCCGGCCCCTGCTCCTGGTACTGCGTGAAGATGTCGAACACGAAGCGCGGGAAGCCGCGCTCATAGGTCCGGGCCTTGGCCAGCACCGACAGGTCCGGCGGATAGGCGCCGCCATTGGCCGCGCGCGCCGCCTGCTCGTTCGGGAAGGGCGCCGGGAAGGCGTCGGCGGCGCGGCCGGGCCGCTCGAACATTTCGCCGGCGTCGTTGGGGCCGTCCTTGATCTGGTAGGTCGCAGCCAGCGCCGTGACCTGGCCGGCCGAGAACTCCGGCCCGCCGGGCTGGGACAGGTTGCGGAACTTCAGCAGCGACGCGCTGTGGCAGTTCGCGCAGACCTCCTTGTAGACCTTGTAGCCGCGCTGCAGCTGGGCCCGGTCGAACTTGCCGAAGGGCCCCGAGAACGACCAGCTCAGCTCCGGCGGGATGACGCGTTCACCGGCCGCCTGGGCGGTCAGCGGCAGGGCGGCGAGCAGGAGACCGAAGGCGGCCGAGCGAAACGAAAGAGTGCTCATGATTCGTCTCAGCCCTTGGCGTTGGGTTCGGCGGCGACGGCGGTGCCCATGCGCGCACCCGATCCGCCCTGCAGCGTCCCGAGCACGGAATCGGCGATCGAGTTCGGCAGCGCCTTGGGCCGTTCGAACAGGCCGACGACGAACAGAGCGACGAAATAGCCGAAATACAGCACGGTGAAGATCTGCGAGGCGATGACATAGCCGCCCTCTGCCGGCATGGCACCGAGCCAGCCCAGGCCGATGCAGACCACGACGAAGGCCCAGAACAGCTGGCGCGCGATCGGCCGATAGCTCATCGACTTGACCTTCGAGCTGTCGATCCAGGGCAGGAAGGCCAGCACCACGATCGCCGCGCCCATGGCGATGACGCCGCCGAGCTTGTCGGGCACCGCACGTAGGATCGCGTAGAACGGCAGGAAGTACCATTCCGGCACGATATGGGCCGGCGTCACGGCCGGATTGGCAGGGATGTAGTTGTCGGCATGGCCCATGAAATTGGGCGTGTAGAAGACGAAATAGGCGAACACGAAGATGAAGCACACCATCGCGAACAGGTCCTTGACCGTCGCATAGGGCGTGAACGGCACCGTGTCCTTGGCGACGTTCTTCACCTCGACACCGGTCGGATTGTTCTGGCCGACATGGTGCAGCGCCCAGACATGGAGGATGACCACGCCGAAGATCATGAACGGCAGCAGATAGTGCAGCGAGAAGAAGCGGTTCAGCGTCGGGTTGTCGACCGAGAAGCCACCCCACAGGAAGGTCACGATGGTCTCGCCGACGATCGGCAGCGCCGAGAACAGGCTGGTGATGACGGTCGCACCCCAGAACGACATCTGGCCCCAGGGCAGCACATAGCCCATGAAGGCGGTGGCCATCATCAGCAGCAGGATGACGACGCCGAGAATCCAGAGCACCTCGCGCGGAGCCTTGTAGGAGCCGTAGTACAGCCCGCGGAAGATATGGATGTAGACGGCGAGGAAGAACATCGAGGCGCCGTTGGAATGCAGATAGCGCAGCAGCCAGCCATAGTTCACGTCGCGCATTATGTGCTCGACGGAGTTGAACGCCATCGTCGCATGCGGCGTGTAATGCATCACCAGGATGATGCCGGTGACGATCTGCGCCACCAGCATGAACATGAGGATGCCGCCGAAGGTCCAGAAATAGTTCAGGTTGCGCGGCACCGGATAGGACACCGCCGAATCATGCGCGAGGCGGATGATCGGCAGGCGCGCATCGAGCCAGCGCTCGAAACCTGTCTTCGGGACGTAGGAGCTGTGACCACTCATGCGGATTGCCTCGGGGCTGTCTCTTACAGGCGGGTTCGGACCGAGCGCGCGGCTCAGCCGATCCGAATCTTGGTGCCTTCGGTGAAGGCGTAGGGCGGGATCGGCAGATTGAGCGGCGCCGGCCCCCTGCGGATGCGGCCCGATGAGTCGTAGTGCGAGCCATGGCAAGGGCAGAACCAGCCGTCGAAATCGCCCTTCGGATCGCCGGGATTGTTGCCGAGGGGCACGCAGCCGAGATGGGTGCAGTTGCCGTACACGACCAGGAACTGCTCATGGCCTTCCTTGACGCGGGCCTGATCGGCCTGCGGGTCGGGCAGCGAGGCGACATTGACTGCGCGGGCCTCGTCGATCTCTTTCTTGGTGCGGTGACGCACGAAGATCAGCTTGCCGCGCCAGAACAGCTTGATCGCCTGGCCTTCCGCGATCGGAGCAAGGTCGAGATCGATCGGCGCGCCGGCCGCGACCGTCTGGGCGTCGGGCGCGAGCTGGCTCACCAGAGGCACCACCACTGCGCCGAGCCCGACGACACCGGCGGCACCGGTCGCCAGCATGAGGAAATCGCGGCGGGTGGATTCGGTCGGTTTCGTATCGGTCGCGTTCGCCACGATCCAATCCTCTACAACGTCAGTCGAGCTTTGGAAAAACTCGAAATTGCAAGCTTGCGCCGTATCTACGGGCGCGTCGTCACGGCCGCAATGCGGCGGCGCGTCACTGTCGCGCTCTTTGGCATGCAGATTGGACGAAGTCTACTGTTGCAACAGGCCTGCCCGTGCATGGCGCATGATCGCCAGACGAGCCTCAGGCCGGCAGCGTTTCCGGGTCGGCAGCGGCGAGAAACCCGCCCGACTGCCGCGCCCAGAGCCGGCCATAGAGCCCGCCCCGTGCGACCAACTCCGCATGGCTGCCGATATCGACGATGCGCCCGCGGTCGAGCACGACCAGGCGGTCGAGCGCCGCGATCGTCGACAGCCGATGCGCGATGGCGATGACGGTCTTGCCCTGCATCAGCGTGGTAAGCTGTTCCTGGATCGCGGCCTCGACCTCGGAATCCAGCGCCGAGGTCGCCTCGTCGAGGATCAGGATCGGCGCATCCTTCAGCAGCACGCGGGCGATGGCGATGCGCTGGCGCTGGCCGCCGGAGAGCTTCACGCCGCGTTCGCCGACGCGCGAATCGAAGCCGTGACGCCCGTCCTGGTCGCTCAGCCCCAGCACGAACTCATGGGCCGAGGCCTGGCGGGCCGCCTGAGCGATCTCCTCGGCCGTCGAGCCGACGCGCCCATAGGCGATGTTGTCGCCGATCGAGCGGTGCAGCAGCGAATTGTCCTGCGTGACCATGCCGATCTGCGCGCGCAGCGAATCCTGCGTGACATGGGCGATGTCCTGCCCGTCGATCAGAATGCGCCCGCCCTCGAGCGGGTAGAGCCGCAGCAGAAGGTTCACGAGCGTCGACTTGCCGGCGCCGGAGGGCCCGACCAGGCCGATCTTCTCGCCCGGCTTGATCTCGAGATCGAGCCCCTCGAACAGACCGCCGCTCTTGCCATAGTTGAAGCGGAGCTTGTCGAAACGGATGCCCCCCTGCTCGACGCGCAGCGGCACGGCGTCGGCCGCGTCGGGCAAGTCGTGCGGCTTGGCGATCGTCTCCATGCTCTCCTGAACCGAGCCGATGTTCTCGAACACGCCGCGCACGAGGTGGATCAGCCAGCTCGACATCTGGACGAGGCGCAGCACCAGGCCGATCGAGGCCGCGACTGCACCCGGCGTCATCGCGCCATGGCTCCAGAGCCAGAGGCTGAGCCAGGCGGTGACGACCACGAGCAGGCTGTTCATCGTCTGCAGGATGACGCTGACGCCGGTGATCAGCCGCGACAGGTTGAGGAAGGCGGCGTTCCAGCGCGACAGCGACTCGCGCACGGCCGAGCGCTCGGCGTCGGCGCGCGCGAACAGCTTCACCGTCAGGATATTGGTGTAAGCGTCGACGATCCGCCCGGTGGTCGACGAGCGGCCGAGCGAATTCGCCTCCGAGCGGCTCTTGGCGCGCGGCACGAAATAGATCAGCAGCACGACATAGGCCGCGAGCCACACCAAAACCGGCAGCGCCAGCCACAGCGAGGTCGCGCCGAAGAAGCCGATCGCGACCGAGGCGAAGATCAGCGCGTACCAGAGATCGTCGATGACCTCGATCGTGGCGCCGCGGATTGACTGGCCCGCCTGGATGACGCGCGAGGACAGGCGCCCGGCGAAATCGTTCTGGAAGTAGCCGAGCGCGTGGCCGAGCGTGTAGACATGGTTGCGCCAGCGGATCTGGTTGGTGATCTGTGGCACCACGACCTGATCGACGATGGCGTGGTTGGCGAAATAGACCAGCGGCCGCACCACAACCACGAGAAAGGCCGCTCCCGCCAGCAGCCAGCCATGGTCGCGGAAGATCGTCTCCGGCGACTGCGTCGCGAGAAGATCGACGAACCAGCCGACCATCAGATACATCGCCGCTTCGATGCCGCTGAAGCCGAGCCCCGTCAGCATGACGACGGCGAGCCAGCCCTTCACCCCCTTGATGTGGTGCCACATGAACGGCCAGACCCCGCGCGGCGGCGTCTCGCGTTCGTCGAAGGGGGCGAAGACGTCGATGCGGCTTTCGAGCCAGCGGAACAGCGGGGTGAACATGTCCGCCCTCCTCTGGACCGGCATGACGACGAAATCGGGGCAAGGCCCGGGGCGGGTCCGACCCGGGCAGGCCGCGGATATGGCGTGCAGGCGCGACAATTGCCAGCCGTGCCGACGCATGCCCGCCGCGTGCGCCGTCCTTGACGCACCGGTCGCCGTCACCCCATGACAGCAGCACGATGACGGCGACGGACGAAGCAGGATCTCCGAGGGGCCGGGCGCCGCTGCGCCTGGCGCTCTACCAGCCCGACATTCCCCAGAACACCGGCACGATGATCCGCATGGCCGCCTGCCTTGGGGTCGCCGTCGACATCGTCGAGCCCGCCGCCTTCGACGTCTCCGACCGCCATTTCCGCCGCTCCGGCATGGATTACATCGAGCGTGCGGCCGTCACCCGCCACATCTCCTTTGCCGCCTTCGACCGCTGGCGCCGCGAGGCGGGACACCGCCTGATCCTGGCCGAGACCGACGGTCGCACCCGCCATCTCGACCTCGCCTTCTCGCCCGGCGACATCGTCATGCTCGGCCGGGAATCGGCCGGCGTGGCGCCTGAGGTCTATGCGGCCGCCGATGCGACGGTGCATGTGCCCATGCAGACGGGGCTGCGTTCCCTCAACGTCGCGATTGCAGCCGCCCTGGTTCTGGGCGAAGCCTTGCGGCAGATCGGCGGCTTCCCGGCCCCGGTGCTGGCCGAAGACCACGAGCAAAAAGACCAGTCAGGGTGAGGAGACGGGGATGACCGACCACAAGGCCGCCGCCGCGGCGCCGAGCGACCCCGTCGCGCTGGAAAAGGCCGAGGCGATGAAGCCCCGCGCGAAGGCCTGGTTCGAGACGCTGCGGGACCGCATCTGCGCCGCCTTCGAGGCGGTCGAGGCCGATGCGACCGGCCCCTTCCCTCCCGAGACGCAGGCACCCGGCCGCTTCGTCCGCACGCCCTGGCAGCGCAACAACCATGACGGCGCACCGGGCGGCGGTGGCGTCATGTCGATGATGAGCGGGCGCGTCTTCGAAAAGGTCGGTGTCCATGTCTCGACCGTCTACGGCACCTTCCAGCCCGAATTCGCCGGCCAGATCCCCGGCGCGGCCGAGGATCCGCGCTTCCACGCCACCGGCATCTCCCTGATCGCCCATCCCTGGAACCCGCACGCGCCGACCGTGCACATGAACACGCGCTTCGTCGTCACCACCAAGCCCTGGTTCGGCGGCGGCGCCGACCTCACCCCCGTCCTGGTCGCCCGCCGCAACCAGGACGATCCCGATGCCATCGCCTTCCATGCCGCGATGCGCGAGCCCTGCGAGCGCCACGCACCGATCGCCGACTACCCCCGCTTCAAGGCCTGGTGCGACGAGTATTTCCACCTGAAGCACCGCGACGAGCCCCGCGGCATCGGCGGCATCTTCTACGATTATGTCTGGTCGGGCGATCCCGAGGGCGACCTCTCCTTCACCCAGGCCGTGGGCGAGGCTTTCCTCGCCGCCTATCCGCCGATCCTGCGGGCGAACATAAGCAAGCCCTGGAGTGCGGCGCAGCGCGAGGAGCAGCAGATCCGCCGCGGGCGCTATGTCGAGTTCAACCTGCTGTACGACCGTGGCACGATCTTCGGCCTGCGCACCGGCGGCAACGTCGATTCGATCCTGTCCTCGATGCCGCCGACGGTGCGCTGGCCCTGAGCAGGCGGCTGCTTCAATCGGCCGCTCGACCCGGGGCGATCGATCGAAGGGCCTCATCCAGATACCGCCATTGCGCGGTTGTATCGGGAGGAGCGCCCCCCTCGATCCAGCCGTGCCGCGCCGCCGCCAGCACCTGCCCGACCCGGGGCCCGGCCGGGACGCCGCGTGCGATCACGTCACGCCCGGTGGGCTGGAAGGACGGCGTGCCCGCCAGCTCGGCGATCATCGCCTGAGCCCGCCCGGCGGCCTCCGCGCCACGCCCCGCCAGCAGCACGAGAGCGGCGGCCACCGCGTCCTGGCCGATCCGGTGGGCGAGATGGCGCAGTTGCGCGAGGCGCGCGGGCGAACGGCGCCCCGACAGACCTTCCAGCGCCAGCGCAATGCGCTCGATCCGGTCGAACTCGTCATTGGAGAGGCGCAGCTCCTCGCGCAGCCGCAGCGCATCCTCGCGCACGCCGACCGCGAGCGCCGCCAACCGGAAAGCGGGAAACACGCCCTCGCCTCCGCCCTCCGCCACGGCCTCGAAGCGCGTCAGATGCGGCACGCGCCCGATCATCGGCATCAGCAGACCGGCTTCGGCCATCGAGCGCAGAGCCGGCGCAGCGCCGGGCGCCACAAGGAGCTTCATGAGCTCGGCGCGCACGCGCTCTCGCGACAAGCCCGCCAGCCCGACCCGCCCCGCGATACAGGCGCGCACGCCCTCGGCATCCGGCGCACCGGTGCCGTAGCGGGCGTGGAAGCGAAAAAACCGCAGGATCCGGAGATAATCCTCGCGGATGCGCGTCGCCGCGTCGCCGATGAAGCGGATGCGCCGCGCAGCGAGATCGGCAAGCCCGCCGCAGGGATCATGGACGGCGCCCGCCCGGTCGAGCGACAGCGCATTGACCGTGAAGTCGCGCCGCCATGCATCGGCGACGAAATCACGCCCGAAGCGGACCGTCGCGCGTCGGCCGTCGGTCTCGACATCCTCGCGCAGCGTCGTCACCTCGCAGGCGACCCCGTCGGCGACGAGGGTCACCGTGCCGTGTTCGATCCCCGTCGGCACGGCCTTGAACCCGGCCAGCCGACCGCGCCGCATCGTGTCATCCGGCAGCGCGGTCGTCGCCAGATCGACATCGCCGATCGGTTCGCCGAGCAGGGCGTCGCGTACCGCGCCCCCGACGATGCGGGTTTCCTCGCCCTCGCCGTTGAGCGCCTCCAGCAACCGGGAGAGCGATGGCCGTTCCAGCAGGGCGGCGATCCGCTCCTCGGGAGATGTCACTTGAAACGGCCGGGCACCAATCGCCCGTTCTCCATATGCGGCGGCTCATAGGCACCCGTCGCCCGCGGCGCGGTCCAGCCGCCATAGGCGACGAGCGCGATGGCCAGCGTCAGCCCGACGATCGACAGCCAGAAGAGATGCCGGCTCCAGTGCTCGACATCGAGCGGGTTGCGCCGTTTGACGATGAGATAGCCCGCGAAGATGCAGAAGGGCAGGACGAAGAGAAGCACCTCTTCGATGATCGAGCGCAGCATGGCCTTGATCGTCCAGTCCGGTTCAGCCGGCGAGCCGCTCGTAGAGATTGCGGATCATTCCGGCGGTGGCGCCCCAGATATAGCGATCCCCGAACGGCATCGCATAGTAGGTGCGGTAGAGCCCCTGCCATTCACGCCCCTCGCGCCGGTGATTGGCCGGGTCGAGCAGGAAGGAGAGCGGCGTTTCGAAAACCTCGTCCACCTCATGGGCGTTCAGCGTGAGGGTGAAGGGCGGCTCGAGCAGGCCGACCACCGGCACGATGCGGTAGCCGGTTCCCGTCAGATAGGCATCGAGGAAGCCGAGCGTGCGGACGCGCTCGCGCGGCAGGCCGATCTCCTCCTCCGCTTCGCGCAGCGCCGTAACGACCGGAGAGCCGTCGACGGCATCGACACGCCCGCCGGGAAAGGCGACCTGCGACGAATGGCTGCGCAGCGTCGCCGCCCGCTGCGTCAGGATGACCGTCGGCCCCTCGGGTCGCGGCACCACCCCGATCAGCACGGCGGCGGGAACAGCCGCCGTCTCGTCCGGCGGTGCAATCGGCTGGGGCTGGTGATCGTGGTCGCCGCGCGGGCGGGCGATGAGATCGCCCAGAGCCGGCGGCTCGGCCCGCAGCCGCTGCATCGCCAGGGCGGCGAATTCCTCGGTGGTCAGGTCCAGAGCCCGCATCACGCAGCGTCGATCTCGCTCGCCGGCACCGCCGGGTAGAAGGTGCCGGCGACGGCGACGCCAAAATGCGGCACCCCGCCAGCCTCGCGAACCTCCCCCAGCGCCAGCAGATCATAGGTCAGCGCCCGGGTGAGCCGGGCCCAGAGGTTGCGGCGCACATGGACGTAAGGCTTCAGCCCGTCTCCCGCCGCCTCCCGCTCGAAGCGAATCGGATGCTCTGGCCCGACCTCGACGAGATCGTCGACTTGGGTCCGAAAGCCGATCACGCGGGCCTCGCCCTCACCCTCCACCGCCATCTCGACGGCCTGGAAGGGCGCGTCGTCGACCGTGATGCCGAGCTTCTCGACCGGGGTCACGAGAACGTAACCATCGCCGTCGCGGCGCAGGACGGAGGAGAAAAGCTTCACCAGGGCCGGCCGGCCGATCGGCGTGCCCAGATAGAACCAAGTGCCGTCGGCGGCGATCCTCATGTCGATATCGCCGCAGAAATCGGGATTCCAGCGCTCGACCGGCGGCAAGCCGCGGGTCTCCCCGCCTCTCAACGCGGCCAGCAGCCGCTCCATCGCGCCGCCTTCGCCGCTCATCGAAAGGTCCGCCTGCGCTGCATGCGGCATAGTGGTTGCATCATCGCCTCTGCCTTGAACTCCACATAATCGTGAAGCCGTGTTCTGTGCACCGCGTCATTCCGCCCTTGAGCCGGCATGGCGCCCCGTCCACAGTTAACGGCTCAGGGCGTGGCAAGTTGCGCGGCGCCGGAAGGCGCGGACCCCGAGGGTGAAGGAGATCGTAATGGTGGCGCAAGTCCGGGCAGTGGACACCAACCCGCCGGTCAGCCTCGATACCGGCATCGTCGAGGCGGCGGAAGCGGCGCTGGGCGCCATCGGCGCCGCCCGCGCCGAGATCGGCCGCGTCATCTTCGGCCAGCAGAAGGTCGTCGATCTCTCGCTGATCACCCTGCTCGCGGGCGGCCACGGCCTGCTCGTCGGCGTGCCCGGCCTCGCCAAGACCAAGCTCGTCGAGGCGATGGGCACCGTGCTCGGCATGAGCGCGCGTCGCGTCCAGTTCACGCCCGACCTGATGCCCTCGGACATCCTGGGCTCCGAGGTTCTCGACGAGAGCGCCGACGGCAAGCGCCATTTCCGCTTCATCAAGGGGCCCGTCTTCGCCCAGCTCCTGATGGCCGACGAGATCAACCGTGCCTCCCCACGCACCCAGTCGGCGCTGCTGCAGGCGATGCAGGAGCACCACGTCACCGTCGGCGGCGAGCGCTACGACCTGCCCGCCCCGTTCCATGTGCTGGCGACGCAGAACCCGATCGAGCAGGAGGGCACCTATCCCCTGCCCGAGGCGCAGCTCGACCGCTTCCTGCTCGAGATCGACGTCGCCTATCCCGACCGCGAGGCCGAGCGCCGCATCCTGATGGAGACCACCGGCGCCTCCGAGCACAAGCCGGCCCAGGCGATGACGGCCGAAACCCTGATGTCGACGCAGCGGCTGGTGCGCCGCCTGCCCGTCGGCGAGGCGGTCGTCGACGCGATCCTCGATCTCGTTCGCTCCGCCCGCCCCGGCGAGGGCAGCGATGCCACCATCACCGACAAGCTGGCCTGGGGGCCGGGACCGCGCGCCAGCCAGTCGCTGACGCTGGCCTGCCGCGCCCGTGCGCTGGTCGAAGGCCGTCTCGCGCCCTCCGTCGACGATGTCGTGGCGCTGGCCGTCCCCGTGCTCAAGCACCGCGTCGCGCTGACCTTCGCCGCCCGCGCCGACGGCGAGACGGTCGAGGGCATCATCGGCAAGCTCGTCGAGCGACTGGGATAGGGGGCGAACACGGATGCTGCGCACGCGCGTTCTCGGATCGGCCGAACGCCAGCCCGCCAGGCCGGTCGTCACCGCCTCGCTCGATCTGGCGGCGCGCCTGCCCCGGCTGATACTCGAGGCGCGGCGCGTCTCCGCCAGCCTGCACGGCATCCATGGGCGCCGCCGGGCGGGCCCGGGCGAGACCTTCTGGCAGTACCGCCCGCTCGTCACCGGCGAATCCTCGTCGCGCATCGACTGGCGCCGCTCGGCCCGCGACGGCCATCTCTTCGTCCGCGAACGCGAATGGGAGGCCTCCCACGCGATCTGGCTCTGGATCGACCGCTCCGCCTCGATGGGCTTCGCATCGAGCCTCGCTCTGGCCTCGAAGGTCGATCGCGCCCTGATCGCGGGCTTCGCCCTCGCCGAGACCCTGGTCGATGGCGGCGAGCGTGTCGGCCATCTCGGGCTGACGCGGGCGCTCGCCTCGCGCCGTATCGTCGAGACGCTGGCCCAGGCGATCCTGGCCGATGCCAAGGGGGGCGATCTCGACCTGCCGCCCGACGGGCCGCTGCCGCGCCTGGCCGATGCGATCATCATCACGGACGGTCTCTCGCCGGCCGATTCGCTCGCCCGCCGCATCGCCACCCTCGCCTCCTCCGGCGCCCGCGGCCATGTCCTGCTGATCGCAGACCCGATCGAGGAAACCTTCCCCTTCACCGGCCAGGCCGAGCTTTTCGATCTCGAGGATGGGCTTTCGCTGCGCGTCGGCGATGCCGGCTCCTGGGGCGCCGAATACCGTCAGCGGCTGGAAGCCCATCGCGATGCGATCCGGGAGGCCTGCCGAAAGGCGGGCTGGACGCTGACGCTCCACCGCACCGACCGGCCGGCGAGCGAAGGCGTGCTGCGGGTCGCGAGCCTCGTGGCGGCGTCGCGCGGAAGCGGGAGATAGCCGGTGCTGAACGCGCTCCCGCTCGCCTTCTCCGCCCCGCTCGCGCTGGCCGCGCTCGCGCTGCTGCCCGCGCTCTGGCTGATCCTGCGGGTCACGCCGCCGCGGCCGCGCCGGATCGACTTTCCGCCGCTCAAGATCATGGCCGACCTCGTCGCCAAGCGCGAAATGCCGGCCCATACGCCCTGGTGGCTCCTGGCGCTGCGCATGCTGGTCGCGGCGCTGGCGATCCTCGCCGTGGCCGGCCCTGTCTGGAACCCGCCCCGCGAGGCCGGTCCGCTGCGAGGCCCGATGCTGCTGCTGATCGACAATGGCTTCGGCGCCGCGACCGACTGGCCGGAGCGCCTGCTGGTCGCCGAATCGCGCGTCGCCGCCGCCGCCCGCGAAGGCCGCCCGGTCGCCCTCGTCGGTCTGGCGGAAAATCCGGCCGAAATCGCGCTGTCGGAGCCGCGCGCCGCGCTCGACCGTCTGCGCGCCTTCGCCCTGCAGCCGCATGCGCCCGACCGCGGCGCTCACCTGCCGCGCATCGAGAACTTCCTGCGCAACTCGCCGGATGCCGAAATCGTCTGGGTGGCGGATGGGCTTTCGGTCTCCGACGACGGTGCCTTTCTCGCCAGGCTGAGGCAGGAGGCCAGCTCGGGGCGCCTCTCGATCCATGCCGCACCGGTCGACCAGCTCGCCTTGGCCGCGCCGGAAAACCTGGCCGGCGCGCTCGCGGTCAAGGTGCTCCGGCCGACCGGCAGCGCCGCCTCCAGCGGTCTCGTCCGTGCGCTCGATCTCAAGGGCCTGCCGCTCGGCGACGCACCTTTCATCTTTAGCGGCTCGGACCTGCAGACCACGGCCCGCCTCACATTGCCGATCGAGGTGCGCAACGCCGTCTCGCGGCTCGAAATCGTCGGCGAGCGCAGCGCCGGCGCCGTCGCCCTGCTCGACGACCGCTCCAAGCGCCGCCGCGTCGGCATCGTCTCGGGTGCGACCACCGACACGGCGCAGCCGCTGCTCTCGCCGACCTATTACGTCTCGCGCGCCCTCCAGCCCTTCGCCGAGATTCGCGAACCGCGGCCGGGTTCGACCGACCCCGTCGGCGAACTCCTGGCGCAGAACCTCTCGGTGCTGGTGCTGGCCGATATCGGCGCGCTCGATCCCGACACGGCCGGCAAGATCAACGCTTTCATCCAGCGCGGCGGCGTGCTGCTGCGCTTCGCCGGGGCGCGCCTCGCCGCGGCCTCCGACGAACTGACGCCGGTGCGCCTGCGCCGCGGCGGCCGCACGCTGGGTGGGGGCCTCTCCTGGGAGACGCCGCGCAAGCTCGCCGCCTTCACCCGCGAGAGCCCCTTCTTTGGCGTGCCGATCAGTGACGATGTCCGCGTCAGCCGCCAGATCCTGGCCGAGCCGGAAGCCGACCTCTCGCGCAAGACCTGGGCGGCGCTGGAGGACGGCACGCCCGTCGTGACCGGCGAGCGTCGCGGCGACGGCATGATCGCGATGATGCATGTCACGGCAGACACGACCTGGTCGAACCTGCCGCTGTCGGGCCTCTTCGTCGAAATGCTCCGGAAGATCGTCGGCCTCGCCGGCACCGGCCCGGCCGAGCCCCAGGGAGAGGATGCCCGCGTGGAGACGCTTTCGCCGACCCGCGTGCTCGACGGCACCGGCAGCTTCCGCAGCCCGCCCGCCACGGCCCAGCCGGTGGCGCGCAGCTTCACCGGCCGCGCCACGCTCGCCCATCCGCCCGGCATCTATGGCCCCGCGGACGGCTCGCTCGCGGTCAACACGCTGAACCCGACGGATACGCTGCGCGCCATCGACCTTGCCGCGCTGGGAGCGCCGATTCTGCCGGTGGACAAGCCCGTCGCGCTCGATATCCGCCCGCAACTTCTGGTGCTGGCGCTGCTGCTGCTGGTCGCCGACACGCTGGCGACGCTGTGGCTCGGTGGCCGCCTGAATCTCGCCCGCAAGGCCCGCCGCGCGGCGCCGGCTGCGATCCTGCTTGCGCTGGCGCTCGGGGGGCTTTCGCTGATGCCGGAGCGGGCGGACGCCCAGTCGCAAGCGCCCTCGGTGCCCACCGCGGCGCTCGACCCACGCCCGCCGATCCCGCGCGAACTCTTTGCCGCCGGGGCGGTGACGCGCCTCGCCTATGTCGTCACCGGCGATCGCGCGGTCGACGAGATGTCGAAGGCCGGGCTCGCCGGGCTCAACGTCGTCCTCGGTGCGCGCACCGCTCTCGAACCGGGCGAGGCCGTCGGCGTCAATGCCGATCGCGACGAACTCGCTTTCTTCCCGGTCCTGTACTGGCCGATCGTCTCCGGGCGGCCGATCCCCTCCTCCGAGACGTTGCGCAAACTCGAGGCCTATATGAAGGGCGGCGGGCTTGTGATCTTCGACACCCGCGACGCGATGAGCGCGCGCCCCGGCGGCGGCACGACGCCCGAGGGCGACCAGCTCCGGCGCATGCTGCAGACCCTCGACATTCCCGAGCTCGAGCCGATCCCGCGCGACCACGTCCTGACCAAGACCTTCTACATCCTGGACGGCTTCGTCGGGCGCTATGACAGCGGCACGACCTGGGTCGAGATCCTGCCGCCCGCCGGCGCCGACGGTCGGCGCCCGGCCCGGGCCGGCGACAATGTCTCGCCCATCGTCATCACCTCGAACGATCTCGCCTCGGCCTGGGCCGTCAACCGCCGCGGCGAACCGCTCGTGCCGCTCTCCGGTTCCGATCCGCGGCAGCGCGAAATGGCGCTGCGGGCCGGCGTCAACCTCGTGATGTACGCCCTCACCGGCAACTACAAGGCCGACCAGGTCCATGTCCCGGCCCTGCTCGAAAGGCTGGGCCAGTGAAGTGGGCTGCAACTCCCACAGCCCTCATCCTGAGGAGCCGCGTCAGCGGCGTCTCGAAGGA